>CAZMRK010000305.1:0-31878 GCA_964568355.1 uncultured Solibacteraceae bacterium | reverse complement strand
GGTAGCCAGGCCGCCGAAGTCGCCGAAGTGAAGAGGGTCGGCGGTGTGGGCGAGCCGTTCGCCCGCCGGGAGGTTTTCCGCCCGCTGAACATCGAGCACCTCCGCAGAGTAGGGATCGAGGCTGACCGTGTTAGCGGCGTCCCGTACAAGAAGCGCCGGCCCCTGCCCGTAGATCCGCACAGGGCTTTGGTTCGTGAGCGGGAAGTGAATCGCAACAATCCGAAGATCTGGAAACGCCTGCCGCGCCGCCGCGGCCAGACGATCAGCGCTGGCGAATTGGGGCGTGGGACCGTGAGAAGCCAGCCGGCTTCTGCTGAGAAAGAGGGGCTTGGGAAAGCTGTCCCGGCTATAGGTCGCAAGGGTTTGCTCGCAGAAATACCAGATGCCGGTGACTGAGATAATGGCGCCGAATACGAAGGTCCAGGTACCCAGCATGCGGTGCAGATCCGACGCAAATGCGCGGCCGCCTTTGCGCAGCCGCAACTGGAACAGGTTGCGCCACCAGTTTTTGTAGAAGAGGAGCCCGCTGACGATCGAGAGCAGGAGCACCAGGGCGAAAGCCGACACCAGAAAGAGGCCCCAGGTGAAGATGTTCAGCAACCGGTGGAAATCGCGTAGAAAGCGTTGAACGTTGAAATAGCTGGAGTAGCCTTGGACGCGCCCCGTTTCCGGGTGAACATAGATCCGGCGCCAGAGGCCCGAGGGAGCGTCCAGAACAACCTCGACGGCGGCATACGCGTTGAAAGGAGCCTCCACCCAGCGAACGTGCCAATCCGGTTGAGCTTGCCGTGCCGCCCGTACCCAGTCTTCCCATCCGAGGCGCGGCGCACCGGTCGGAAAGGCACGGACGGCCGGGTTCAGCAGCCAGTCAATTTCGTGACTGAGCGCCGCGGCGCTCCCGGAGAGGCAGATGACGAACAAGAGCGCTCCGAACGTCATGCCCAGCCAGCCGTGAAATTGAAAGAGGCGCTTGCGGGAGAGCCAGGGCCGGGAAACGGAGTCCCGCGTTTTGGCTGCCTGCGGTGTGGCGATGGCGGAGCCCTCCTTCACGGCACACCTAGAATCGCAGCTTCAACGCGAGTTGCACGGAGCGGGGTCCGCCAACCTGATACAGCGAATTCAAACCGCCCAGTTGGCTGTTCTGCGTGTTGGAAGCGTTGCCGAAGTTGGCGCGACCATCGGACAGAAGGCTGTAAACAGTGCCGAAATTCGCACGATTGAAAATATTGAAGGCTTCAGCCCGGAATTGCAGGCGCATGTGCTCCGAGATGGCGAACTCCTTACGCAGCGTGAGGTCCGTCTGCGCATTTCCAAAGGCGCGGGCAACGTTGCGGCCGGTGTTGCCTTCGACTCCCGACGGAACGGCGGCGAAAGCATCGAAATTGATGCGCCGGCCGCCGGGGGCATTGGCATCATCGACATAAAGAGCCTGCCCGGGAACGAAATTCGGGTGGAACTGCACGTTCTGTCCACTGGCCGCATCCACGCTCGTGCCACCCAGAACATCCACCGGCAGCGCCGTGCGTGCCGAGATCCGCGTGTCCAGCGACCAGCGCGAAAGCACGCCGGAAGCAATCGCATTCTGGTAGCGGCCTGGGATGTCGTAAGTGACCGCGGCCTGCAGGTTGTGGCGGATGTCGAAATCGGAACTGGCCCTCTGCAGTTGATAGATCAGAAAGTTGCTCGTCGAGTTGTCCAGGCCGTGCGACCACGTGTAAGAAAGCAGTCCTTGCAGCCCGTGCGAAAGCTTGCGCTGGAACTGAACCTGAAGCGCGTTGTAGTCGGACAACCCGGAGTTGTCCACCAGCGTAAGGCCGAAATTGGGGCCGAAATTGGTATTACCCAGGCGATCCGGATAGTACTGGCGCTGTGCCGTGAGACGGCGTCCGGCCGAGCCGAGATAGCCGACGCTGACCGTCTGGTGCGTACCCAGGCTTTGCTCCACGGTGACATTCCATTGCCACGCGTAGGGAAGCTTCAGGTTCGGGTCATAGCCGAACACGATCGTGTTGTAAGGCTTGTCCGTGCTCGGCGGGGGAACGTTGTCAAGTTGCGCTTGTGTAAGAGGAAACGGGAGGTTCGCATAAACAACGCGCTGGCTGATCCCCGTGGCGTACCAATACCCCCGGGCGGATTCGGAGTTGCCGGTGTCAAAGAAAAGACCCGTTCCGGCGCGGATAACCGTTTCGCTACCGGAAGCGCGGCGGATCTGATAAGCCAGGCCGAGCCGGGGCGCGAAGTTTCTCCATGTGGTCGCCCAGAGACCGCGATCCCGGTCCGCCAGCATCGTCGTTTTCAGGTCCATCGTTGTGATGCCGTAGGGCTGGTTGCCATCGGCGTCGCGAGGAGCGGGGTTCACATCCCAGCGAACTCCCAGCGAGAGGCTCAGCCTGTCGGTTGTACGCCATTCGTCCTGAACGTAGGCCGAGAAGTTTTGATAGACGGGCTTCATGTGGATGCCGGCGCGGTAGACGCTTAGCAATTGTGCGGTGTTTGTCCGGAATTGGTCCAGGTTGTAGTAGCCGCCCGTCTGGTAAGTGTAGGCCAAAGGACTGTCGGTGATGAGACGCCGGTAGTCGATGCCGAACTTCACTGTGTGGCGGCCCAGAGTGGCGCTGGTTGCATTCGTGACGTTGATTTGACGCTGCGCGTTGTCCGCCGGAAAAAACCGGATGGCAGGCCGCAAACCATAGTTGAGAACCCAGTAAAGCCAACTGCCGTCCGTCATCCCGGGCATCGTGGCCGGCAGGTCGGACGGGCTCAGCGGAGTCGCCCCGCCGAAGTTGTCAACGGTGTGAACGGAGCCGCTCGAGTTGTGCGTGAAGTTGAAGCGGAGATCGTTGCTGAGACGAGGCGAAAGCATGGCCGTCGCCCCCAGCGTGAGCGTGCGGACCTTGGAGTTGAGCGTGGTGAGTTGGGCAAGGTTATAGGACTGGCGCGTCAGGCTGTCGGAAGGAGAATCGCCGTAGCGGCCGAAGACCGTAAAA
This sequence comes from uncultured Solibacteraceae bacterium, assembly GCA_964568355.1. Lineage (GTDB taxonomy): Bacteria > Acidobacteriota > Terriglobia > Bryobacterales > Bryobacteraceae > JAJPJX01. The sequence goes on along the minus strand of CAZMRK010000305.1, from coordinate 28,891 downwards.
CGATCCGTGAAGCGGTGATCCAGCCGGATGGAGGTGGTGTTCAACGAACTGGGGCTCGAATAGCCCGAGGTGAAGGTGGCCAGACCGTCAGCGCGTTCGGGCCCTGTAGGAAGCGGAAAAGCGTTGACCACGGCCTTCAGAGCGGCGTTCGACGCCAGCGCCCGCGTGGAAAGAGAGGGGACATCGGTGATGATGGCTGCCTGAGGAGAACGGAGACGCAGGCCTTCATACGAGAAGAAAAAGAAGGTGCGATCCTTGAAAATCGGGCCGCCGGCGGTGCCGCCGAAATTGTTCTGCCGGTTGCGGCTCTTGGGAAGAGCGGCGCGGTTGTTGAAAAAGTTGTTGGCGTCCAGCACGTCGTTGCGAAAGTAATTAAAGAGCGAGCCATGAAAGGCGTTCGTCCCGGAGCGTGTGAGAAATGAGAACTGGCCGCCGGGAGTGCGCCCGTATTCCGCGGAATAAGTGGATGTCGTAGCGCGAAACTCCTGAAGAGCGTCCACTGATACCAGGCTCTGGGTGGTGCCGAGAATCGTTTGGCCCGGCACGGAACCGGAGTAGCCCGCGCCGTAGCCCGGCACACCGGAACCCGCACCCGTGTTGGCGCTGACGCCGTCCACGACAAAGTAATTGGCCTCGGCGCGCTGACCGTTGACCGAGATCTGGCCGCCGCGGTTGTCTCCCTGCGATGGCACAGCGGCAACGCCGGGAGCTAGCGTCAGGAGGCTTTGGAAGCTGCGGCCGTTCAACGGGATGTTCTCGACGAATTGGCGATCCACAAGGGTGCTGACACTGGCGCTGACCGTGTTGATCTGGAGCCCGGAGCCGTCGACCGTGATCGTTTGGGAAACGTTGCCTACCTTCAGGGAGATGTCGACGGCAAGCTTCGTGCCCACCGCGAGGTTCAAGTTATTGACGGTGTATGTGTCGAAGTTGGGCGCAGTGGCCGTGAGCGTGTAACGGCCGGGAGGAAGCGGGGGAAAGCGATAAAGGCCCGACTCCGACGAAGTGGTCTGGAAACGCAGGTTAGTTGCATTTTTCGTGGCCTCCAACGCGGCTTTGGATATAGACGCGCCCGAGGCGTCGCGGACCAGGCCGGACAGCTCAGATTGTTGGGCTAACGCGGATATCGCCGCAAGCGGTAATAAGATAAAAAGAAGCAAATGGATTTTATACATGCAAGTGAGTTGCATTTGAAAATATACGGTAAAACGGCCGCCGATGCAAGAGCGAAGAGCGCCCCGCCTCGCCGGAAATCGCCCTCGATGTCTCCCTTGAGGCGATTCAACGCTTCTAAGCATCAGATTCAACAGGTGGTAGGGCGCCCTCGCCGCTCGATGCGAGCGTGCATGAAAATCCTGCGCGGCGCCGCGGCTGTGCGAAGATCTGCTTGTCGCAACTCAGTTGCGTAGCCTGACCGGGTGATTCGCTTCGTCCGCTTGCTGGCGCGCGGTTCTGTCCCGCCACCGAACCGGGACCATGAGGGAGCGGACTGTACGGTCAGAGCACGAGAGCGCTACGCTCGGGCAGTTAGGTTCGGAGCAGTTGCCGGAGTGCTTCGATAAACCCGCAAAATGCGCTTTCGCTTTCTTGTTGCACCGGAACCCGCCATGTCCTCCCGGAGCGGAAAGCGATTGCCACTTCGCCCCCGGTGCGCCCGGCGGATCTCGTCTCCACACTGGCCACTGCCTTTCGATCGCCGGCATGCGCGACCCAACCGTAGGGCGCGTATCCGCCTTCGTAACGCTCCGTGATCCACAGGAGCCTGCTTGAAGTTCCAATCAGGAGGTCACCCGGAGACCAGATATGCTTCCGCAGTCCCCAGTACCGGCGCATCCGATCGCGGGCCGGGTGAAAGACCTGCACGAGCGGCGCCTCTCCCGGCAACAGGTGCGCGGATCGCGCGCACTCGAACTTCAGATTCAGCCGCTCGCCAAAGCTCTTCAGGCGGGCGCGTGCTTCCCCGAACTCCGGTGAGTGCCGCGCGATCTCGATCGCCTGAATGGCTTCTTCAATGGGCCGGCTGCTACGCCGGTTGTATCGGAACTGCGTCGACCCGCCGCTCCAAAAGAGGCGGACCCAGCCCATCAGGAGCATCTGCCCCCACTCGAAGCCCTCAATTGCCCGGATTGGCACGCGGACCGTAGACTCGCCAGCCGACGGATGTGGCAGTATCAGCACTTCGCTGCCTGTCACGAGAAGAACGTTTGCATGGTAAGGGCGGATGCCGGTGCGGTCAGGCTCCCCCCGCGGCAGGAACGCACCAGCGCGAATGCTGCCCAGTGGGGGAACATCTCCGAAGTCCGCCGGAATGGCGGAGAGCGAATCAATCGGGAATGCGAATGCATACTGGCGAGAATCGACCCCAAAGCTGGCGGAGCGCTCGCCGCTCGCGTCTCGGCAATTAAGCGCGCGGGCCATGGGCAACCCCGTCACGGTTCTCGGTGGTACTGGCGCGTCCCGCCAGGCTTCGCAGGCGTTCCAGGTCGCCGGCCATGGCCTCCCGCTCATCTTCCGGCAGATCTTGGCGAGCTGCGGAGGCGGCCAGCTCCGATCGATACGCATCGGCCGTGGAATCAAATACCGCCTGAAGCGCTGAGAGCGCCCGGCGGGCCCACGACTCGACCATGCGAGCGTGGATAGCAAGCGTGTGGTTCAACGGCTCTTCGAGCGTCTGTTCGAATTTTCGCCGTAGCCGCATCCGCGCCAGCGAGAGCGTGCGCCAGCTCCACGGGCTGGGCAGGGAGATCGTTGTCGGAGGGAGATCGAGGCGCGGCACCTCCGGAATGGCGCTCAAAAACTCGGCCCGCTCGGGCACATCCCTCCCGCCGATCGCCCGGCCGGTTCGTTCCAAAGCGCCGCGCAGCCGATCGGCGAGCGTCACCAGCCGCGCGTGGATCTCGCTCTCCGGAACGACTGCGCGCCTGATCGAGTCCAGAGCGATCGCTCCAACATCGTCTGCGCAGTGATGATCGCCGGCACAGGACGCCAGCACCGCCGCCACGGCCTTGTCAATGGCGAAGCTCGCCAGCCCCCGGACCTCATCCGCGGCCCGCAGGCAATACTCGCGGGCTTGCTCGAGTTCCGCGGACGCAAGGCGCAGGTCTTTTTCGGCGGCGAGCGATTCGTCCCTGGATATAAGCCGGACGGGCGCCCCTCGATGGAGTCTTGCGTCAAGGATGGCCTCGGCCGCCTCTCGAAGTGCGCCGGTCTTGCGCTCAATGGACGCCTGCGCGAGTTGCTGGTGTTTCTCGTACAGGGGAGCGATCTCGTTCTGGAACCATTGATTCAGGAGAGACGCATGGGATGCAGCCGTGCTGACCGGATGAATATCGATGGTCGCTCCGAGCTGCCGCTGGAACTGATTCGACGTATAGGCCAGCGCCGACTCCAGGTCCGCGGGGCCAAGAAGATCAGCCTTGCTGAGAAGCACATGAACGGGAATGCCGGATTCGAGTAATAGCTGCACGGTCGAGATGTCTTCCTCATTCACCGGACTGCCGGCGCTGATCAATACAACTCCGAGATCGCATTGAGGAAGGTAGGCGCGCGTTTCAGCCGCGCCCGCCGTCGCGAGCGAGCCGAGGCCGGGAGTGTCGACGAATCCCAGGCCTTCCTTCAGCCGTTCTGCGGGGAGTTGCACGGCCAGCCGAACGACGGCTTTGGCGTTCCCCGGATTGTGCGCTTCGCTGACAAATTCGGATAACCGGTCGAGCGGCAGGCGCTCTACTCGGCGATCGGCAAAGCTCACGGTGAGCAGAGCCTCCGGGCCGAACACGAGCCTTGTTGGTACCGCCGTGATCGGGTTGACGCCGACAGGCAGCACGTGGGTCCCCAGGACGGAGTTCAAGAGGGAGGACTTGCCGGAACTGACGCGTCCAAATACCGCGATCTCAAACTGCCGTGATTCCAGACGTTCCAGAATCATTGCCAGGCGAGCGCGCAACTCAACCAGGCCGCGGTCCGTGATGACCTGTTCGAGAATCTGCAGCGCATCGACACCTGAGCCCTCTTGCTGAAGACGGGCAAGACGCTGCCGCAGGTCGGCGGCGGGGTTCTGGGCCAGCGCGGAGTTCAGGCGCTCGATCAAACCTTCGAGTTCGGAGCAGACCCCCTGCAACTGAGGCGCGACCTCGGCGCGGACCTCGCCGTAGCCCCGCAGGAACGGAGGCGCCATCTCCTGAACGGCGATGCGGACGAACGTAAGGGTCACCCGGATCGAATGATTGGCTCCGAACTTCGCGCCGGGAGGCTTGATGGCGAGCCCTTCGAGCGCCCGGGCGAGCTGATCCCGAAATCTGCCGGCCGAATCGCGCACGAGCTTGATCTGAGGTGGCGTGAGATCCGCGGTGTACTTCGGAAAGAGAGCTTTCGATTCCGACGCCGTGAGGATGGCCTCGATGTCAGAAAGCAGCTTATCGGCATACTGCGCGTTGGCTAGAATTCGCCGTTGCTGCGCCTCGTTCAGCAGACTCTCCATGCGCGTCTCCCTGGCCTCGTTTCCTGCGAACGGGGCTTGTCTTCGAATGCGGATTTGGGATTCCTGCGATCGGCTGGAACTCCTATCGAGGAAAATCCCTCATAGGAGTCATCTGCCCAACAGGGCGGTCAGAGGTGAACTCCAACACCTTTGATCTCATTATCGCATCAGTTTGCAGCGGTCTCCGGCGCCGGAACCGGCGTGGCCTGCGCATCCTGCCTGTGCTGCGTTCGTTTTGCCAGCCAGCGTTCCCGCGCTTCGCGGATCGTGTCCTGCGCCTCCGTCCTGTCTCGCCACCCCTTGGCTCTGGCGCCGCTGCCCTCAAGTTCCTTATAGATCTCGAAGAAGTGCTGAACCTCCGTGAGCACATGCGGAGACACGTCGCCAAGGTGCTGAATAGAGCCGTAGACCGGATGTCTGCTTCCGACGGCGAGGACTTTGTGATCGATTTCGCTCTCCTCGACGAGATCCAGCATTCCGACCGGACGAATCCAGGAGATGCAGCCCGGAAAACTGGGCTCCTGAACGAGCGTCAAGACATCCAGAGGCTCTCCATCTTCTGCAATTGTGCCCGGTATGAATCCGTAATCGCCCGGAAAGTGCATGGGCGCGTAAAGAACGCGATCGAGGCGGAAGAGCCCCGCTTCGGGATCGTACTCGTACTTGTTTGTCGAATTCCTGCCGATCTCCGTGACGGCTCGGACCATGGATGGACAACTTGGGCCGGGATCGATGTCCCAGAGGTTGGTTCTTGGAAGTGATGGGGCAATTTGCATATTCCGTTCGCCGATGCAGGAACCAGCAGGGAAAACAGGTCGAGACCAATGCCCTACAGTTCCTTTTCCCTGTAGGAGTCATTGGTCGCCAGGCGGGCGACGGTTATGCGGACTCCACCGCACTCCGAGGATATCAGCAGGCGCGCCAAACGTTCAAGTACCCTCAACACGACCCACTTCCGGCTGGCGAGCATCGTCCGGATCGAGGCGGCCGAAGCTGTCCGCGATTCCTGGAAGCGGGCGCTGCGACGCGCGCCCCATCTCCTGCATCGTATTTTTAGGGCGGCCGTGGGAGCGCAAGCCTCCCGCCGTCCACTCAGGAGCACACATGAAGATTGGCATCATTGGTGCCGGCCAAATCGGCGGCACACTCACACGCCGGTTCACCGCATTGGGACATGAGGTATTCGTTGCCAACTCGCGCGGACCGGAATCCCTCAAAGAACTGGCGCGCGAGACCGGCGCCAAAGCGGTCACCGCCCACGAAGCAGCGCGGTCTGGCCAGGTGGTAGTGGTCACCATCCCTCTGGCTAAGGTTGGTGGCCTGCCCAAGGATCTGTTCGCCGGTGTTCCCAACGATGTCGTGGTGATCGATACCGGCAACTACTATCCGCGGGAGCGAGACGGCCGGCTTGAAGAGATCGAAGCCGGGACGCTGGAAAGCCGCTGGGTGGAAAAGCAGATTGGCCGGCCCGTGATCAAGGTCTTCAACAACATCTACGCCGAGCACTTGATGAACTACGGCCGTCCCGCGGGCAGTCCCGGCCGTTTCGCCTTGCCGGTGTCGGGCGACGACCCGAAAGCAAAAGCTGTTGTGCTCGGTCTGCTAGACGAACTGGGCTTCGATGGCGTGGACGCAGGCGGATTGGATGAATCCTGGAGGCAGCAACCCGGCACCCCGGTCTACACCGCGGACCTGGATGTCGCCGGTGTACGGCGCGCGTTGGCCGCCGCAAGCCGGGAACGTACGCCGCAGTGGCGCGCGACTCCAAACAGTCCCGGCACTTTCGAGCGTCCCGCCTGATGAGGCAGCCGCCGGGGATGGAGCGTGGAAGCCCCTCCCGGCGGCTATCGCGGCAGGCCAAAGACCAGAATGTTCGATCCCGCCGCAAGCGCGACGAACTGTTCTCCATCCACCGAATACGTAATGGGCGATGTCTTGATGGTGGCGTTCAGCGGCATCCGCCACAAAGTCTTTCCGTCCCGCTGGTCCGCTGCCAGGAAGGTGCCGCTCGGATCCCCATAAAGGAGCAGGCCTCCGGCCGTAGCCAGAATGCCGGCCACTCTTTTGCCGTCCACCGGCCCGACCTGCGGAATTTCCCAGGCAATCTTGCCTGTCTCGATATCGAGCGCGCGCAGGTACTTGGTTCCCGGCTCGAGTGGTGGACGCGCGTTCTTCCAGCTTCCCGGAGAAAGACGGAGGGAGCATTTCTCCGTGGCCATGACGTAATAAAGTTTGGTGAGCGGGCTGTATGCCGTGCCGTTCCAGTTGGTGGCGTGATCCGGGCAGCTCAAATCGGATGGAGGCAGCAGGATCGGTCGTCCATCCGGGCCGATCCCGCTCGCCCACGTGATGCGGTGCATGAAGGATTTCGCCAGCAGCAGGCGGCCGTTTGTGCGATCGAAAACGTAGAAAAACCCGTTGCGGTTGGCGTTCAAAAGGAGCTTCCGCGGCTGCCCCTGATAGTTCGTATCGATCAGGACATTCGGCTCGGTGGCGTCCCAGTCATGTACGTCGTGTGGCGTGAACTGGTAATACCATTTCGTGGCTCCGGTCGCGGGGTCGAGCGCCAGCACGCAATTGGTGAACAGGTTGTCGCCGCCGCGCTCCCGATCGTCGGAATCCGGCCAGGGATTGCCCGTGGCCCAGAAGAGCGTGTCTGTCGCCGAGTCATAAGAGCCGGTCAGCCAGGTGGAGCCGCCTCCCAGCTTGAAAGCCGTTCCTTTCCAGGTCTCGAAGCCGGGATCGCCCGGCCCGGGCACCGTCCAGTGCCGCCACACACGTTCCCCGGTGGAGGCTTTGTAGGCGTCCAGAAATCCGCGAATTCCCCAATCCCCGCCGGCCACACCGGCAATCACCATGTCCTTGAGGGCCAGCGGCGCGACCGTCCCTCCGTAGCGCTGGGGCTCATCCGGCATCACTACTTCCCACGCCAGGCGCCCCGTGACTCGGTTGAGCGCAATCAGATGCGCGTTGTCCGTGACCAGGAAGACGTTGTCTCCGAGAATGGCTACGCCGCGGTTGATGCCCAGGGATGCGTCCGAAACCAGCCCCGTCGTACGGGGCCGCGAATAGTGCCAGATCTCCAGCCCGGTGCGCGCGTCGAGCGCAAAAACCTGGTTCGGTCCGGTCACATACATAATGCCTTCGCAGACCAGCGGCACGGTTTCCAGCCCGAAATAGCGCATGTTCTCCCGGAAATAAGGCGTATCCGGCAGGAACTGTGACCACAAGGGAATGGAGAAGCTCCATTTGAGCGCGAGCTTGTGAATGTTGGTAGTGTTGATCTCTGTCAAACGGCTATATCGGTTTCCGTTGAGGTTGCCGTTGTAGGTTAGCCATTCGCCCGGCTTGGGATCCAGGATTTTGGAGAACTCCACGCTGCCCGCTGCCGGCGGACCTGGTTGGATGACCGCCTGCGGCTTTACTCCGGTCAGCCTGCTCAGGAAAGCAAGGAGGTTCTGCAATTCGCCCGCGGAAGCGTGGACCGCTGGCATCCAGGAGGATTTCTCTTCGGTCACGCGGCTGACCTGGTCGAGAGACAAAGGATGGAACCGGCCGTTCAGGTCCTGCACCGTCATCTCGAAGCGGGACCTTCCGCGCGCAAATCCGCGCAGCGTGTGTCCGTCGCGGAGTTGGAGCGTCACCAGTCCGTAGCCGGGCGCGACGCGTGCATCCGGATGGAGCAGCGCCTCGCGAAGCTGGTCGACGGTCATGGAGAGCGCGACATCCGACAAATCGGGGCCGATCGGTGCGCCGCTCCCGGAGACCATGTGGCAGGAAGCGCATTTCCCCTCGCCGAAGAAAAACTGCCGCCCGGCTGCCGGGTCGCCCGCAACTTCGGTTTCCGCGGCGGACGCATTGAGCGACACGACCAGTCCGGCAAGTGCATCAATCGTCCCGGCCGGCAGATCGAACGCCGGCATTCCCGCCGCCGGGATTCCCTGGCGAATCACATTGCGCAGCGACTCCCTGGACTTCCGTTTGACCGACAGGTTTCCCGCCAGCCCCGGCCCCTGCTGCGTGCCGCGGGCATCGATCCCATGACAGCCGGAGCAAAGTTTCGCGTACGTGTTCCTCACCTCGGCGAGGGAAGGGGATTGCGCCAATCCCGCAGCGCTCAGCAGAAAAAGTGCGCAAATGCAACGAAGGGTTGTTTCCATCTGGGTGCCTTGCCGGTTAATTCAGCCAGTGTACTGCACCACAGCCGCCCCGTCGACACTCGAAAAAATCCGGGGACACTGCGGGCAAGCGACTCCAACTCGTTCCTCTGCAATGCGCGACAGCCGTGTCCCCGTATTTTTTCTAGCCCCGTAACCGAGCCGACAACCGCACTCACACTCGTACCACCAGACTCCCAGCCACTCTGCACACGACCCGCATTCCAGACTAATCTTACAGAAGGGGAGCAATACAGATGGCAAGAGGACCACTCAACCAACCGGAAGTCAGCAAATATCGCGAAGACGGTTTTCTCCTGGTCCGCGGCATGTTCAGCACCCGGGAAATCGAGCTCCTGCGGCAATCGGCCAAAGCCGACCGCGCGCTGGACCAGCACTCTTTCGGCCGGGCCGACGATCAGGGCGGAGTCGTCCGTCTCTCGCTCTGGAACCATCCGGGCGACGGCATTTATGGGATGTTCGCGCGCTGCCGCTCCCTGGTCGACTCCGCCGAGGCGTTGCTGGGCGGAGAAGTCTACCATTACCACTCGAAGATGATCATGAAAGAGCCGCGCGTGGGCGGAGCCTGGGCGTGGCACCAGGATTATGGCTATTGGTACCAGAATGGCGTGCTCTTCCCGCTGCTCACCAGCGTCTTTATTGCGGTCGACCCCGCCACCAAAGAAAACGGCTGCCTTCAGGTGCTCAAGGGGTCACACCTCGCCGGCCGGGTCGAGCATACCCTGACCGGCGACCAGGCGGGCGCCGATCCGGAGCGGGTCCGCGAGCTCTCCAAGCGCCTCGAGCTCGTGCACGTCGAAATGGAGCCCGGCGACGCGGTGTTCTTCGACGCCAACCTCCTGCATCGCAGCGACCAGAACCACTCGGACCGCCCCCGCTGGTCGATGATCTGCTGCTACAATGCCGCGCGGAACGATCCCTACAAGGACTCCCACCACCCGCGTTACACCCCGCTCCACAAAGTGGACGATGCCATGATTCTGGAGGTCGGTGCGAAGGATTTCGGAGGCGGCACCTCCGATGTAGCCTGGCTCGATCCGAATAAGGACAAGAGCGCGGGTAGCCTCTCCGACCGGCCCTCGCGATAGTCGGCAGCGGCTCCTCACCGGAAGTCTTCGAGATTCGCCTCGCGCCCGGACTCTTCAACCGCCATATATCGCCAGACGTCCGGTTGCGATCCGTCCACATCCCGAAAACCGTAGACCTTTGCGAGTTCCCCGGAGCTCACCGATTTCCTGTTCCATCTCGACCTGCCCGGATCGCTCGCCAGGGCAACCACCGCGCGCCCGGCATACCGGGGCGATTCGGACAGAGCAAAACCGGGGGGAGCGGCCGGCTGGGCGGCATCTCCGGCCGGCTTCAGGGCGTCCCGCCAGTTCTCTTCGGAAACGCCGAAGTGCTCCAGCATCATTTCGGAGCGAAGCCACCCGGGGGTAATCGCGATCGCGGTGGCTCCGTACGGTTCCAGTTCGTGCCCCTGCGAGAAGGCCAGCCGGTTTACCGCCGTCTTCGCCAGGTCATAGTACACGGAGATCCGGTAATGCGATGCGTTGTATTCCACGGTGCCGTCCGTTACCTCCACCAGCAGCCCGCCCGGCTTGTCGATCAGGAGAGGAAGAAGATAGTGGGAAGTAGCCAGATGTGTGTCAATGGCGAGCCGCAGGATGCGGAGGCCAACCGGGAGGTCGTGCTTCCAGATCGGCGTGTTCCAGTCTGCCGCTCCGCCTTTCAACACTTCGGCGCCCCAGATATCGTTGACCAGCACATCGATGTGGCCGTAGTCCTTCCGGATTCGCTCGGCCAGTCTTTGCACCTGGCCCGCCTCCAGATGATCCGCTGCGACGGCAATTCCCACTCCGCCCAGGTGCGTCACCAATTCGGCAGTCTCTTCGATCGTCTCCGGCCGGTTGTACTCGGACCTGGTTGACCTCGTGGTGCGGCCGGTGCAAATCACGGTCGCCCCGGCTTCCCCCAGCGCTGCGGCAATGCCGCGGCCGGCGCCTCGCGTCGCACCCGCGACGACAGCCACGCGGCCGCGCAAGGCATCTTTGTTCGGTGCCCACTCCATAGCCGGTTACTCTCGCCCGATTTTGCGCTTCACGGCGCAGCCAACAATCTTCTGCGAAACTCCATCTGCCAGTTTCCATTTTGGCCGATTTTCGGAAAACGGTTCCGTCTGGCCTGTGCTGACCCATTCCGGCCCGGTAGCATTCCTCACACGCGCCGCTATCGTCGTTCGGAGCTTTACGGAAGAGGCCCGCCAGCCGCCGCAACCGGCCGGGTCGCCGCGGTGATCGGTTTCCACATCAGCCATGCGGCTAGCAGCAATCCAGCCGCGCTGGCCTCAATGGAGCCGGCCAGGCCGAAGCCCGCCTTGAGCCATCCGGCCAATGCCGTCATAACCGCTCCGGTCAGGCAGCCCGCGCAGTTGAAAACCCCGTAGCCCCCCGCCCGCAGATCCCGCGGAGCAATCATGCAAAGAAGCGGCATGGTGCTGCAATCGTACATCCCGCGGCCAAATCCGAAGATCGCCAGCCCCGCCAAGGCGACCGTGCGGGATTCCGCAAACGCCGCGGCAAACAGGAACACCGCCGAGCACAGGAATCCCGCGGCCGGCAGCCGGAGGCGCGCAGACGCCTGGCGCACCGCCAGCCGGTCGGAGGCCCATGCGCCCAGAAAGATCCCGGTAAACGATCCCACGTTGAAGTAGAACGTCGCCGAGAAGCCGGCCTCCACCAATCCCATGTGGAACTTCTCATAGAGATACAGCGGCATCCATGCCAGAACAATCCAGCCGGCGGCGCTGTAGAGACAGAACACCGCCAGCATGGCGGGATACCCGCGCAGCGCGATCAGCACGCGCGCCAGCTCCCGGACTTTCATGCGCGGCGCATCGAGAGCGGTCTCGGGAGGAGTAAGGCGCCGGAACACCACGGCCAAAAAGCCCGCATACACAATGCCCACCGCGCCCAATACGAAGAACCCCGAGCGCCAGCTCCAGTGCTCCGCGAACCAGCCGCCCAGCGTGCCGCCCGCGACCATGCCGATATGGTTTCCGCTTTGATGCAGGGCCGTGGCCCGGCTGCGCGTGGCTTCGCCGTGCAGCAGCATGACAAACGCCAGCCCGGCCGGCATATAGAACGCCTCGCTCGAACCCATCAACGCCCGCAGCGCAATCAATTCCGTCCCGCTGCGCACGAAGCCGCTGACCAGGATCACCACCGACCAGATGGCCAGGCTGAGCAGGATCGTCCGGCGTAAGCCCCACTGCACAGCCAGCAATCCGGCGAAAAGACTGACCACGCCATAGACCAGCAGGAAGGCCGAGCCGATCAGGCCCAGTTGCACGTCCGACATCTTCAGTTCGTGCCGCAACACCGGAAACAGGCTGAACACCACCTGGCGGTCGAGATAGTTGAGGATGGCGACGCCGCAAAGGCACACCACGATCCCCCACGCGGCCAGCGAGGACGGCTTCATCGGCTGGGTACCACCCATAGCTGCAGGGCTGACGGGCGCCGGGCGTCATGGTAAACGGCGTTCTTTGCCGTTACGAACCGCCGCCCCTCGCCCGGATTTTCCTCCGTGTTGAGATTCCGGTCGAACCGGGGAAAATTGCTGCTGCTGATCTCCAGACGCAAAGTATGTCCTTTCCGGAAGAGATTGCTGGTGGCTGCCAGGTCGATCGTGATCCGGTAGACTTCCTCCGGCTTCAGCCATTCGGAGGGTTCCCGTCGCCTGTAGCGCATCCGCAGGATCCCGTCCGTCAGATTTTGCGCGAATCCGTCCGGCCACACATCCACCAGCTTGGCGGTGAAATCCGTATCCACCGCCGACGATCCGACGTACAACTCGGCGCTGACCGGTCCGGTAAACTCCATATCTTCGCGGAATGGCGGGGTCGAATAGACCAGCACGTCCGGGCGGAGCTCCACGGGCCGCTGGTCCTGCGGTCCGGGCGCCAGCTTGCCGGGATCGCAGCAGAGCGGCCCTCCTGCGGTCGGTACCGGATTCGCGGGGTCATAAAGGTAGTGGTCCGGAGACTCGGTTCCCGGTACGGCCCGTGACAGCGCGCCGTCGCCTTTCAGCGAAGCGGAGCGCCCTCCGGAGTGCAGATAGTAGCGAACGCTGCGTGCCCGGCTGACCGGCCACTCGTCTTCCTCGCGCCACTGATTTCTTCCCATCACGAAGATCCGGACCGGCTTGGCGGAAAACTCATTCCGGGCGCCGTGAAAAAGGTAGTCGTACCATTGGCGCGTAATCTCATTCTCGCGGAACTCCGCTTCCTTTCCGAAGTCCACGGCGCCGATCTTGCGCCCGGATCCGGCATGCCCCCCGATCGCGATCAGCAGGTGCCGGCTCTCCGGGTTCCGGGATTTCAGATTCTGGTAGTTCCGCAGGGAGCCTCGCTGAAAGATGTCGTACCACGCCGCCACCGTCAGAACCGGAACCCGGATATGCTCGTAATGTTCTTCGATGGACCAACGCTTCCAGTAGTCGTCGTATCCGGGATGCGCCAGCCAGTCGAGATAGTAAGGCGCCAGCGCCCGCGTAAGCGCCTCACCCCGTGGCAGGTCCAGCTCCAGGACCGGGTATCCCGATAGCGGAAGCGCCGCGGATCCAGCCGGTTCGCTCCACCTCCGGTCCAGCCAACGGCTGACCGCGTCGCGAGCCAGGCTGGAGACCCACGACTGATTGAAAAATTGCTGAAACGCCCCGCCGGAGTAGGTCCAGCCATCCTGGTAGTTGCTCGCCGTCAGCATGGGGCAGATGCCCGCCAGGTGTGGAGGTTGCGCGATGGCGGCCAATAGCTGCGTGGCGCCGCCGTACGATCGGCCGAACATACCCACACGGCCGTCCGACCCGGGAAGAGAAGCGGCCCATTCGACCGTATCGTATCCGTCCTGCGTCTCGTTCGCGAACGGATACCACGTTCCGTCCGAGCGGTGGCGTCCGCGAACATCCTGCACCACCACCACATATCCCCGCGCCGCGAGATCCAGGCTTACCTGCGCCCGCGTAGCCTTGTCGTACGGCGTGCGCTGCAGCAGCACCGGAAACCTGCCGTCCGCCGGGGTATAGACATCCGCGCGCAGAATCGTTCCGTCGCGCATCTTGACCGCCGCGTTGTGCCGTGCCGCTACGCGATAAGGCCCGGCCGCGCGGCCCTCCGGCGGTAGGAGAGCCGCGCTCAGGATCGCGCCGATGAGCAGATAGCGGGTCACCGGCCTTGTGCCTACCAGTAGAGTTTCAGCCCGAACTGATTCACCCGCGCCGGTCCCGCGCTGAAGGTCAGTCCGAAGTTGGGGCTTTCGACGCTGGCAGTCGGTGTGCCGAAGTTGGTGTGGTTCAGGGAGTTGAAGGATTCGAGTCGGAACTCGAAGCGCGCCTGCTCGTTGATCGGAATTTCTTTTCGCAAAGAAAGGTCCAGGTTCACCAGCCCATTGCCCAGCAGCACGTTCCCGGCCGATGTTCCCAGACGCGGCGCCTGCTTGGCGTGCGCGGGATTGTTGGGCCAGTCAAAGGCCGCCACCGACCAGCGCGGCGTGCTGACACCACTTCCGCCGAGCAGCGGATCCGTCAGTAGATCCGGACGGCAATTCGTCGCGATCCCGTTATTGCAATTGGCATTGGCGACACTCGGATTGGAATAAAGGCCATCCTGTATGGTGGTGATGCTCGAAACCACCCACCCCCCAATCAGCCTGTCCCAACCCCTGGACACATTGGCGAAAGGCTTGCCCTTCCCAAAGGGCAGTTCATAGCTGAGGTTCGCCGTGAATCGCCGGCCGACATTGTCCGACGCGATACCCGATTCGTTCTTCAGGTTGAACGGGTCCTGCACGAAAGTGGAATCGCCGTGCGACATCACGCTGCCGTTCTTCGCCAGGTACTTGCTCCAGGTGTAGGACGCTTTGAACTGCAGCCCGCGGTAAAGGCGTTCTTCGGCTGTTAGCAGCAGGCCGTTGTAGTTGGCCGCGCCGCCGCTGCTGTAGCCGAGAAGGCGCCCCCACTTGGGGTAGGGCACGCGCGTCGTGATCGGCGTCGTTCCCGGTGTCGTTGCGTTGTACTCGAACCGGTTGTAGAGATGGGTGGTTTTGGAACCCATGTATTGTGCTTCCAGGAAAAATGATTTTCCGATCTGCCGCCCGATGCTCAGGCTCCATTGCTGTACATAGGGATTCAGAATGTTTCCCTCGGGTCCGTCGATCAGTCCAAAGGTCGCCGTGCGCAATGCCTGCTCCGGAGGGATCCCGATCTGCCCGCCATAATTCAAAGTCGGCGTAGTGGGCGACGACGTATAGGTGGGCCAGAGTTCTCCGGGAGGCCCTGTCATCGAGTTCCACATATAGTCGGCCACCTCGCCGGTGGAATAGAAGATCCCATATCCCCCGCGTACGACCGTCGTCTCATTGTGCAGAGGGCGCCACGCAAAGCCGACTCGGGGCGCGATGTTGTTCTTGTCCGGCTGATACTCCGTCTCCCGGTCCAGCAGGCCTACCGAGAGGTCCGGGCGGTTGGCTTGGTACCACGCCAGCGCCGTCGTATTCTGCTTCGGGAACAGTAGCCCGCCCGATCCGCGGCCATCGAACAGAGGCGTCTGGCCGCCCAACTCCTTCTGCGGTGCGTCGTATTCATACCGCACGCCTAGATTGAAGGTCAGATTCTGGGAAACCTTCCAGTTGTCCAGAACATAATAGGCCTGGTTGGTCGCGCGGAACCGCCCTGCCGAGTTGGGCGCCAGCTCCAGAATGGAGCTGGAAGGGAAGCCCAGTAGAAAATCGGCGAACCCGTCGCCGGTGAATTGCCCGCTGAAGGTATAGGAGTTGTTGGCGTGCGTGGCCACATCCACATCCATGCGGTGCCGCCGGATGTCCGCGCCTGCCTTGATGCTGTGAGCGCCGTGGATCCAGGTAATGCTGTCGTACCAGTGGAACGAGTTCACCGTCAGGAACCAGGGCTGTCCTTCTGATAACCCTGTGATGGATGTATTGCCCATGCTGAGGCTTTCCGGAAATCCCGCATTCAGCCCGCTTGCGGCGGCAAAGGGGACTCCGGCATTGTAAGCCAGAGGATTCCCCGTGTTCTGCCCCTGGGTGCGATTGACGGTTCGGGCATAACTGAAATGAGCCTCGTTCAATAAGGTTGGTGAGATGGTGCTGGTCAGGCTCAACAGCGCGTTCTGGAACCGCTGCGGCTGCTTCTGCCCGCCCACGGAGGGAAACGTTCCGGGAGTGGCCCGATCGTTACTTTGGCTGGCATAGCGCCCCATCAGATTCTCCCGGTCCGAGAGCTTGTGGTCCACCTTGATCAGATAGTTGTCCGAGTTGCTGATGCTGCCCAGATTGGCGCTGTAGTTCTGCCGTGGGTTGATCGCATTCGGCTGCGGATAATACTTTACCAGCGCGGCCGATATCGGGCTGATCCGCGAACTGGGGATGATTCCGCCCGGAAAAGGCGTGCGGTTGGCGCTGAGCGGGTCAATCAGGGTCTTGCCCAGTCCCGACAGGTCGCCGGCCTGTTGTGTTTCCAGGGGAACATTGCCGCTTTTGAAATTTCCTTGTGAGTTGCGCGTCAGGTCGAAGTCGCCAAAGATAAAGGTGCGGTTGCGGATGATCGGTCCGCCTGCCGCCACACCGAACTGGTTCTGGTGCAGCGCCGCAATGCTTTGCGACGGCGTGAGAAAGTAGTTCCTCGCATCCAGCGCATCGTTGCGGACGAACTCCCATGCCGCGCCATGGAACTGATTGGTGCCGGACTTGGTGAGTACATTGATGACCGCGCCGCCACCGCCGCCGAACTCCGCCGAATACTGCCCGATCTGAATACGAAACTCCTGCACGGCGTCCACGCTCGGCGCCACGTTGTACGTTTTGAAGAAGGCCTCCGTGTTGTCGGCCCCGTCCAGCGAGTAATTGTTGTCGCCTCCCGCCGCCCCGCCGGCCGATGGCGCGAATCCTTTGGCCAGGATGCTGTTCGGCAGGCTGCCGCCGCTTCCTTCGTTGATTCCTCCGGTCAGCAGGCTGAGTTGCATGAAGTTGCGTCCGTTCAGCGGCAGGTCCGCAATTCTTTCCTGCGTGACTACACCGCCGATCATCGGATTTTCACTATTGATTAGCGGAGCCGCCGCGGATACCGTTACCGATTCGCTCACTTGGCCCAGTTCCAGCGCTACGTCCACCCGCGCCTCCTGCGCCACCTGCAGCACGATCCCCGGCATCACCTGCTTCTTGAAGCCGGGTTGCTCCACTTCGAGCCGGTATTCGCCCGGGGGCAGCGCCGGAACGGTATAGGCGCCGGTGCCGTCGGTCGTCGTTCTTCGGGTCAGATTGGTTCCCTGGTTGGTCACCACGATGGTGGCGGCGGCAACAGCGGCGCCGCTGGAGTCGTGTACGAAACCCGTCAGCGTGGCATTCACCATTTGGGCTTCGAGGCTGCCGGTCCCGCTCAAGGCCAGGCTCAGGCAGAACAGGACCATCGTTCGTATGTAGCGCACGTGTAAGTTCATCGCTGATCTCCTCCGGCCAGGCGGGACTATTTGGTCACGCGCAGTTTGGCCAGATATATTTCCGATTTCCCGCCGTGAGAACTGTAGTAGAGCGTCCACAGCAGGCCGTCTTTGTAAAAGAAGCCTGGATAACTGGAGTCGCCGCCGCTGGGCAGCACCAGGCTCGGAACGTATGAGTCCAGTTGCAGGAAGCCCACCGCGGTCTTCGCATTGGCGCGGTCGCCGTTCACGTAATAACGGCCGCCCGCTACCATCGTTCCGTCGGGCAGAACGAGGAAGTTCGGTCCTCCGACAAAGACGCCCGCCGCGTGCCACTCCCAATTTTGATAAGGAGCCTTGCTGACACCGATGTAAGCCTGGTTGTTGCTGGGCAGGGAGCGCCGGACCAGGGCTACCATGCGCCCGTCCGCCAGAAAGCGCACCGTCGACTCGTCTCCTGCGGGTACCTTTAGTTCCGTGATGACCTGCCAATGGACTCCGTCCGAGCTTGTTACCAGATCCTGCCGCCGCCGTTCGTCGGGCGGCTCGCTGGGAGACAGGCCGTATTTCGAAATTCCGTATGCCTTGCCCTTGTACCAGGTGACCCGCCACAGCCAATGCCCCGGTTTCAGAACCGGCTGCGGCCTGGTCCAGTTCCGGCCGTCGCGGGAGAACATCACCCGCGATTGCCTGCCCTTGTAGATTCCGCCCGGATAAAACGACCCGCCGGCGACTACCATGAGGCGTCCGTCCGGCGTGACCGACAGGTGCGGATCGCGCAGGTCGACGCCCTCTTCCGCCAGCAGGGCCGACGACGACCAGTGGTCGCCGTCGCTGGACCAGATCACGCGGACCTTTCCATTGTCCTCGCTGCCCGGCCTGGGTGCGTGCTTCTGGCCTTCCCGGAAGACGCAGAACCACTTGCCCTGCGCAAACAGGATGTCGCCAAAAGAGTTATAGGGCGCCTGGTTCCAGATGCGCTCAACCGAGACGATCTCGATCCGTCCGGCGGCGGCGAGCGGCAAGCCCGCCAATCCGGCCAGAAAGATCGACAAAATAGACTTTCTCATCGCTCCTCCGGAATGCGGACCGCCGCGTAATCGATCGCCGCCTGCTCGGAGCCCCGAATCAGCCATTGGTGGTCGCTGCCGCAGCAGATCAGGCGGGCGCCGGCATTGACCGCAGCCTGCGCGGCCGCCGGAGTTCCGTTGGCCAGCCCCCACCATTTCCCATGACGGGCCGCCGCGGCCGCCACCTGGCGCACCGCTTCCTGAACGCAAGCGTGGTCGCCCTCGAACGGGAAACCGAGGGAAATCGAAAGATCGCCCAACCCGATGAACAGCAGATCCACGCCCGGGACCCGGGCGATCTCGTCCGCCCGCTCTACCGCGCCGGTGTCCTCGATCTGCACCATCAGGAAATTCTGGTCATTGGCTCGAGCTAGATACTCGCGGGGGCTGATGAGCGAATAATCGGCATCGGTGCCGCTGCCGTCCCATCCGCGCTCTCCCAGGGGAGGGAATTTGCACCAGCGAACCCAATCCTCCGCTTCCGCGGCGTTGCGGCAATGCGGCGCCATGATCCCCTGCGCGCCGTTTTCCAGGGCGCGCATCGGGGCGTCATATCCCGTTCGGGGAAGCCGAACGACTAAATCAGTCTCCGTCAGCCGGCAGGCCATTGCCATCGGCGCGATGACCTCGAGCCCGAAATCGCGATGTTCCAGGTCCAGCCAGATCGCGTCAAATCCTCGCCGGCCGGCTACTTCCGTCAACCAGGGGTCCGTAATCCGGCTGATCTTGGCCATGCGGACCAGACCGCCTCCGCGGAGAACCCCGAGCACTCGGCTGTCTTTCATCACGAAGCAGTATATGTGAGCGTCAGCAGATTGTCAACAACTGACAACATACAACAGACAATTTGTTGCTGACTGTTGGTAAAAGGCCCACCCTGTTGTACAATGAGCCACGAAGCCCTATGGAGCGCATCGCGATCCGTCCCCTTTCCATCCGCCAATCCGTCGCGGAGGCTGTCCGTAAAGCCCTGCGGGAAGGCCAGTTCCCTCCAGGAGCGGATCTCAGCGAAGTCATGCTGGCAGAACGCTTTCAGGTCAGCCGAGGTCCTATCCGCGAGGCTTTACTGGTGCTGGCGGAGGAGGGGCTGCTGACGCATTCCCAGAATCGCGGGTTCTCGGTCCTTCGCTTTACTCGCGAGGACCGGGATCACATTGACGAGGTGAGGCTGCTGCTGGAGTCAAAGGCGCTGGAGTGCGCCCGGGAGCGTGCGACCCCGGCGGACCTGGCGGAGCTGCAGCGCCTGCAGAACGAACTGGTGGGGCTCTTTCGGGAGGGAGAACTGCCCGCCCGCGACGCGGCGGAGATCAGTTTTCACGGATATATCTGGGAGCTGAGCGGGAACCCCTGGCTGGTCAGCTCATTAAAGCAGGCGATGATCCCCTACTTCACCTACAGCCGGGCGATCGGCCTGGTGCGCGACGACCTCTCTCCGGGGCTGGCCACCGCCCGCCACCAGCTTTATATCGACTACGTCGCCGGGCGCACGGACCGGCTGGCCGTCGATTGCGTCCGGTTCCATCTGGGGATTGCCGCATGACCCGCCGTAGCTGGCTGTTGTCTGCCGCCGCCGTGGCAGCCCGTCCCGCCGGTGTAGAAGAATTCACCACCAAGAGCAGCCTGGACGGAGAAGTCCAGCATGTATCGCTCGTACCACCGCGGGGGACGGCTCCGGCGCCGCTGGTGGTCCATCTGCATAGCTGGTCCGCCCATTACAACCGGTCGAGCGAGATCGAGGTCGCTATTGCCGAGTGTGCCGCGCGGGGTTGGGCCCTCATTTCGCCTGATTTTCGTGGTCCCAACGACCGCCCGAAAGCCTGCGCGTCCAAATTCGCGGTTCAGGATGTGCTGGATGCCGTCGCGCACGTCCGCGGCAGCCATTCGATCAATTCCCGGCGCATCTACCTTCTGGGCGGCTCCGGGGGCGGTCACATGACCCTGGTGATGGCCAGCGCCCAGCCGAAATTCTGGGCCGCGGCCTCCTCCTGGGTTCCCATCGTGGACCTGGCGGCCTGGTATCTCTTTTCCAAGCAGCAGGGTAGCCGCTATTACCAGATGCTGGAGCGGTGCTGCGGCGGCAGTCCGGGCTCCTCTCCGGCGGCGGACGCGGAATACCGGAGCCGCTCTCCGCTGTTTCACCTCGCCCGGGCGGCCGGACTTCCCATCGATATCGAAGTGGGCATCCACGACGGCCACACCGGGGCAGTGCCGGTGAGCCAGTCCTTGCGGGCGTTCAATGCCCTGGCAGCCGCCAACGGAAAGGCCGACAAGCAGATCGAGAATGCCGCGATTGACTCGATCACGCGGGAAGAAAAGCTACCCTCCGGACTTGTTTCCGAGACGGCGGAGGAGAAGGGCCGCAAACGCGCGGCGCTCTTCCGCCGGACCGCCGGACCAGCGAGGCTGACGATTTTCGAGGGCGGGCACGAGACGGATTTCCGTACCGCCATCCAGTGGCTGGAAACGCACCGGCGTTGACGGACCGGGATCGAAAGATCAGGCGACGATCGAGGAAACCTTGCCGGTAGCGGTCGGGAACTTTCCGATGCTGGTGCCCATCACATCCTCGGCCAGGGTAACGTACAGATCACCGATCGTGCCGGTTACCTGGGAATGCATACCGGTTGCCAACCGTCCGGCATGTCCCGCCAGGATAGAGCCGTGGCCGCTGTTTTTGTGCGGATTGGCCTCGGCGTGCTCGTGCACGTATAGCACGCAGCAGTGGTCGAGCAGCGTACCGTCGCCTTCCGGTATCGATTTCAGCTTGCTCAGGAAGTAGGCAAACTCCTCGACGTGCCAGCGGCAGATGTCGCGAAGAATCCGCTGCCCCTCGACGCCGTCCGCGCCCGGAGCCTTTCCGTCGGCGTGGGTGTAGTCATGATGGCGGGCGGCGGTGTAGCCCAGCCAGGGAAACCGGGAAAGCCCCTGGCATTTGGTGAGCATATAAGAAGCCACGCGGGTCTGCCGTGTGATCAGAGCATAGGCCAGCAGGTCGCTCTGGATCTTCGCGATGCGCGGCCAGTCTTTCATGTCCTCGTAGTCCGGCGGGTCGACGCGGCGGTATTCGGGCGGCAGGCTGGTTACCGCCCGCTCGACATCGCGCACCGAGGCAAGGTGTTCCTCCACTCGCGCCTGATCGTCCTTCGGCAGGTTCTTCTTGAGCTCCGCGGCATCGTCCTGCACGGTGTCGAGCACGCTGCGCTTGCGATTGATCCAGCCCTCTTCGCGCTTGCCGAAGAGCCGGTCGAACAGCCTATCCGGCAGCATTTCCGGCGGCAGGGCGCGCTCGTAGCCGGACCAGCTCATATTCCGTTGAATGCTTTCACCAAAGGATTCCTGCGAGACGCCGATCTGCAGGGAGCGGAAGCGAGACTCGCCACCAATTTTCGAGGCCAGCGCCTGATCGAACGAAGGACCACCGGCGCCGCGTCCGGTAAACCGGGTGCAGGTCATCAGGCCACTCATCGAGTTGTGATGTCCGTTGCCGGGTCCGGGCAGCCCGGCGGCGGCATTGTCGAGTCCACTGAGCACATGGATGTCGTTTCGGAAAGGGGCGAGCGGCGCCAGGCAGGGAGTCAACCGAAAATTCCGGCCCACCTCGGCCGGGATCCAGTATCGTTCCGGAATGCCGTTCCCGTTGAACCATAAGACAAAGCGGGTCTCGGTCGGCGTTTCTCCGGCAGTCGTCGCCGCATAGGCGGTACCGGTGGAGTTGAACATGGCGGCCAGCGGGGGCAATCCCACCGTGACCGCCGAACCCGAGAGAGTCAGGCCCCGAAGAAACCGGCGGCGGGAAAGCCTCCAGCGCTTAGTGATTACTTGCGACACGGACACTCCTCTCCTCGCCCGGAAATTCGCGGGCGCGAATCAGCGAAACGATCAATTGTCTGAAATGGTAGTTCGAATCCTTGAAGTCCTGGAAGATGCGATCCAGCACCGGGCGATCCGCGCTGGTTTCCATGCGGCCCGCGGCATAGCGGAAATACTGCTTGACGACGCACTCCTGGCACTGGGGAGTCCTTGCCAGGACGGCACCTAATTCCCGCGGCGAGGTAAACGCCGAATCCGGGATGCCGAGAACGTTTCCTCGGGTGTCCAGCGGCAGCACGACTGATTTGGGCGGCGCGCGGCGCCCGCCGCCGTGGTAAGCGTTCCCGAAGGTCAGTTTATAGTCTTCGCGGCGCTTCCCTATCGCATCGAACTTTTCCAAACCCCAACCGATCGGGTCGATCAGGTTGTGGCAGCTCGCGCACATCGGGTTGGAAACGTGGTCGGACATGCGCTGCCGATTGGTTTGCGGATGAGCCTCGGTTGACGGGGGAAGATTGGTATTCACGCCCACCGGCGGCGGCGGCACGTGCTGGCAGAGAAACTGCTCCCGCACGAAGAGGCCCCGGCCCGTGATGGAGGTATCTTCCGGCTTCGAGCTCAAGGAGAGGAAGAGGGCCTGTCCCAGGAGTCCTCCGCGCTCGGATCCAGCCGGAAACTCCACGCGATCGAACTCGCGCGCAGGCGCCGGCACACCGTAAATCGGCGCCAGCTCGGCGTTCACGAAACCGTAGTTCGCGGTGAACGCATCCATGAAATTGCGATCGTTCCACACCAGGTCATCCACAAAGAGCCTGGCTTCCTCCGCCATGGCGACAGCGGTTTCGCGGTTGAACTGCGGATACCGGCGGCGGTCGCGAGTGGCGGTGAGCATTCGGTCAAAGCGCAGCCATTGGGAGACAAACTCATCGAGCGCCCGGCGAGCTCGCGGGTCGTCGAGCATTCTCCTGGCGATCCGTTCGACGCCCTCCGGCGTGGACAACTCGCCTTTGGCCGCGGCCGTCATGAGCGCTTCGTCCGGCATGGTATCCCACAGCGTGTAGGAAAGCCGGTTCGCGGTGGCATACGGCTTCCAGGCAGGGGAAGGCGTCGCGTCCAGCCGGAAGAGGAAATTCGGCGACTGCAGCATCGCCTCGACCACGAGCTGGGCGCCTTTGAGGAAGCTGCGCTCCGCAGCGAACAGCTTCACATAACGCCGGGTCTCGCCGGCGCTGAGCGGGCGGCGAAATGCTTTCCGGCCGAAGGCCTTTACAAAGGTGGTACGGCAGTCGATCGACGGCGCGCACGGAATCAGGTGATGTATGTCTCCGTTACGGAGAGCATTGGCCGCCAGGCGCGCCGCCGCGTCGCTGTAGGCCTCTTCGAGCAGCGGCGAAAGGCTCTGGGCGCCGTATTGATTCTTGAAGCCGTTGACAAAATCGTCCGGCGGAAACTGATTGGCTGGAGCCGTATAATCGCCGAGCAGGTCCCGAACCGTATTGTTGTACTGGCTGTGAGTCAGACGGCGCAGGACCGGGGCGGAAACACCGGCCTTTTCCGGCTGCGCTTTGTACTTCAGTGCCTGAGCGAGATCGTCACCGGAAAGGCGCGCGAGGAGATTGATCCAGGAGAGCAGCTCCGCTTCCTCCGGGCTGCCTGCCTTTATTCTTTCGCCACCGCCATGCGCGACCCGCGCGGTGGGCTTCCTCAACAAGAGCGAATTGCCGGGGGTGTTGCGGTCGACGAGAACGACCAGGGATTTGCCGAAGGCCTCGATCTGGCTGGTCGAAGCGCCGGACTCCGGGAAGTGGAGCCGCGTTGCGGAAGCCACGCCGTTGAGATTGTGACAGGCGGCGCAGCCGGCCTTTTCCAGGATGGGATAGACGGATTGAGCAAACGAGACCGGCTGCGCCTTCGCTGCTGCAGGAATCAGGATCAACAACAGAATGGCCCCTCCGCGCATCCGCACCCAGTGCCCTCGGGAATAGCGTACCGCGCGCTATATGGGAACGCAAGAATAAATTATGGAAGAGAAGATAAAATGCAAACCAAACGCAAAGACTGTGGGGGCCGGACGAGCTCCGTGAGATGGCGTACAAGCGCTGTGCCAGAGGCTTTAGATGCGGAATCAGTAAGCTCGCCAAATAGAAAGCAAAAGGAATATCAGCGGTATGTTTTGCTTTTGATCATCAGACTGCCGTGATATCCTTAGCCATGCGTTGCGCGGCACTCCTCGTGGCTTTGCTGACCGCGGTTCCGGCCGCAACTGCCGCCGGATCCTCGGAACGGGAAATCGCTGACTGGGCTCTTCGCATAGGTGGGCGGGTGATGATCGAAGGCAGGCCGGCACCTCTTGTCGATCCAATCGATCTCCCCGAGGGCGACGTTCGCATTGCCGGCCTGGACCTGACGAACACACTGATCGATCCCACCGATTTGAGGCGGCTGGCGGGCTTGACGGCCATTCGCGATCTCTACCTGCCCGGTCCGAGCTGGAATCCGGCTTCCGGCAGCCGGCTGGATGCCAACGAAGAGTTGAAGAACCTGGCCGGGCTCGTCACTCTGCAGCGGCTCTATTTCAGCATGCACTTCCTCCCGAATATCAATGTGCGGGACAAAGGACTCGCCTATTTAACCAAGCTCACGAAATTGCGCGACCTCCGGCTGGCGCAATGCCGCGTCAGCGCACCCGATCTCGCGCCATTCACGGAGCTTGAGTCGCTGGATGTCAGCTATACGACATTCAACGACGCCGGAATGAAGAGCCTTCAGGGTCTCAAAAAGATCCGCCGGCTCTATCTGCGGGACACGCTGATCACGGATGAAGGTCTTCCGTATCTCGAAAACATGCCCCACCTCGAAGAACTCGACCTGTACGGCACGAAGGTCAGCGACGCGGGCATGGTTCATCTGAAGAAGCTGACCAGCCTCACGAAGCTGAACCTGCTGGGAGCAAACGTGAGCGATGAATCGGCCTCCATCCTGGCAGGGCTTCCCCACCTTCGAGAGCTGAATCTCTACCGGAGCCGCATCACGAATACGGCTCTGGCCGCGCTCCGTCCGCTCAAGGAACTGGCCGCACTCGACATCCGCTACAGCCGCGTAACCAGTACCGGCGTGGAGGATCTTCGGGCCGCGCTTCCCCGCTGCAAGGTCGATTTCGTAGCGGCGACGGCATCGGTCCCCGCCGCTCCCGGACTGGCCCATCCGCGGACGGCTACCGATTCCGCGATTGCCGAATGGGTTCAAAAGCTAGGCGGAACGGCCAAGATGTCGGGAGGGAAAGTGGTTGCGATTTCGCTTGCCTCGGCTCACGTGGGCGATGCCCAACTGGCCGATTTCCGGGCTCTCGACAGTCTCCAGAAGCTGGATCTCGCGGCGACCGAGGTTGGAGATTTGGGTATCGAGTCGCTCCAGGGCCTCACTCGCCTCGAGGAGCTGGTTCTCGACAATACGCCCGTTTCGGACAAGGGGCTGCCGCAGCTTGGAAGGCTGCAACATCTGCGCAGGCTGAGCCTGGCAGGGACGCTGGTGCGGGGCGAAGGTTTTCAGGCACTGAAGCAGCTTTCCGCGCTAACCGAGGTGGACCTGACCAGCGCTCCGGTAGACGACGCCGGCCTGGAGCAGATCGCTTCCATGGGAAATCTGGAGCGCCTGATGCTCAGCTACTCGGAGATCAGCGACGCCGCGGGCGCCTCGCTCGCCAAATTGACACGCCTGAACGTGCTGCACCTGGATGGAACCGACGTGGGAGATGCCACCCTGCGGGCGATCGGGACGCTCGGAAATCTGGAGGTGCTCGCGCTCGATGCGGGACGCTTTAGCGAGAAGGGGCTGGAGGCACTAAAGACCCTGGACCGCCTCCAGTACCTGCGGATCAGCCATACCAGCACGGGCAACACCGGCGTTGCGGTGCTGCGTTCGCTGAAGAGCCTCCGTACACTCAACCTCGACCACACGTCAGTGAACGACCAGGGGATCGAGTCTCTGAAGGATCTCCCCCAGCTCCAGGAACTGCGCCTGGATGGAACGGCGATCACGGATGCGGGGCTCGACGCGCTGGCATCCTTTACCGGGCTCAAGCTTTTGAATATCTACCACACTGCGGTAACTCCGAAGGCGTTTGAGCGTTTTCACGCGGCGGTGCCCGGCTGTAAGGTCATCTGGGACCAGGATTCGGCGCTTCCAAACCGGAAAAGGAGTTGAGTATGAGAGGGCTGGCTTGGATTCCACTGATGGCGTCGGTTCTTTTCGCCGCGGGTCCATCGATGTCCTGGATTACCGCTTTGGGTGGATCGGTCACGCGAGATCGCGCGGGCCGGATCACCGGCGTGGACCTGGGAGCGAGCTGGGTGACGGATTCCGATCTGCCCAATCTTGCCGGGCAAGCGTCGCTGACGAAGCTCGACCTCTCCATGACCCGGATCACGGACCGGGGGCTGCTGGAACTGAGACCGCTCTCGAACCTGGCGGACGTCAATTTCTACTATGCCGAGACGGTGACCGACCAGGGCCTGGCTGTCCTGAAAAGCTGGAAGCATCTCAAGCGGCTGGACCTGCGCGGCACCAAGATCACCGACAGCACGCTTCAGGTATTGAATGGGTTGACTACGCTCGAATCCCTGGACATCGGTTTCGCTCAAGTGACCGATAGCGGACTGTCTCAACTCACCGCGCTTTCGAACCTGAAGGAACTTTCCGTTGGCGGAAACAAACTGACCGATGCCGGACTGCAGGCTTTGCGGCTGATGCCGGCGATCACCAGCCTGGATCTGAGCGGCGCGCAGCGCACCGATTCCGGGCTCTGGTCGGTGAGCCTTACCGAGTCCGGTCTGGAGACCATCGCAACGCTGCGGGAACTGCAGCACCTGCGCTTGAACGGGCTCAGCATCTCCGCGCGCGGCCTGAATCAGTTGGCCGGGTTGACCAAGCTGAACCGGCTGGACTTACAGTCGTGCAGCCGCATCAACGACGACGCCGTGCCCATTCTGAAGATGTTCCCCGCCCTGCGCGTGGCAGACCTGTCAGCGGCGGCGGTAAGCGAGCGCGGGATCGCTGAACTGCGCAGCGCCCGCCCCAATCTGCGGATCATTCGCAGCGCATTCCATGCAACCAAACCCGCGATGCCGAACGGGCCGGCGAATTAGGGGCGGCAGCGAGGGAGTGGATCGCCGGCTTTGGCGGATGACCAGACCAGCACGGAGTACAGCCTGTTGAGGAGCGAGTTCCGATGAGAATGCAATCATGCTTTAGGCGTATTACTTGTGCCGGCGCTGTTGCGGCGGCGCTGTGGCCGTGGAAGGCAATCCCGGCGGCCGATCATGAGGCGAAGGTCGAGGGCAAGAATATCCGTCTGGAATTCGACCATCGCATGTACAGCCGGGTGATCGCCCGGTTCGACGGGAAGGAGACCGTCATCGGGCCATTTTCGCCCTCGGAAACTGTCACGGCCAACGGGGCGACCGTATCGGACTTCGCGCTGCAAGGAGTTGCCAGGCGAAACGTGCGGGACCAGATCGGCGACGGTGAGCAGACCACGCTGACTGGAACCGCAGGGACTATAGAAAAGACGGTCATCGTCAACACGTACAGTCATTTTCCGGAGATGGCGTTCTTCCGGGTCCGCTACACCAACCGGGGCAAGGACAACATCCGGATTACGGGGTGGTCCAACAACCACTATTCGATTACCGCGGGCAGCGATGGCGCCTCGCCGGCGTTCTGGTCGTACGAAAGCGGTTCGTACGAGAAGCGGCCCGACTGGGTGATGCCTCTGAAGACAGGGTTCAAGCAGGAAAACTACCTGGGCATGAACGCGACAGACTACGGGGGCGGCACTCCGGTGGTGGATGTGTGGCGGCGCGACATTGGAATCGGCATCGGGCACGTTGAACTGACGGCGAAGCTGGTCTCCATGCCGGTGGCGATGCCGGATGCGGGCAGCGCCACGCTGGGGCTCAGCTTCCGTCCCAACGAGACGCTGCATCCCGGCGGCTCCATCGAGACTTTCCGCAGTTTCGCGTCCGTCCATCAGGGCGACTATTTCCGAACCCTGCGCGCCTACAGCGACGTGATGCAGGCGCAGGGGGTCCATCTGGCGAAGGCGCCGGACTCCGCCTTTGAGCCGATCTGGTGCGCCTGGGGTTATGGACGGCCGTTCACACCGTCCCAGGTGATCGGGGCACTGCCGGTGGTTAAGAAGCTCGGGTTCTCCTGGGTGGGCGTGGACGATGGATGGCAGTCGTCAGACGGCGACTGGGGACTGGTGAAGACCAAGTTTCCGAATGGGGATGCCGATATGCGGTCGCTTGTGGACCGGATCCATCGGGAGGGCTTCCGCGCGCAACTCTGGTGGGCGCCCCTGGCCGCCAAGCCGGACTCCGAAGTGGCCCAGCATCATCCGGAGTACCTGCTTCTGAATGCGAACGGCTCGAAGCAGAAGATCTCCTACTGGAACGACTGGTATCTTTGCCCCGCGGATGCCGCGGTGATCGAACATCATCGCCAACTGGTGATCAAGATGTTCCGCGATTGGGATTACGACGGACTTAAGCTGGACGGGCAGCATATGAATGCGGTGCCCCCGTGCTTTAACCCGGCCCATAAGCACAAACGTCCGGAGGAGTCGGTGGAGGATCTGGAGAAGTTTTTTCAGATGATCTACGACACCGCCCGCAGCATCAAACCGGACGCGCTGGTGGAGTGGTGTCCTTGCGGCACGGCGTTTAATTTTTACAACCTGCCCAATCTGAACATGAGCGTGGCTTCGGATCCGCACAACTCGTGGCAGGTCCGGACGAAGGGCAAATCGCTCAAGGCCCTGCATGGAGACGGGACGGCTTACTTTGGCGATCATGTGGAACTCAGCGAC
>CAZMRK010000304.1:0-5493 GCA_964568355.1 uncultured Solibacteraceae bacterium | reverse complement strand
TCACGTTCATCTTTGCGGGCACGCTATCGGGAGATGCGATATCCGGGCCGCTCTACATGGGCGAATACCTGAATGCGAAGTTCACCGCCACGCGGCACAGCTATCCGGCCAGAACCGGCGCGATTGTGGTTCCCGGCGGTCCGCCGCTGGCGAATTAGGGCGAGTGGAGACCACTCCGGGAGCGGAGCCAGGGGGCTCCGCGCGGGCGAGGGCGCCCGCCCCACAAGGCGGCACGCTATAATTGGAATTGATTCCCAAGCAGTTTTTCTTTAAGAATTTCAAGGAGTATCCCCATGCACTCTAGGCGGAATTTCATCGGCAAGGTAGCGACCGGTTTGGCGGGTACGTTGGCCACCTCCAACGTGCTGGGAGCAAACGACCGGATCCGCCTCGGTATCATCGGTCCGGGTGACCGCGGGACGCAGCTTCTGCGGGAACTGCTGGCTTGCCAGAACGTCGAGCTGACGGGTGCGGCGGATATTTATACCAAGCGGCTGGAGGCGGTGAAGAAGCTGGCTCCGGAAGTGAAGACCTACCTGGATTACCGCTATCTGCTGGATCAAAAGGAGATCGACGCCGTATTGATCGCCACGCCCCAGCACCTGCACTGCGAGCATTTCGTGGCGTCGCTCGACGCCGGCAAGCACGTTTACCAGGAAAAGACCATGGCCTTCACGGTGGAGCACGCCAAGCGGATGCGGGCGGCATACCAGCGGGCCGGCCAGCGGACGGTGCAGATCGGGCACCAGTCGTGCTCCTCGGGGCAGGTGACGGACGCCATCAGTTTTCTGAACGCGGGGCACATGGGCAAGATCACCGCGATTCACTCCCATATGTTCCGGAATACGCCGCATGGAAAGCCGCAGTGGTCGCGGCCGGTCTATCCCGATATGACACCGGAGAACATCATCTGGAAATCGTTCCTGGGAGAAGCCACGCCGGTGCAGTTCGATCCCAATCGCTATGTGAACTGGCGCTTCTATTGGGACTACTCGGGCGGCAACGTGTACGAGAACATGTGCCACCAGTTGTCCTTCTGGTACAAGGTGCTGGGATTGAAGGTGCCCAAGGCGATCAACATGGTGGGCGGGATCTATCTCTGGAAGGACGGCCGGGAGGTTCCCGACACGATGAGCGTGTCGATGGAGCATGGCGAGGAGATCCTGTTCACCTGGGACTCCGGCTTCGGCAACAACCAACTGGGCGCTACCGAAGATGTGCTGGGCACCGACGGCACCATCGCCAAGGGGCAGCAGATTCGCTATTTGCCGCAGAAGGTGAACTATCCCGACGGTTCCGAACTGCTGGGAAGCACGCGCACAGCTCCCAACGCGCACATGCAGAACTTCCTGGATTCGATCCGGTCCGGCAAGGAGCCGAACTGCCCGTTCGACGTGGGCTTCCGCGTCTCGATTGCCTGCCGCATGGCGGTGGAGAGCTATCGCCAGCGCCGGCCGGTGCACTGGGACCCGGTGCGGGAAGAGATCGTCTAGACGGCCGCCAACCTCGCTGAGCGCGCGAATAGGACATGGAATTCGCGTATACTCCCGAACAAATCCAACTTCGGAAAACGGTACGGGAGTTCGCCGAGGTGGAGATCGCGCCGCACGTCATGGAATGGGACGAGGGGCAGATCTTTCCACTCGAAACGGTCCGGAAGCTGGGAAAACTGGGGTACATGGGCAGCATCATTCCCGAGGAGTGGGGTGGCGCCGGGCTGGGGTATATCGAATATTCGATTCTGATCGAAGAGCTCTCGCGGGTAGACGGATCGGTAGGGATCATCGTGGCGGCGCACACGTCGCTCTGTTCCAACCACATTTACAAGATGGGCACGGAGGAGCAGCGGCGTCGCTATTTGCCGAAGCTGGCTTCGGGGGAATGGATCGGCTGCTGGTCGCTGACCGAACCGGAGGCGGGGTCGGACGCGGCGGGCACGCGAACCACGGCGGTGCAGGACAGCGGCACGTGGGTGCTCAACGGATCGAAGACCTTCACCACCAACGCACACTATGCGGATGTGTGTGTAGCCATGGCGGTGACCGATCGCGGCGCGGCGCAGCACGGCGTTTCGGCGTTTATTATCGAGAAAGGAACGCCGGGGTTCCGCGTGGGAAAGAAGGAAAACAAGCTGGGGCTGCGGGCGAGCGCTACCGGTGAGGTAATCTTCGAAAACTGCCGTCTGGGCGAAGAACAACTGTTGGGCAAGCGGGGCGACGGGTTTGTGGACAGCCTGCGGGTTCTGGACGGCGGGCGCATTTCAATTGCCGCCCTCGGGCTGGGTATGTCGCAGGGGGCTTACGAAGCGGCGCTGCACTACTCCCGCCAGCGGCGGCAGTTTGGCCGGCCGATCTCCGAGTTCCAGGCCATCCAGCATAAACTGGTGGACATGGCCATCGAGATCGATGCCGGGCGGCTGCTCAATTACCGTGCTGCCTGGATGATGGACCAGGGCCGGCGCGTCACGCGCGAATCCGCCATGGCCAAGCTCTATACGTCTGAAGCCGCCGTGCGCATCGCCAACGAAGCGGTGCAGATCTTCGGAGGCTACGGGTTCGTCAAGGACTATCCAGTGGAGAAGTTCTACCGGGACGTCAAGCTCTGCACGATTGGGGAAGGGACGAGCGAGATCCAGCGCCTGGTGATCGCCCGGCAGCTTCTGAAAAGCTGATGCAGGACTGGGCGCTCCAGATTGCCGGCGGCAACGTGCGCGCGCTGGCCCGCGCGGCCACCGGCATCGAGAATGGCGACCCCGAAGCCATAGCCGTGCTGCGCGAACTGGAGCCGCGGGTGGGCCGGGCGACGATCGTGGGGATCACCGGGCCTCCCGGCGCCGGCAAGAGCACGCTGATCGACGCGCTGGCACGCGAACTAAGAAAAGAAGGCCGCACGGTAGGCATCCTGGCGGTGGACCCGAGCAGCCGGACGACCGGTGGAGCGATTCTGGGCGACCGGATCCGCATGTTGGCGCATCATGCCGACCCGGGCGTATTCATCCGGTCGATGGCCACGCGCGGCACTCTGGGCGGATTGGCAGAGGCAACCGGCGACGTGGCCAGGCTGCTGGACGCCGCCGGGCGCGACTTCGTGCTGATCGAGACCGTGGGCGTGGGGCAGGCCGAAATAGCGATTGCAGACCTGGCGCAGGTGACAGTGGTCGTACTGGTGCCGGGCATGGGCGACGATGTGCAATCGATCAAGGCGGGCATCCTGGAGATCGCGGATATTTACGTGGTGAACAAAGCCGACCAGCCTGGGGCAGACCGCCTGGTGCGGGAACTGGGCGCGGCACTGAGCCTGGGCGGCCCGGGCGCGCGCCAACCGCCGATCGTGCGCACGGTGGCGAGCGAGGGACAGGGCATCGCGGAGCTGGCGGCGGCCATCCGGGAGCTTCCCAGGTGAAGAGATTCCGTACTGCTGTGGCCGGCTTTAGCCGACGCTGGACTTCCGTCCGGCAAACCGTGCGCCGGTTAAAACCGGGCGCGCAGGCTGAAGCCCGCCCCACTTTGTAACACAGTGTCAGAGAATTCATTCAGGAGAATCAGCGTTGAGAGCAGAGATCGGCATTATCGGCGGCAGCGGTTTGTACTCCATGCCTGGTTTTGAGGCTCAGGAAGAGGTCACGATTCAGACTCCCTGGGGCAGCCCCTCGGACAACTACGTCCTGGGCAACCTGGCCGGCCGCCAGGTGGCATTCCTGGCGCGGCACGGCAGGGGACACCGGATATCCCCCTCGGAGCTGAATTTCCGGGCGAACATTTACGGCATGAAGACGCTGGGGGTGGAGCGCATTCTGTCGCTGAGCGCGGTGGGCTCGCTCAAAGAGGAGCATCGCCCACTGGATTTCGTGATTCCCGACCAGTTTTTCGATCGGACGCGCGGACGGGCTTCTACGTTTTTCGGGGAAGGGCTGGTGGCGCATATCAGCTTCGCCGATCCCATCTGCCCGCAACTGGCGGAGGTGGTGCACGCTTCCTGCACCGCGGCGGGCGTGCATTCCACCAAGGGCGGCACCTATCTGTGCATGGAAGGTCCGGCATTTTCCACCAAAGCGGAATCGAACGTCTATCGCAGTTGGGGCATGGACGTGATCGGCATGACCAATTTGCAGGAAGCCAAGCTGGCGCGGGAGGCCGAGATCTGTTACGTGACCATCGCCATGGTGACCGACTATGACTGCTGGCATCCGCATCACGACGCGGTTACGGTGAACGACATCATCGCCAACCTGGTCAAGAATGCGGAAAACGCCTGCCAGGTGGTGCGGGAAGCGGTGTCGCGCCTGCCCGCGGCGCGCGAGTGCAAATGCGGCTCGGCGCTCTCTCATGCGCTGATCACCGATCGCAAGGCCGTGCCCGAAACTACTCGCAAGAAACTGGATCTGCTGATTGGCAAGTACTTCGTGTAACGAACAGGCGCAAGGGTTCCTGGACCGCTGCCTGCGGGGCGCGGCATGGCCGGAGGGCTGGCTGCCCGCGCTCACGGCGGAAGAGTGCTCCGAAGCGTTTTTCCGCGTGGTAGTGGAGGGTCTGGCCGATCGTTTCGACCCGGTCCTCTGCGACACCTATGCGGCGATGTTTTCCCAGGTGCTGGAGGCGGTGCTGCCGGGCATCACGGCCGCCGAACTGCTGGCACGCTACAAGCGCGTGCGCCGCCCGCGCGTGTGTAGAGGAGAAGCGCGACGGGTTTATGTGCTTTCGCGGGTCACGCTGGGGGCCGATGTTGCCGTGACCAGCGTGCTGCTGGATGCCGCGAAGCGCCGTTTTCCTGACGCCGAGATCTGGCTGGTGGGCGGCAGCAAAAATTGGGAGCTATTCGCCGCCGACCCGCGCGTGCGCCATCTGCTGATGCCCTACCGGAGGGGAAGCCTGCTCGACCGGCTGGGATTGTGGCCGGCGCTGCGGGAGGCACTCTCGCAGCCGGACAGCGTGGTGCTCGATCCGGACTCGCGTCTGACCCAATTGGGCCTGCTGCCGGTGTGTCCCGAAGAGAGTTACTACTTTTTCGAAAGCCGCGGGTATGGGGGGGTGGGAGACGATGCGCTGCCGGATCTGGCGCAGCGGTGGGCGGAGGCTACCCTGGGCATCGCTGGCGCGCGGCCCTATGTGGCGCCGGCACGCCACGAGGGTACACCAGTGCAGGTGACCGTGAGCCTCGGGGTGGGCGAGAATCCGGCGAAGCGGATCGGTGATCCGTTTGAGGAAGAATTGCTGCGGGCCCTGGCCGGGAAAAATCTTTCGATCTGTATCGACCGCGGCGCCGGCGGCGAAGAAGCGGAGCGGGTGGACCGGGCTATCGCGCGCTCGGGTGCAACGGTGGAAACATGGGAGGGATCCTTTGCGGGGTTCGCCGGGCGAATTATGCGCAGTTCGCTCTATGTGGGCTACGATTCGGCGGGGCAGCACGTGGCCGCCGCCTGTGGCGTACCCCTGATCAGCATCTTCGCCGGATTTCCCTGCCCTCGCATGTTCTCCCGCTGGCGTCCCACCGGCG
>CAZMRK010000303.1:0-14651 GCA_964568355.1 uncultured Solibacteraceae bacterium | reverse complement strand
GGAAGGAACAATCCGCCCAGGCTGGTGAGCGCGACGCTCACGCAAATCAGCACCCACGCGTAGCGGCAGATGGCGGGCCCTACCCGGCGCGAGCGAAAGCGAATCGTGCGCAGCCGTCGCATGCCTTCCATCACCACCAGGATCAACAGGCCGCAGAGCGGGGCCGCGTAGTGGGGAAAGAAGAACGGATACAGGCTATTGCCCACCATCACCACCGCGATCGAGATCAGCACGACTCGCATGCGCCGCCGCCTCCACAGCAGCGGGAGGAACAGCAGAGGCAGGGTCAGCAACGGCTGCAGGTAGAAGTGCCAGAAGGCCCTCAGGCGTTCGCCTTGCATGCCCCACTGGAACTGCGTATTGTAAGCGTCCAACTGCCAGCGGAAAACATCGTTGAGGTCCTTGTGGCGATGGATGCCCGGCGCATCCGTGATCGGCTTCTGCCAGAAGAACGACTGCGGCGTGCCGTACATCTTCTGATGCAGGCTGTAGGGCATGCTCAGCGGGCTGCCCGTAACCCGCCAGTTGTAGTAGCCCGTGCCGGCAACCAGCGCCGCCGCGGCGAGGGCCATTGGAAGCACTACGCGGGTCAAGCGCGTGCGGACCGCCACGCGCCGGTCGCGCAGCACCCAGATCAGCAGCGCCGCCGACAGCGGGATGCTGAGCAAAAAACCCTCGTACGGGCGGCTGTGCGCCAGCACCGCCAGGCCCAGGCCATAGAGCAGGCTGTCGCGCACGCGCGCATAACGCACGATGCGTATCATCGCGCCCACTGCCAGCGCTCCACCAATCGCAGCTACGGCTCCGCCCCAGTATGTATTCATCCAGGGGCCGGTGATGGCGAAGCGGCCCACGGCCAGCAGGCCGCCGAGAAAGGCCCACTTCGGAGGCAGCCAGCCTTGCAGCATCCAGCAAATGGCCATGCACATCAAGCCCGCCGCCAGCCACACTCCCAGCCACGGGGTCGCCTGCACCAGTTTGGGGATCGCCATCAGGACGGCCGGCGCGATGGGGTAAATCGACGTGTAAGTCGGCTGGTGAAAGACGTAAATCGTCTCGAAGTGCTTCCAAAGAGGATGAGTAGGATTGGTAATGCGCCCGGAAGCGAACGTATCGGCCAGCAGCAGATAGCCGAACTCATCCGCGACCAGAGGCTCCGGAACCTGCAACACCGGGAGCAGCGCCAGGCGGATCAGCAGCGGCAGCAGTCCGATCACGACCAGGGTGCGCGTCTTGTGGCTGGCGAAGCGCGAGATGGCCTGCTCCACCCGCCGCAGGCGCTTCCACTCAATCGCGGGAGCCAGCAGTCCCAGGCCCACACAGACCAGCACAGCTACGCATTCCGCAATATCCCGCCAGACCTGGTCCAGCAGCACCAGCCCTACGCGCGCCGAAAGCGTGCGATAGGTAAGTCCTTCCGCGAGTTGTCTTAGAAGGAGGGCGAAACCGAAGACGGCCACCAGCGACAGCAGGCCCGCAAACCACAGCCCCCACCGCCCAAGAAAATTCCTGGGGGCAGAAGAAGGCGCTTTACGTAATGCCGGAGCCAGGTCCGGTGTGAATGTGGCCATGGTCGCCGGGAAAGTGAGACACGCCAGCTACTATATTCATGCATCTTAGAGAAGCAGCCAGGGCCGGTCAATCCAGCCGTGTGCGATTTCGCCCAAAGCCGGCAATGCGGTACGCTGAAGCATTCCGGCAATTCGAACCGCCCATGCAGAAGATTTCCATGCGGAAGAAAAGTTTCGGCGATATCCTTGCGCTCCTCCTCCTGACCTCATTCGCTTTTCTACTATATGTGGAAATCTTCACCTATCATAGTTTCGGGCCTGAATTCCCTTTATTTTATTTCTATGGCGATGGACTAAGTCTGGCGCAGGTCTTACGCAGCTATACCTATATCTTTCTTCCCTGGTACCGGCCCACGTCGGCCTCCTT
Organism: uncultured Solibacteraceae bacterium; assembly: GCA_964568355.1. GTDB lineage: Bacteria > Acidobacteriota > Terriglobia > Bryobacterales > Bryobacteraceae > JAJPJX01. The sequence continues at coordinate 12,713 of CAZMRK010000303.1, read as the reverse complement.
GTTCTACTGGATCGGGACGCAGTTCCTCGACTGGCACGACCTCACCGGATGGAAGGCCTTCCACTTCTGGACGTTTCTGGCCGCTGCCTATGCGCTCTATTGGCTGGTACGGCGCTGTCTGGACGGCAGCCGTCTGGCGGCGTTCCTGGCCGTCGCCTGCCTGATCTGGCAGCCGAGCTTCTTTGCCGTAATGATGGAGGTCTCCTCGTTCGACTGCCTCTATATTCTGCTCGCGATTCTCTGTGCCGGCTTCTACTTACAAGCATTGCGTACTTCCGGCCTTCGCTCGACCCTGGCGACCACCTTGAGCTGGGTATTATTCGTGGTGGCGATCACCGCCAAAGAAATGGCCTTGGCCATTCCACTGTTCCTGCTGTTGGCCGCCCTCTGCTCTCTCCTCTATGATCCTGACGGCAGACCGTTCTCCCGGCGCTGGGCCGGAGAAGCGCTGCGGCTTGCGCCGTTTTTCGCCATGCTGCCGGTTTATTATTTCGTCCACCTCGCGAAGATACCCACTGGGTCCTTCGCCGGCGCGGGTCCTTACCGCGACACGGCGCACTGGGTCGCGATCCTGGCGAATCTCCGCCGCTTTCCGCTTTGGATCGCGCGCATCTATGCTTTCACCGGCGATAGCGTGGCCCAGAAGCTGTACCTGTCCACGGTTATCAACAACGCGGTCGGCATCGGTACATTCCTGCTGGTAGTGCTGCAATGGATCCGCAGACTCCGCCGGGAGCCCGGCTGCCGGTTTCCCCTGCTGCTGATGCTGGCGTGGATCTGCGCCTTTCTGGTGATCCCCACCTATGCCGGAGGATTTTTCTGGCACATCAACCTCCCTTTGGTGGGCTACTGCGTGCTGTTCGGCATGGCCATGGCCTGGTGGATCGAAGCCATCCCGTCCGCCGTCTGGCGAAGTGTGGTTCTCGGCCTCCTCCTGGTTGGCGCGCTTCTGCAGGGGCGCGAGAATCTCCATGCCGAGCTATACCACGGCCTGCATGCCAGCGGCTTCATGATCAATCATTCGCTGCTGTCGCGCCCGCCCTTGCCGGCCTCGCAATTGGGCAAAGCTCCCCTGATCTATATCGAAGACCGGCTTGGGCTCGGACCCTGGTGGTATGGCTGCTTTGGGCGCCTTTTTGACTTCGTCTACCTGCGCCACGACGTGGAAGAAGTCGTGGTACCTACGCTCCATTCGGTTCCCGAAGATCTGCGCCAGCGCTGGCTGGCCAGGCCCAACGCATTCTTCTTTCGTTACGACGAAAATTACGACTGGCACGACGCCACTGCGGAATTTCGCGACCGCCAGACCGAGCACAGCCTGCTGCAGCCCACCGGCGCCTGTGCCACCGCCGGACAGACGCTGCAATTTTCGCCCGTCCGTCCGCAGGCCGGCGCTCTGCAGTGGACCATCGAGCCTGCCGATGCCGGGTCGATCAGTCCTTCCGGTCTGTATCGAGCGCCTCGCGAAATCCCCGCCTCCCGCGTGGTCCGCGTGGTGGCCAGCCAGCCTGGCTCAGCCGGCCCCTTTGCCGTTACGACCCTGTCGCTAGGAGGGCGCGCGCCCATCCGCGTTGCCGCGGGCAGCGAGGGTCTCACCGACGCGGCGGGGCGCCTCTGGAGCGCCGACCAGAGCTATCGCGGCGGGAAGACTCACTCGACTACCAACTCCGTCGCCGGCACGGATACGCCCCGGCTCTACCAGAGCGAGCGCTTTGAAGAAGGCCCGCTGGCTTACCGCTTTTGTGTCGCCAATGGCACTTACCAGGTGACCTTGAAGTTCGCCGAAATCTGGTTCACCGAGCCCGGGCGGAGAGTCTTTGACATCGCCATCAACGGTACGCGTGTACTGGGGCATTTCGACCCGTTGGCCCAGGCCGGCGGGCCCAACCGCGCCGTCGACCGGCGTTTCCCGGTCGTTGTGAACAACGGCCGTCTGTCGATCGAATTCCTGCCCGTGGTGAGCAATCCCAAGATCAGCGCCATCGAGATCGTGCCCGCCTCCGGCCTTCCATAAGCCGTCAAAAAGTCCACCCCAACTGCGCCTGATACGAGCGCGGCTCTACCCAGTGTGTTCCGCTGAACGGCGACAGAAAGTTGTAGAGCGCGGCGACATCCGTCAAATTCAGGACGGTGAAGCGCACCACCGTGCGCACATGCTCGGTGTGGAGAAGATTGTCCGAGCCGATGCTGAAGTTGAGAACGTGCCGGGGTTTGGCGCGCGGAGGATTGTGATCCGGGTTGGCCGCTCCCGGCGGCAGAATCGTGATGCGTTCCGCGCCGTAGTGCGGCGAATCGCAGGTGGTGATGCGCCGTGAGAGCGAGGCTCGCTGGTCCCCGCAGTAGAGCCCGATGGTGAACTGCTGGTTGGCGGTCAGGGCCATGGCGTCGCTCATGTTGTTCACAGCGCCCACCACCAGCCCGCTGTCATAGCGCCAGGTAAAGTCCGTCCACCAGGCGCTCTTCGGCCGCTGGTAATGGAGATTGACGTTCTGCTGATAGACCTGGTCGTGATCCTGCCGGTACGCCCCCGCTGCCAGTTTCGAGTTGAAAATGATGCCGCCATTCTCCGGTCCGAAGAATCTGGCATTGGCGTGGCCCATGGTGACGTATACCCGCAGGCCGCGCAGGTCCGTGGTACTGATGCGCGCCGCCACTCCGTCCAGCTTCGACTGCTGCCATCCGATCGGAAACGTGATCGAAGTGCTAAACAGAGTGTCGAAATCGAATGCATTGCGCGTGTACTTGCGGAAGTAGCTCACGTCCACCAGGAGCCATTTCCCCAGAGCCTGCTGGATGCCGGCGTCGTACTGGTTGCGGCTTCCGAGCGCGATGGGGCGCTGCTCGGCGGCGCCCTGCAACAGGCTGCCGGCCAGCCCGCCCGGGCCGGTGGAACTCGACGTCACCAGGTTCTCGTTCGTCGGTGTCTCCATCGTGTGGCTGTAGCCTCCCCGCAGGACGGTGCGCGTCCGCCGGAACAGATAGGAGAAGCCGCCCCTGGGCTGCGCGCTGTCGCCGTCCGTCAGCCCGCGATAGCGGTCGAAGCGCAGGCCCAGGCTCAGGCTCAGCGGGCCCAGCGTGGTCAGATCCTGCGCAAACACCGCCAACTGGCGGATACGGACCTTCCCCTGAAACTGATAGAGTTGCCCTCCGCGCGTCAGATCGTAGCGCAGCAGGCCGCCGAGAAAATTCGGGTTGGGCGTGAACCCTTCCGCGGCGCATTGAGCCGGATCTCTCAGATGGCCTGCGGTCACCGGGTCGCTTCCCATGAGGCAGACGGCATTGTAGGCGGGATCGGTGATTCCCAATCGAAACTCCTCGTCGAGCCGCGTCTCGTTCAGGTTGATTCCCGCCTTCCAATTGTGCCGGCCGCGAACCTGCGAAAGGTCGGCGTGCAGGCCCAGGTTGGAGAGAGAGCGGTCCTGCGCCAGGGTGGCCGGCGAATCGTCAAAAGGATTGCGGCTTGGATAATAGTCCACCTGGTCCCGGCGGAAAAACGCATTGACGCTGATCAGGGTTCGGGAGTCCGGGGTGTGCTGGTAGCCCGGCGCGACGTTGAACGAGAGTACCTTTTGCCGCTGGTCCTGGCTGCGTTGGTCGTAGGTGTTGGGAATCTGCGCCCAGTTGCGCGCCGCCAGCAGATTCAGATGGAAAGCGTCCCTGGCGCCGGGCTGAAAGTCGAGGCGGTCGAAAATGGTGCCGGTATTGCCCACATCGTGGATCGGCCGGAATTCGGGCGAGTCCAGAAAGCGTCCGGTGCGCTCCGCGTTGAAGGCCAGAAAATTGCCCCAACGCGCATCGCCCAGCCCCAATGTTGCCTCCTCGGCGATTGTGCCGAATGAGCCGTAGCGGATAAGAAAACTGCCCGCCGGTTTTTGTCCCAGGCCCGAACGGGTCATCGCATTGACCACCAGGCTGGTCTTGTCCCCATACTCGGCCGCCGGGGAGCCCGAGATCACTTCCATCGATTGAATGGCGTTCACCGGAATCGAGGTCGAAAATACCTTATTGCGCTGGTCGGAAATCGGCTGGCCATCCAGCACATAGCTGACCTGGGCGTGATCGCCCAAAGGATGAAAGAAGCCGTTGGAGTCCGCGGCCACTCCGGGCGTGGTGAGCGTGATGGCGTCGTTCAGCCCGGAATCCGCCGCAAACGTGGGCAGAGCCGCCAGCAGGTTCCGGTCCACCGTATCGCTGGCCGAAGGCCGATCGTCCACCAGTTGGTCGGAGGTTGCCTCCACCAGCACGCTGGAGTGCTGCGCGGCTACTTCCAGCCGGATTTCCAGTTCCAGGGGGACTGCCGTTCGAACAGAGAGGTCTCTGGAAAACTCCTGAAAGCCCGCCAGCGACACGCGTAGTCCATAGCTGCCCGGCGCAAGATTGCGGATTACGAAAGTGCCGTTTCCTTCCGTCGTGGTTTTGCGGGACGAACCGGAGACCGGGTTTGCGAGCTCCACCGCCGCCGCCGGTAACGGCGCGCCGGTGGCATCGCGAACCACTCCTTTCAGCGTTCCGGCACCGCCCAGAGATTGGGCGAAACAGGAGCAGAGCCCCAGCGCGAGGTGACAGACCGCCGTTTTCCAAATTTTAGTCATGCCTAAAAAATGAGTGTAGGAGACAATTGCGAAGAAAACAAGAGGTAATTTCCCGGCTTGGGTCCGGCCGGTCTGGTTCGCCGGCGCGCGTCTTGCGGGTGGATCCGTCTCTGGCCTAACATGAATCAGTGCCCCCTAAGCCGAGGCTTGCCGCAACCTCCGAAGCCGTGGACGATTACCTCAAAGCCATCCTGGAGTTGGGTGGCCCGGACGAGCATCGCGTGAGCGGCAATGTGTTGGCCGCCCACCTGGGCGTGCGCGCGGCTTCCGTTACGGGGATGCTACAGAAACTCGCCGCTCGCCGTCCCGCTTTTGTTCGTTATGAAAAGCACCATGGCGTCACGCTGACCGAGGCCGGCCGGCGCCGCGCCCTGGAGGTTTTGCGCCACCACCGCCTGCTGGAGCGATTTCTGCATGAATTCCTGGGGTACTCCTGGGACGAGGTGCACGAAGAAGCGGAGCGCCTGGAGCACTTTATTTCCGAGCGTCTGGAGGACCGGATCGCCGCCAAACTGGGAGACCCGGAGGTGGATCCCCATGGGCACCTGATTCCGGAGCGGGACGGCGCGGTTCCATTTCGTCAGGAGGTCATTCTGGAGAAATGGGCCTGCGGTGTCCCCGCCGTGATCAGCAGCGTTTCCGATCGGGACCCGGCGTCGCTGCGCGAAATGCAGCGCCTGGGGCTGACCCCCGGAGTGAGCCTGGTGGTGGAGCAGGGCACTCGCGGAACATCCCTGTTGATCCGCATCGGAGACGCCAAAGCCGCCCTGCGTCTGAGCCAGGCGCTCGCCGCGGAAATTTCGGTGGTGGCGCTACCCCCGGGAGAACCGGCCGGGCAAGAAATTCGGCTTAGCTAAAATGGCGCCGGGACTCATCCACGTGCATCCGGGCTGGCTCTTTTGCCTTACGCCAGGTGCCTGGCCAGAAACGGAAGCCCTTTGACGCCCCAGAAACTGTGCGGCCCGTCAAAAGTCTCCTGCTGTGCCAGGTCGGCCGCTCCGAACACTTCATAGACCTTCTTCACCCGCGCGAAACTCGCCAGACTCGCCTGGAGGGGGAAGATATCGTCCTTCTCGCCGGATTCCACAAACAGCGGTCTCGGCGCGATCAGTCCCGCGACATCGTACATCTCGGCCCAGTTCAGAATGCCGGGCACATAGTTGTCGATGCAGTGGGAAAGGCTCAGAATGCTGTCGCGAAACGTGTTCAGATAACCGCTGATCATCGCCGCCCGGATGCGCGGCTCGAGCGCAGCCGAAAATGTCGTGCAGGTGCCTCCGCCCGAGATACCCATGCAGCCCACGCGCTTCGAATCCAGTTCCTTGCGCGTCTCGATCCAATCGATGGTGCGCATCACGTCGTAGACACGCCAGCCGATCATCGTCTGGCCCAGCAGAAGCGCCGCGCCCGCGGTGGGCTGGCAGGCGGAGTTGCCCAATCCGCGCTTCCTGGTGCGCGGATCGCGCCGGCAGCCGAAGGCCATTTGCTCGATCGCGACCGCCGCCATGCCGTGCTCCACGACCTGGAGCGCGAAATCGTGCTGGTATCCGGCCTTATCGGTGCGATCCTTCCCGTGCTCGTCGATGCCCACGATGTCGTCGACTCCGCGTCCATGTCCCGGGGCGCAGACCACGGTCGCAAACGGCCCCTGCGTTTTGGGCGTGAGCAGATAGGCCAGCACATACAATCCCGGCTTACTTTGAAAGATGAACTTCTCGCGGCGATAAGCCGGAAACTCGCGCACCTCCAGGGTCTGGGACCGCAGGTCCGCGCGCTCGGCCGGGAAACCACCCACCAACTCGCTCACTTTGGCCCGCAGCCGCTTCTGCCAGGCCTCCGTCTGTTTGCGATCCTGGGCCCGGAACGTCATGCGCAGCGGCGCTGACTCATACAGTTTGCGGGAATAGGCTACCGGATCGAAGTCCGCCGCCTGCACCTTGCTCTCGAAGCCGTCCAGGGCCCCCGTGTATCCGCCGGGAGCGCTATCGGCTGCTGCCGCCCGAACCTGCGGCCAGAGAGCCGCGCCTCCCGCCGCCAGTTTGCCGAGTTGTCTGCGTGTCATGGATTGCGGCAATTGTACCCCACTCACGCTCGGCCGTTCCAGCATGCGCGGGTCTACAGGAATCAGAGCCGGCACCGAACCGAGCGCGTAAGCAAGCGGACAAACTCATCCACGAGGGTAGAGGCGGGAGCATCGAAAATGCCCCCGCCTTTTTTGCTGCTTGCGATTAGAACGTGAGACCGAGAAGGAAATCGCCCTGATTGCGGTTGGTATTGAGGAAGGTCTGTACCGGATCGCGGAAGGTCTCCGATCCCCAGCGGGTGTAGCGGAATTCCGGAGAGATGCGGACCGGTCCCACCTTGAACTGCACGCCTCCGCCGACCGTCAGGCCGACGTCCGTGGCGGTATTGAACTCCGCCGGACGATCCGTCTTAATGCCGATCGCCGCCAGCGAGCTCTGAATCTGCTCGATCCCGCTGACATGCTGCACCGAGGCGCCCACATCGACGAACGGACGCACCGGACCGGGGAGAAAAGCCCACTTGACCAATATCGGAAATTGCCAGGAGTTCGCGGTTGTGTTGGCGAAAACGGCTCCGCCCGGCTGCGGTTCATAGTAGTCATATCCGAGACGGCGGTAGAGGGCATCTACTTCGATAGAGAACTGTAGGGGAAGATGCAATTCGAAGGTCGGACCGATCAGGTAGCGCTTCGTATTCGTGAAGTAACTGGACTGGTCGCCCTTCACGGTATTGAAGGCATCGGTGATCGGCACACCTGCTTTCACGCCAAAAGAAATCGGCAGCTCATCATCGGCGGCCGGAGACGAAACAACCGAAACGGCTGCTCCGAGCAAAACGAGAATCGTTAACCTCATATGCTCTCCAAGCCCGCAAGCAGAACGCCAGTGGCTGCTTTCATACTTTGGCCGCTATGCAGTTCCTATACTTTCCTTGGCTTCGCGGAGCTGCCGCGCAAATCATGCATGGAATTTTTTGCTACACCAGTGGCCCCCGCGGCACACGGTTCAAGCCACGTGGCTGGGCCGTTCGATGCGAGAGGCGCCCGCCAGTTCCAGCACTTCACGCGCCCGCGCGGCTTCCGTCCTGCCGTTCGCCAGAACCACCACCAGCGACTGGCCGCGTTTGAGTGCGTCGCGATAGAAGGCCACTTCGTCGGCGGGAATTCCGGGCGCGGCATTCTCGTCGGTCGCCGAGCCGATCCTGGCGCCGCCCATCGCCCCGCCGATCCCCAGCAAGGCCGCAGCGGCGATCCCGACGGCGATCACCGGCCCCACGCCGGGTACAACGGAACTCGCTACCGCGGCACCGAGATCGAAACCGCCGGCGATGCCCACCGCGGCTCCCACCACGCCACCAATCGCTTCGCCCACTCCGGGCTTCTCCGTCTCCGAGGTGGGCAGGTTTGTTACCTGCTGCTCGGAGGCGCCCGGCATCAGCAGGTTTACGCGATCATTGAAGAAGCCCAGATGGCTGAGCTCCTTGGCCGCCAACCGGGCGGCTTCACTGGTTTCGAAGATTCCCGTAACGGTTTCCATAACCGTTCGGGGAGCATTTGAAATTCCGATCCCCTCCCATTTCGCCCAGCGCTCCGTGTGGAGGAGCACTTCTCATGATCTGATCGTGGATCACCCGTGTCGCGCCTGACGCTGCTCTTCTTCGGCGCGGCCAAGGATATCCCGGAAGCAGCAGAAACGGTCACCGCCGGGTTGATCCTTTACCTGTTGCGCAAGAGCAAGCGTTCTTCCAAAACGGCTTCAGAAGCGGAAGCGAGCGGTAACTTCGAAGGACCGCGGACCGCCGATCTGAAATGCCGGCGTGAGCCCGCTGCGCGCCCTGCCGCTGCCCAGCATGAGGTTCAGCATAGAGACCGGCGTGCCGAAATAGGGGCTGTCCAGATAGCGGACCGGGTCGGCGGCATTGGCGTGGTTGAACGCGTTGTAGGCCTCCACGCCCAGTTCAAAGCGCACCTGTTCGGTGAGAGAAAACGCGCGCTTCAGGGCCAGGTCCACCTGCCACATTCCAGCTCCGGTGATGGCATTGCGTCCCAGATTTCCCTGGGGACCCGCAGGCTGGGCGAAGGCCGCGGGATTCAGACGCCTGCCCCCGATCGTCTCGGCGGGAAGCCAGATCGGCACACCGGGCACCAGGTCCGGGCGCACGACATTGTCGAAGCCCAACCCCAGCAGGTTTTCGCCCATCTTCACGTCGATCGGAAATCCGGAACGGGCGCGCAGCATCCCGCTCCATTCCCAACCGCCGGTAAGCTGCTGGACCAGGCCGCGCCCCAGTCGCGGCATGGCATACGACAATCCCGCGGTCAGGTTATGGCGCACATCGAAAGACGACGAGCCGCGATCGTCCGCCGCGGAGAGCTTTCCATTCGCCAGGTACAGGCCGGAGTCCCAGGAACCCGTGTCAATGGCATGCGACCAGGTGTAAGAGACCGTGCCTTGCAGGCTGCGTCCCAGGCGCCGCCGGTATTGGGCTTCGAGTGCGTGATAGTTGGAGGAGCCCTGGTTGGTTGCTACTACGTACTGGGCCACGCGGGTGCCCGGCTGGGGGATGCCTTCATAGCGCAGCAGGTCGTGCCCGGACGACCCTACATAGGACAGCGAGAGAATATCGCGGAGAGTGAAGGCGCGCTCGTAGGCTACATTCCATTCGAAGGCATAGGGCAGCCGCAGGTCGGGCGCCAGGCGCGGCCCGTAGAACGGACCATCGGCGGCCAGCGATGAACCGCCCGCCATGTCGAAGTGCCAGCGGTTGAACGGGAAGCCGTTGATCGGATCGAGCGCCGTACTGAAGCCCAGGTCATAGAATTTGCCCCACCCCGCGCGCAGTACGGAGTGGTCGTCCAGGCGGAAGGCCGCCCCCACGCGAGGCGCCAGTTGTGTATATCGCGTGTTCCACAGAGGAGCGGAGGTCGCCGCCACGGGCAGGAAGCTTGTTCCCACCGCGTCGGCCGCCACCGGTTCCTCTCCCTGGATATTCACTCTGCTTTCCGGAAACGCGGAGCCGGGTTCGCGGATGGCCGGAGGAGGAGTCAGCTCCCAGCGCAGTCCGTAGATCAGCGTGAGACGCCGCGAGACGTTCCAGGTGTCCTGGGCGAATACGGAAAGCGTCTCGATGAGCGCCGAAGCCTGCTGTGCCCGCGTGGTGGTGATCACGGGAGCGGTCCCGGAGAGAAATTCCGCCAGATTGTTCCACGTGCCGGTGATGCTGCTGGCCGCGGTGTCGCGCACCGGGGTCAGCCGCTGATAATCGATGCCCAGGCGCACGTCATGCGCCCCGCGGCGAAAGGAAAGCGTGTCTACCAGGTTCCACTGCTTCTGGTGGTTCCGGCCGCTCTGCCCGGAATAAAGCGCGCCCACCCCTCCGATGGCGATGCCGTAGAACGCCGCCGAAGAAGCCGGCTCCGGCGGTCCCAGAAGGCCGGCGAAATCCACCGGCGACCCTCCGGCGGCGCTGTTGGCCCGCCACTGGGAGGCCGCGCTGGTGCTCCAGATATTGGTGCGGAAATCATTGGTGATCGCCGAAGGCAGCAGCGCCGTCACGCCGAGGGTGAAACTGCTGGTCCGCAGGTCCAGGCGCTCGATCTGCGTAAAACCGGATTCAGTATCGGAAGGCGCCTGGTTATACCGGCCGAACAGATTTACCCGTTCGCTCAGCGCATGGTCGATGCGCAGGCTCCCCGTATTCACGTGAGACGGCCGCGAGTAGCGCGCCACCAGCGAAGACATGTCCGTGGTGAGACTCGAGCCGGTCGGCAGCGGAAAGCCATTCAGAATCGATTGGTATTCTTGGGGGGCGCGCGTGCGGATATCGGGCGATGGCGTGGCTGCGATCTGCGTATAGGGCTGATCCAGATGCAGGCCCTCATAGGAGGCGAAAAAGAAGGTTCGGTCGCGGCGCAGCGGGCCGCCCAGGGATGCTCCTCGCTGATTCAGACGCAGACGGCCGCGCCCGGCGCCGCTGGCATTGGCGAACCAGTCGTTGGCATCGAGGGCCTCGTTGCGCAGCGAATAGAAGACCGATCCGTGATACTCATTGGACCCGGAGCGGGTAGTTAGCGCCACTTGCGCGCCCGGCAGCCGCCCGTACTGCGGCGCAAAGCTGGATGTCAGAATGTGCACTTCGTCCAGCGCATCCTGCGAGACCAGGTTGTGCGTGCTGCCGAAGGCCGTCATGGCGGGCAGCGCGACGCCGGCGAACTGGGCGGGCAGCCCGCCGCTGGTGACGCCGGAGTTGGCGCTGACGCCGTCTATGGTGAAGTAGTTGGTATTCGCCCGCAGGCCGTTGGCGCTGAACTGGCCCGCCTCTCCGCCGGCCGCCGGAGTGGCGACAATGCCCGGCGAAAGCTCCACCAGGCTCATAACCCCCCGCCCGTTGATCGGCAGCGTCTCGATAGCCTTGCGGCCCACCACCGTGCCCACCGATCCATCTTCGGTGTGAATGGGATTCGGGCCGCCTTCGATGGTGATGACCTCGTGCATGCTGCCCACTTGCATCGCAAAGTCGAGCCTGGCATCCTGTCCGGAACCGATCGCCACATTCCAGCGCACGATGGTCTGAAACCCGGGCTTGCGCACGGTGAGCTTGTACTGCCCCGGGGGAAGCGCGGCGATCTCATAAGCGCCGGTGCCGTCGGCGTGCGTGGACCGGCGGATCCCGGTCTCCTGGTCCATTGCCGTGACGCTGGCCGAGACCATGGCCGCTCCGGTCCGGTCTTGAATCAGGCCGGCCAGCACGCCGTCCCCGGCGGCTGCCAGGGTCGCAGCGGTCAGCCAGAGCGCAGCGAGGCCCCGGATCATGGTTCCACCACGCGGCGCAGCCTGGCGATCTCCTGATCCAGGTCTGCCAGTGCCTGAGCGAGCCGGGCTTTGCGGGCCTCGCTCGTTTCGCTGCCGCTCGAACCGGCGTTGAGCGACTGGTCCATCTGCTGTAGGGAAAGCAAAATAGCCTCCGCAGCTCCCTGCCAGCCGGGCCGGCTCCCGGGCACGGCGTCTCCAGGCGGAAGAACTGGTGCCAGCAGCCGGTGGATCGTCTCCACTGAAGCCGCGAGCTTTTCTACGTGATCCCGCAAGATCTCATGGAGGATCCGGGTATCGGTGGAGTTCCAGGAGCGGACCGTCTCTTCGGGGAAACGCCGGGCCAGGGCGCGCAGCGCGTATGCCCGCGCCATGGCTGCATCGGTGTGGTCGATGAACTGATCCGCGAGATCGGTAACCGAAGTCTCCCCGCCCAGGCTGGCCTGCAATTCGGCGATCAGCGGATTGGCGCGTTCGGGCGCGGGCGTGGCGCGCCGCGGCGGTAGCTCCGCATGGGTCTCGTTCCGGCGCACGCCGTTCCATTGCACTTGCACCCCTGCCAGCGAGGACAGCGTGCTGCGTACCTCTTCCTGCCGCTGCGGATCCAGGCCCGTGGCGGTTACCAGCACATTGGCGCCGTCGCGCCGGACTTCGATCGGCTCGCCCAGATCGGCGCCGATGTGGTGCAGCGCGGCGATCACTCGCAACTCTTCGCCGTGCCCGGCCTCTCGACGCTCACTCGATGCGGGCGGAGTTGCTACGGGCGGCGGGGGCGGCTCGGGGGAGGAAACGGACGGTTCCTGGTCGGAGACTTCGGCGAGATCGATGGTCTCATCGGAACGGAACCGCAGGGTGCAGGACACCGCGTGGAGGTCTGCGGCCCGCAAAGTCAGGCTGGCATCGGAGACCACGCCATCCGGGGTGAACGTATGAATAACGTAGGATTCCACGTGCTGCGGCCGCGGCAGCAGCACCACTTCGTCCCGCTTCTCGCGCAGGCGCGAGCGCCACTCCGAAAAGGCTTCGGCGCTCAGCGGATTCTGCCAGTCATAGCCGGCCTGGAGGAACAGCTTTTCCACTTCGGCGAGTTCGGTGGAAGGGGTTGCGGAGACGCGATTGCGCTCCCAGTTCCGCTTTCCGGCCCGGATCCGGATTCGCCGCTTGGCAACGGGAGCGGAGCGCTCGGCGGCCGCGGCTTTGTGCAGCAGTTCGGCCGCGCTGACCGCGGGGGTATGCTCAAAGCGCCACAGAAGCAGCACCGCCATCACCAGGGCCGCCGCCGCGGCCA
>CAZMRK010000302.1:0-5608 GCA_964568355.1 uncultured Solibacteraceae bacterium | reverse complement strand
GCCAGGCTTTGCAAGCAACAACGGCTACCGCTCAGCGAGCACAAATTGCTCTTTATCGCTTGCAGGTCCAAACGCTCGCAGTCTCGCGAGCCATGCAACGGTCAGATGAAGCGCGGACTAAAGTTGCCGACGTGGAGCGCTGGCGGAAAAGCCTGGCCGGGCGGGTTGAAAACCTGGAGAAGGTATCCCTGCAACGCAAGGAGGATCCAAGCGTAGAAGTGGAGCTTCAGCGGGCAAAGAAAGAACTCGAATGGCAGACGAGCGAAGAGCAGCAATTGCAAACCGTCGAGACGGAAGCGTCGGCGCAAGTTCAGGCGGAGCAGGCGAAACTGAGTGAGTTGCAGGACAGCCTGGAGCGATTGGACAGAACTCTCGCAGACCAGAGCCAACGGTGACCACGGCCGGGGGTGCTGGGGGGAAGTGATGCCGTGGCGACACCGGACCGCAACCGGTCGCGGATTTTTTCCTATGGAGTGCCGGTTCTCAGGATCGCGGCCACTTCGGAGTGGTTGTTCTCGACGGCAAGATCCAGAGGCGTACGCCCCTTTCCGTCCTTTGCAGACCTGCTTGCTCCGGCATCGAGCAGGAGGCGGACAACTTCCAGCCGTCCCCAGGACGCGGCGACGTGTAGAGGAGATTCGCGGGAGTCGTTATTCGCCATCGAAAGATCCGCTCCTGCCGCAAGAAGGACGCGCGCAACGGCAACGTGCCCGCCAAGGGCAGCGTCATGCAGCGGCGAATATCCGTTGCTGTCCCGAACCGAGATGCTGGCACCGTGCTGCAGCAGGGCATTGACGACGGGAATATAGCCTTTGAGCGACGCATTGTGGAGGGGAGTGTTGCCGTCCGGTCCGGCTGCGTTCGGATCGGCGCCCAGGTCCAGGACCAGCGAGGCCAGATCCGCCTGTCCCCGCAGCGCGGCATACTGCAAGGACCACTGTTTGCTATCGGTCCCCGGCCGGATCAGATTCAGATTTTCCAGCAGGGGAAGCATTTGATCCCGGCTGACCGGGTCACTATGGAATCTGGCGAGCGAGTGGGCGTTTTCGTGCGCCCGATTGAACAGATACCGGTTCGCGCCCGCTTCCAGCAATAGATAGACACAATGGGGCTTGCCGGCGCGAATTGCCTCTTGCAATGGGGTGTTCCCGTCGGCGTCCTGTTCGTTGAGGGTGTTGCCGGATGCGATGAGGACCTTCACTTGCGGGATGTCGCACGTGCGAACAGCCTCATGCAATTCCGATCCGTTGGCGGGAGCAATCGCCGCTGTAAGGGTGAGAAGGACAATTGCCCATACCTTGGCGGACTCCGCCCGGTCTGCCTGGTGACAAGTTCGCAATCCCAACATATTCCCCCCGGTTTCCCCGGTCCTTTGGCTAACCAGCTTGATGTTCCGGCCTGCGGCTCACCATATCAGATCCGCCGCCCCCTCGGGGCTGGGCGCTTCTTGGAGGATTGCGCCGTGCGTATGGTGGTACGAGGCTTCCCTGCTTCGCCTTCGGGCCGCTCCGCTTGCGCGATAGCAGATCTTACTAACTCCCGAACACCAGGAGCGTCCAGATCCGCCGCCTGCGCGATGCGGACGTGCCGGATGAACTTGCCTTCGCCACGCAGCAGACCATCCGGGTCGGGCAGCAGGGAGCCGAAGTTAAAGCCGAGGTTTACCCAATTCGCATGCGTGGTGGTGAAGACGAACGCGTCGCTCGGGCGTTCCGTGAACGTAAACTGATCGGCGATGGTGTATACCTCGTAGACGAAATCGCTGGCCTCCGGCGCCTCTTCGAGGATCAGTTTTCGCGCGGCTAGCGCGAGCTTTTGGATCTTTTCGCCGTAGGGCAGAAGGAGTTTGAGGTACTCCGGATCGGGCGGACGCACACGCACCCAGCTAGTGTATCCCAGAGCGGTGGTGCGGAGTGGGGGATGTTTTACTGCCGCGGCCCGGTGATTTGCTTATCCGCTTGCTGGCGCGCGCGGTTCCGTGGCGGCACTGTTCGTCGGCAGTTTGCAAACGACAGGTGCCGGTCAATATAACTGCGGCGGGCGTCCTTTGCGTTCGACGACGGCTCTGACATATCCTTCCCACTTTCCGATAATGCCGTTCCACTCCGCAGATGAGAAATATGCACCGATATCGGAGTCAAGATCAATCTCGGGCATGTAGAGCCCGGCTACTCCACGCTCCAGGATTCCATCCGCGAACACGCCGGATTCGCGAATGATGAGAATCGGCAAACCTAACTGGTATGCCATCGCAGGCTCGATCTGCGCCCAAGGCGTCGTGAGCCAATGATTGTCAATCGACTCCTCGCGCAGGTGTTCTATGTCCGTGCGCAGGCGCGCGGTTCCTTTTTCTACATATGTCCTGCGGAACGCAATGGTGAGTAAGCCATTGGATTCCAACATCAATCTTCGAATCGCGGTTAGCGGCGCGTCCATATCATAATCCGTCACGCCCAACGTGCGAGGTGCAAAGCCGCGCTGTTGGAGATACGTGCTGACATGCTCTACAAACTGCTTTTGTTTTGCGAAGCATGGCTTCGGATAGCTCAAGAAAACAGATATGCCCACGGGAACCTTTCCGGGCGGAAATTCCAGCCCACGAGCATCTATCTTCGCACGTCGATCGTCACCGTCCCCGTCGTCTCTCAACCCATAAATACATCGCCGGCAAGATCAGCAGCGTTAGCGCGGTCGAGGTAACCAGGCCTCCGATGACCCGAGATCCTTTCCGACATCGCATGCATAGACTTCCGCTCCCGCTATGAGCAGAAGGAGAACGGCAACCACCCGAAATGTCAGCGCGCGAGCCACGGGCATTTTCATTGTCCCATGAAGACGCCCCAGGAAGACTGTTTACCGGATCTACGACCGGCTCCTGCCGGGGCTAATCCGCGCCCTGCAACCGCAGCCACTTGCCGTTGTGAAAATACCAGGTGATCGAGGCTTTTTCCAGGAATGCGTCGTCGATGCCGTGGTGGTCGATGTCCGGAGGTTCCGGGCCGCCATAGGCGCGATAGTGCTGCAGGATGAAATCGCGGCCGGCAGCGCTGATCTCGCGTGAGTAACCGATGTTGCTGTTGCCTAAGTTCTGCAGATAGGTTTCGTCTTCGCTCCTGGCCAGGGTATCGGGATTCGTATCGCGGGCGTTGCGAAACGCGAGCAGCGCCGTCGAGTGGTTGACGGAACAGAGCACAGCCCACCCGGCTTCTCCCCTGGCGAAGAACTCGCCGCGAATCACATTGCGCGGATGTCCGCCGGGGGAGGGCTGGGGCACTTTGCAGTTGCGCGCCCGCAGGACCGCGGCGATGGCCGGCGGGAGATCCGGGAACGCGTCCACCGGGAGCATCCGGATTTTGCCTATTGCCTCCCGGACGTGCGCCTGCCACTGCTGCTGGGCCTGCGCCTGGCGCTGCGCCGCGCGCGCGGTTTGCTGGGGATCGATCTGCGGCAGAATCACCCGGCGGTCCAGATTCGGATCGAGAGCTTTGGCCTTCAGAAAGTAGCGCTCCGCCAATTCGGCGGCGCGAGGCGCCGGCACTCCTCGCTCGATCGCCCGGTTGTACTGGAGCTGGAGCATGTTGGCCGCGTTGCCCAGCACCCATACGTTCTTCGACGCATCCAGCGCCGCCTCGGCGTGGGCAGCCGGCGGGCCGCCTGCCAGGATTGAAAGCGCATACAGGTGCGCGAGCGGACGCAGCGCGAAGGGATGGTTTGGGTCGGCCGCGGCGGCGGCTTCCAGGTAGCGCAGATAGAGTCCAGGGTCGAGGTCCTGGAAAAAAGAGGCTGCATTCCAGGGAATCCCGGCGTTGCCGGGCTTGGCTTTAGTTGCGGCATCCCACAGATTGCAGGCGCGGCGATACTCGGCTGGGGTCAGTTCGCCTGGCGAGAACCTGGACACGGGCGCGTGCAGAACCTCCGAATCCGGGTGATGCGCAATCAACCAGAGCGTGTACCGCGCGCGTTTGGCACGGTCCTCCGGACGGCCGGCCCGATCCGCGCGCTGATGGTAAGCCATCAGCTTGATGCGCGTGGGTAAGTCCTCCGGATTTGCGGTGAGCCTTTGTTCAAGCCGGATCACGTCCGGCTCTTCCAACTTCAGAACATCGCGCAAGGATTCGACGTAGGAGCGGCTGAGCAGGGGGCGCGGGGTCGTGGATTGCGCCTGTACCACATGCGGCGATCCGGTTAGGACAATCCAGCCTCCGGCAGCGGCTAGCATTTCGAGGACCGCCAAGCGGGCGCTCATAGTTTTAGTGTTGCATGATCTGAGTCTACACCACGCAGTCGCTGGGAGAAGACCAGCGGTTTCGCCGGTGTATACTTTCCTGGGGCCGTGCTTGAAAGCGGCACGCGCTCTGAGCCCAATCGATTTCAAGAGGCACAGAACCATGAACAGAAGAGAGTTTCTTTCTACGCCACTCGTGACCGCGGCCATGGCGGGTTCATCGGCTGCGCAGGAAACTCCACGCTACGATACGGTCCTCAAGGGCGGCCACGTGATCGATTTAGCCAACCGCATCAATCAGCCAATGGATGTCGCCGTCCTGGGCGGAAAGATCGCCCGGGTGGACCGGGATATTCCGGCCTCCGCCGGGAAAGCGGCCGTCAATGTTTCGGGCTATTACATTACACCCGGCCTGATCGATTTGCACATCTGCTGCTACTACACGCGGCTGGACCTGACTCCTTCTGTCATTGCCGACCATCATTGCCTGCCTTCCGGCGTCACCACCTGCTGTGACGGCGGAACCGCGGGCGCGGAGAGCTTCGAAGACTTCAAGAAGATCATCGATCGCTCCAAAATGAGGATTCTTTCCTTTCTGAATATTGCGGCTCCCGGCGCGCAGGCGAACGGGGCGGAGCAGGATCCGGCTCAGCTTAAGGTGCAGTTGGCGGCAGATACCGCCAAGAAGTACCCCCATCTGATCATCGGATTCAAGACCGGCCACTACGGAGGCAAGTTCAGTGATACGCGCCTTCCCTGGGCATCGATGGACGCCGTGCTTGAAGCCGGGCGATTGACCAGTCTGCCGGTATTGGCGGACTTCACGCCTCTGCCGGCCCAGGGAAAATTCCCCGCGAGGAGCTACCGCGAGTTCCTGCTCGAGAAGATGCGGCCGGGGGATATTGTGACTCACTGCCTGGCGGATCGTTACGCCTATCTGACCGGGGACGGCAAGTTGAATCCAGATGTGACGAAAGCGAGGGCGCGCGGCGTGAAGTTCGATCTGGGACACGCCGGCGGCAGTTTCCCGCTCCGGCGAGTAGTGCCCGCGGTGCAACAGGGCTTTATTCCCGATTCCATCAGCGCCGATCTGTTTGCGGATACACCTTATACGGTCGGCATCAACCTGGCCAACGTGATGTCCAAGTTCCTCTGCCTGGGGGTGTCGTTCGAGGAGATCATCCGGCGCACAACGGTGAATCCCGCTCAGATGATCCACCGGCCCGAGTTGGGCAACTTGAGTGTCGGTTCCACAGCGGTTATCGCCGTGCTGGAGATCATTATGGGGAAGTTCGCCTATCTTGGTTCCGGCGGCGGGAAGATCGAGGGCAATCAAAAGATCCAGTGCGTCATGACCATGTTCGGCGGCAAAATCCTGTATGA
>CAZMRK010000301.1:0-3589 GCA_964568355.1 uncultured Solibacteraceae bacterium | reverse complement strand
GGTGGCCTTTCGCGCCTGGTGGCGTTCGAGCGCCAGTTCGATCAGCCGGTCTACCAGCCGGGGAAAGGCCAGGCCGCTGTGCTCCCACATCTTGGGATACATGCTGATCGACGTAAATCCCGGAATGGTGTTGATCTCGTTAATGAAAATCTTGCCGGTCGCGGCCTCCAGAAGAAAGTCCACCCGCGCCATGCCTTCGCACTCCACTGCACGGTAGCAGGCCACAGCCAGCCGCCGGATCTCCTCGACCTGACCCGGCTCCAGTTCCGCGGGAACCTTGGCTTCGGCCTTGTCCAGCAGGTATTTGTCGTCGTAGTCGTAGAATTCGCGCGAAGGCAGGATTTCGCACGGCAGCGAAGCTTCCGGCGCTTCGTTGCCCAGCACCGAGCACTCCAGTTCCCGCCCCACGATGCCGCGTTCCACGATCACCTTGCGGTCATACTCCGCCGCCAGCCGCAGCGCCGCTTCCAACTCCGCCTGGTCGTGGGCCTTGGAAATCCCTACGGAAGAACCCAGATTAGCCGGCTTGACGAAAACCGGAAACGGCAGCGTCCCCACGGCCTCTGCGATGTCCAGGTACCCGCGCCGCAGCACCACGTAGTCGACAACCGGCAACATCTGTTCCCGGCAGACACGCTTCATCACCTCTTTGTCCATCGAGACAGCCGAGGCCAGCACTCCGGCGCCCACATAGGGGAGGTCCGCCAGTTCCAGCAGCCCCTGCACCGTGCCGTCTTCTCCGAAGGTGCCGTGCAACACCGGAAAGACCACGTCGATCTCCGGGTGCGCGCCCGGCTCCGGCACAATGGGCTGCGGGTTCCACTTGCCTTCCTGGCTGATAAAGTACTCGAAAATTTCGTACCGGGCCCGATCCATGCCGGCCATGATGGCCTTCGCCGAACGTACCGAGATCTCGTGCTCGCCGCTCCGGCCGCCATATATCACTGCTACGCGTAGCTTCATAAAATCCGTTTCCCGAATGCCGACATGACCAGTTCCACCGCCAGTTCTGCCGTGCGATTGCCTTCATCGATAGCGGGATTCACTTCCACCACCTCCATCGAGACCATCCGCGAGGAATCACAGATCAATTCCATTGCCAGATGCGCTTCCCGATAGGTGGCCCCGCCCCGCACCGGGGTCCCCACGCCCGGAGCGTGCTGCGGATCGACAAAATCCATATCGAGCGAGAGGTGAAATCCCGCCGTGCCTTCCGAAGCGATCTGGATCGCCTCCAGAATCACCGCGCGCATTCCACGCTCATCGATATCCCGCATGGTGAAGGCTTTCACACCGGACTCGCGCACATGCGGCTTTTCGAGAGCATCCACGTCGCGCAGCCCCACAAACGCTACTCGCCGCGGGTTCACCTTGGGAGCATAGCCCAGCAGGTGAGTCAGCTCCTTCGGGCCCATGCCCACGCAGCAGGCCGCCGGCATGCCGTGCACATTGCCACTCGGCGAGGTCTCGGGCGTATTCATGTCCGCGTGCGCATCCACCCAGATCAAGCCGATCTCCTGCCGTCGCTGCCGGTAGAAGTTCGAGACTCCAGCCACGGTGCCCACCGCCACCGAGTGGTCGCCGCCCACCACCAGCGGCACCCGCCCTTCCCGCAGCGCGCGCTCCACCATCCGCGCCAGGTGATCGCAGGTGGCGGCGATCTGCGGCAGATATTTGGCGCGCTCGGGACCTTCCGGCAGGCTCTCGGCCTGCTCCACAGGCGTATTGCCCAGGTCCTCTACCTCGTAGCCCAGCGCGGCGATGCGCCGGTTCAGGTTGGCCACCCGCAGCGCCGACGGCCCCATATCCACACCGCGCCGTCCCTGCCCCAGATCGAGCGGTGCGCCGATGATGGCGATGTGCGATTGCCGCATGGCGCCGACTCAGGGCCGCAGCCGGTACAACATGCGCGGGAAGGCGATGGTCTCGCGCACGTGCTCCAGTCCGCAGATCCAGGCGACGCAGCGCTCGATACCCATGCCGAAACCGCCGTGCGGCACCGACCCGTACTTGCGCAGATCCACGTACCAGTCAAACGCTTCCTTGGGCAGGTGATGCTCCTCCAGCCGCCGCAGCAGCAGATCCAGGTCGTGGATGCGCTGCCCGCCGCCGATGATCTCGCCGTAGCCTTCCGGCGCCAGTACGTCCACACCCAGCACCACGTCCGGCCGCTCCGGAGCCGGCTGGAAGTAGAACGCCTTGATCTCCGTCGGATAGCGATCCACCATCAGCGGCCGGTCGAAATCCTGGCTCAGCAGGGTTTCATCGGTGCCGCCGAAATCGCCGCCCCACTGGATCTCGCTGCCCTTGGATTGCAGAATCTTCACCGCCTCGTCGTAGCTCATGCGCGGAAATGGTGTCTGAATCGCTTCCAGCTTCGAAACGTCGCGTTCCAGCACTTTCAGATCCGCGCGCCGGCTTTCCAGCACCCGGCCCACCACGTGGACCACCATCTCCTCGGCCACGCGCTTCACTTCCTCCAGGTCCGCGTAGGCCATCTCCGGCTCCACCATCCAGAACTCGGTCAGGTGCCGGCGCGTCTTGGATTTCTCGGCACGGAAGGTCGGTCCGAAGCAGTAGACCTTGCCCAGCGCCATCGCCGTAGCTTCGTTGTAGAGCTGGCCGGATTGCGTCAGGTAAGCCTTCTCATCCTCGAAGTAATTCACTTCGAACAGCGTGGTCGTACCTTCGCAGGCCGCCGGCGTAAAGACCGGCGTATCCACCAGGGTGAATCCGTGCGTGTCGAAGTACTCGCGCACCGCGCGGATCACCTCGTGCCGCACGCGCAGGATGGCATGCTGCCGCTGGCTGCGCAGCCACAGATGCCGGTGGTCCATTAGAAACTCAACCCCATGCTCCTTGGGCGTAATCGGATACGGATCCGATTCCGGCACGCGCTGCACCACTTCCAGGTCTTCCACGTCCAGCTCGTGCCCGCCCGCCGCGCGCTGGTCGGCGCGCACCTTGCCGGTCACAATGATCGAAGATTCCTGCGTCAGATCCTTGATGCGCTCGAACAGTTCTTCCGGCAGGACTGCCTTCACCGCCACGCACTGCATCAGGCCGGTGCCGTCGCGCAGGATCGGAAACACGATCTTGCCGGACTTGCGCAGGTTGTAAAGCCAGCCGGCAATCTGCACGCTTTCGCCGACATGCTGGCCGGCTTCCGCAATCGTAATTCGGGGATGCATAAAGATTCTTACTCGGGCGGCCGCAACTGCTCCAGGCGTTCGAATACCTGATTCACCACCTCGAGCGGATGGGACATGTCGGGCACCTCGCGCAGTTCCAGCACCAGCGGATACTGCTCCGCACGTGAGCGCAGCAGCGCCATGGTCTTGGCCCAGTCGATCGTGCCGCCGCCCACTATGGGAAACAGGTGCCGGTCCTCCTTGCCGTCGTTGTCGTGGATGTGCGTGGACCGGATGCGATCCTTCATCGTCCCATACGCCGCCGCCACGCCATCGCCCATGTGGGCGTGCCCCACGTCCAGGGCAAAGAACAGGGGCAGGTGGGTCTGCTCCAGGAACGACACCAGCCGCTCCGGCGTCGCCAGCGCGTTGGGCGTATTCTCCAGAAGGATCTGCAC
>CAZMRK010000300.1:0-15883 GCA_964568355.1 uncultured Solibacteraceae bacterium | reverse complement strand
TAACGGCTTACAGGTGACCGGTGAACGGCGCTTCGCCCGCGGCCTCAGCTTCCAGTTGGCCTATACTTACAGCCACACCATCACCGACCTGAACGGCGGCGACCAGTTCTCCGGCAACATGGATATCCGCAACATCCGGCTGGATCGCGGTGAAGGCGGAGAACGGCCGCCGGGAGGCCAGCGGAGTGGTGCCCGGTACCGCCTGGTTCACGTCCGGATAGCCCTGCAGCTTGGTGCCTTTCGTTCCCACGTATGCCACCGTCAGGGAGATGGAGGCGGGCAGTTGCCGCTGCACGGTGGCGTTCCACTGCTGCGTGTATGGCGTGCGCGCGCCGATATCGAGCGCCCGCAGAGATCCCTGGACACTCCCCTCGGCCGGGCGGTCAAAGCCCTGCGAGGCGGCCCGCGCGCCCAGGAAATCGTACTGGTTGTTGGTGAAAGCCGAGGAAACGAACTCCGGCGGATTGGCGGCCAGATTTCGGGTAATGTCCAGTTGCGGCGCCGAGTAGTAGACGCCGTAGGCGGCCCGGAAGACCGTTTTCGGCTCGATGCGATAGGCCAGACCCACGCGCGGCGCCAGGTTATTGTTATCCCCCGGGATGCCGCTGCGCCACGGCACCTGACCGGTGCCCACCCGGACCACGTTCTGAATGGATGGTACCCACTGGTACATGCGGTCGTTCACCTCCGTCCAGGGCCAGCCGGCGAAGTTCTCGTAGCGCAGGCCCAGGGTCAGGGTCAGGCGGTCGTTGACCTTAAAGACGTCCTGGGCGTAGCCGGCATAGTCGCTCTGGCGGAAGCCTCGGGTGCCGGTCAGATATCGAATGGTCCCGCTGATGGGCTTGCCGAGGAGCACGTCGGCTGCGCCCAGGCCTCCGCCGCCGGTCGCCGCCAGGCTTTGGCTATAGGCTCCGGAGAAGCTCATGGTTCCGCGTAAGGTATCTGATTGAAAGGCGTTATAGCGCCGCCGCTGCAACTCGCCGCCAAACTTGAAGGTATGCCGGCCTACGACATAGCTGAAGTTGTCGCTCCACTGCAGGTTGTCGCTCACCAGCACCGCCGGCGAGTAGCCGTTGTCACCCAGGCCCTGCAAGCCGGAGATCGAGAAGATCGCGAGACCTGAAGTCAGTGGATCGCTCGTGATGTTCGACCCCGGTACCCCCAGCTCGGAAGAGACGTTTCTGCCGTAGTTCAAATCCCGCGCCTGCAGGTTCAAGCGCGTCCACCCGATGCGGAATTCATTGACTTTATTGGGTGAGACGACGTGTGTCTCGCTCAGCACGATCTGGTTTACCGGTTGCAGGGCGGGGCCGGGGACGCCCGGGCCGTTTCCGACCGCTGGAGCCGGAAGATAGCTCGGCTCCACCAGGTCATCGCGATGGTGACTGTAGCGGACGAACATCGTGTCGCGATCACCTAAAATCCGATCGACTTTGATGTCATATTTGTTGCCTGTGGACTGGCGCACGGGATTGTAGAGGTAATTATTGGCGATTCCCGTTCCCAGATTTGGCAGCGGGTATACATTCAGGAGATTCTGGCCGACCGGATCGATGCGGTTGGAAGGAATGCGGTTGCCTGGAAAGGGATCGCGCACATAGGTGCCGTCCGCCAGTTGGCGCTGGGTGAGCGGGTCGTAAATCTTCTGCGGGGAGGCGGAGAAGTCGCCTGCCCGGAACGCCTCGGTCGGCACGGTGCTGATGTAGGTCTGGGACTGGCGCACGCGAAGACCTTCGTAGCTGAAGAAGAAAAAGGTTTTAGGCTCCTTGGATGGGATTACCGGGCCGCCCAGAAAAGCACCGAACTGGTTCTGACGGAAGGGTGGAATCGGGGCGTTGGCCCGGTCGAAGAAGTTTTTGGCGTCGAGCGCCGAGTTGCGGAGGAATTCGTAAGCCCCGCCGTGGAAATCCCGTGTCCCGGATTTGTAGGTCAGGTTCACCGTGCCGCCACCACCCCGGCCGAACTCGGCGTCAGATACCGAAGACTCGACGCGAAACTCCTGGATTGAATCGATCGAGGGGAAGATCAGAATCCCCAAACCGTTGTGATTTTCCACATTGCTGATGCCGTCCACCAGGAAGTTGTTCTCCTCCAGTCGCATCCCGTTTACGGAGTTGCCGGTCACGCCGCGTTTCATGGTCGTGGGGCTGCCGGTGGTCTGAGTCTGGGCGGGCATCACTCCAGCGGATAGCTGGAGTAACTGGGCGAAATTACGGCCATTGAGCGGCAGGTCGCGGATCGCCTTCTCATTGCGCAGGTTGGAGAGCGTAGCTGATTCGGTCTGAAGGACCGGGGCCACCGCGGCGACCTCGACCTCCTGAGTCACGGACCCCACGGCCAGATCGAAATTGACCTCGGCTCTTTGGGATACGTCGATGTGGATCCTGCGGGCGGCTTTCTGGAAGCCGGTTGCTTCGATCGTCACCGTGTAATCGCCTGGACGAAGGGGCGGAGATACGTAGAGGCCGTTGTTGTTGGTAACCGTCTGAATCTTCTGCCCTGTCTGTAAATGATTGATTTCAATGTGTGCTGTTGGTACAGCGCTGCCTGAAGGATCGCGGGCGATTCCGGCGATCGTGCCGGTGTCCACCTGGGCTAATCCTAGCGTTGTGAACGTGAGAAATAGCGCAAACCTCTTCATAACGGCTAATTATAACAATTCCGATAGACATTATGGGAATATTAGTGAATTTGTCATTTTGCCGATTTTGGGCGTCCTGCCTGCATAATAGGGAGCAGAAGATTCTATGACTATCGAGATTGAAGGCGTCACGCTACATCTGGCGCATCCGGATGAGCTATCGGCCCGCTGGGTGGGGCAGGAGGAGCTGATGCGCCAGTTGCTGGCGGCCTGGCTGGTCATCAACGATCAGGACCTGCCGATGAATCCGCGGCTGCTGGGCAAGCCGGGGGTAGGGAAAACCACCCTAGCCTATGCCGCGGCCAAACGCATGGGCAGGGAAGTCTACATTTTGCAGGCCACGCTGGACACGCGTCCGGAAGATCTGCTGGTCACGCCGGTGATCGAAGGTGAAGGGCAGCTTCGCTACGTGGCTTCACCGCTGGTGACGGCGATGCTCCGCGGTGGGATCGCCATTCTGGACGAGGGCAACCGGATGAGCGAGAAGAGCTGGGCCAGCCTGGCGCCTCTGCTGGACAACCGCCGCTATGTGGAATCGATCGTGGCGGGTATCAAGATCAAGGCCCATCCGCAGTTCCGGCTGGTGACCACGATGAACGACGACGCCTCGACGTTCGAGCTGCCGGAATATATCCATTCTCGATTGCAGCCGCAGATCTACATCGATTTTCCCGAACGCGACGAGGAGTATCACATTCTCAAGGAGAATCTGCCCTTTGCGGAGGAGCGCATTCTCCACTACGTCACCGATTTTCTGCAGCAGGCGCACGCCGCCGACGAACGTTACACGGTGCGGGACGGAATCAACATCGGCCGCTTCGCCATCAAGCTGAAGAGCCTGGCGACGGCGCGGACGCACGAGGCGGCGGCGCTCGAAACCGCCATCATCGAAACCCTGGGAGAAGAAGCGCTGCGGTATGCCCGGCGAAATCGACCTGCCGATTCCTGACGCGGCGAGCCTGAAACGGGGCCGCTTCACCTATTTCCCGGTGGTGCCCGGACGGCTGGAGTTTGCCCTGGAAGTCCGCCGCGCGGTCCTGCGAAGCCGCCCGCAAGTGGTGGCGCTCGAACTGCCCACTACCCTGCAACAGGCCTATCTGCGAGCGGTGGCCCGGCTGCCGGAGATGTCGGTGATCTTCTACGCCGAGGACGGCGAGGAGGACCGTGCCGTCTATGTACCGGTGGAGCCGGCGGATCCGTTTGTGGAGGCCATCCGCACGGCGCAGGAGATCGGGGCGGAGTTGCTGTTCACGGACCCCGACACCGGGCAGCGGCCCCATCTGAAAGACGACTATCCGGACACCTATGCCATCCGGCATACGGGGCTGGAGAAGTACATTGAGGCGTATCGCGTCTACCCGCAGCAGCGGTCCGAGGAAATCTCCGCTCATGCGGCGGGGATCGCCTGGAAGTTGCAGGGCGCCGATCCGCTGGCCCGGGTGCTGGTGGTGATCTCCCTGAATTTACTGGACCCGGTACTGGACGCGATGGAAGAGCCGCAGGCGCAGCCGATGGTGCGGACCCGCCGGGAGGGGGTGCAGGTGGTGAATCCTCATCCCGAATCGCTGGCGGAGATCACGATCGAATATCCGTACCTGCAGTGGCGCTACGAGCAGTTCCGCGAGACGATGTCCGATCCGCGCCAGATCGACCGGCCGCGGGTGCAGTGGGCGGTGTTCCAGGAGTCGGAAAAATCCTACGAGACCAGCACCGGCGAGAAGGTTTCGCACTGGCAGCGCCGTTTGCTGGCACGCTATACACGCAACCTGGCGCTGGCTTCGCGGATGCTGACAGCCAGCCTGTTCGATCTCACGGTGGCGGCGCGCAGCGTGGTGGATGACAACTACGCCTGGGACGTCTGGGAGACGGCGGGCCGCTATCCTCCCCAGAAGGCCGCCAGCGACCTGGTCACGGTACAGATCTCCGGGGAAGAGGTCTGGCTGGACACCAAGAAGATCCGCCTGCGAAGACGCCTGCCGAGCGCCAAGCGGCGTTTGCGTCCGGTGGGGCTAAAACCGCGCAAGAAAGAAAAAGTTCCGGGAGAATGGGCCTCGCAGGTGGACGGCAACGCAATCTGTTCTTATCCCCCGGAAGACCTGGTGGTGGAGGACTACGGGCGCTTTCTCAAGAAGAAGGGCAAGAGCATTCTTTCCGAGGAGCGTGTACGCACGGAGCCGTTCACTACCTCATTGCTGGACGGCATCGACCTGCGCGAAACGATTCGCAACTGGTACGACCGGCGGATCTATGTGCGCCAGTTCCAGAAGATCTCGGGAGAAGTCGGCTCGGTCGTCGTGATTTTCGACGAAGACCGCGAGAACCGGTATTCGTACATGACGACGTGGCTGGGGGAGAACCAGAACGAATCCGACATGGCATTCTACTCCACGTTCCCCTTCGACAACATGGTGGGGCCGGGGATCGGGCGCGGCGAATACGGAGGTTTTCTGATGAGCCTGCCGCCGCGGCGCATGTTCGACGTATGGCACGACCCGGACTACGACTTCGCCGAGTCCAAGTCCGAACGGCTACTGCTGGCCGGCCTCGATTATTCGATCGAGCGGCACGTGGTGTACGTGGCCGCCCGACCGCCGCGTTCGATTTTTCGAAGTATTGCCGCCCGGCTGGGGCGCACGATCATCTACATCCCGATCGGCCAGCTCTCTCCGCTGGCGCTGAAAAAAATCCGCGTGGTCCATGTGCTGGATGGGTACGATAAGCGCCGGATCGCCAAAGAATACATCTGGTGAGGGCGGTTGGTGCTGCGACCGTGAAGTCCGCTCCCTTACGGTCGCGGCTCGGTAACGGAGCCGTGCGTGAATCGAATGAGCAGCGGGATCAGCCGACCTTGATCAGGCCGAGCAGTTCGTTTTCATCGATGACGCGGATGCCCAGCTCGCGGGCTTTGTCGAGCTTCGAACCGGGGTCCCCGCCGGCTACGACGTAGCTGGTTTTCCTGCTCACGGAAGTGGCCACCTTGCCTCCTGCGGCTTCGATGAGCTGCCGCGCGTCTTCGCGGTGCAGGTGAGGCAGCGTTCCGGTAATGACGAAGGTCAGCCCCTTAAGCGGTCCGGAAGGCTTGCGCTTGGCCTCGTGCGTGAACTGGAGACCGGCCGCGCGCAGCCGTTCGATCAGCTCCCGGTTGTGCGGCTCGCGGAAGAACTGGTAGAGGCTCTCGGCAACCTTCGGCCCTACCTCTTCCGCCTGCTGCAATTCTTCCAGACCGGCTGTGGCAATGAGGTCCAGGCTGCCGAAGGCGTCCGCCAGAAAGACCGCGGTGCGCTCGCCCACGAAACGGATGCCCAGCGCGCTGATGACGCGCGGCAGGGGATTCTGCTTGGACCGCTCGATATTGCGGATCACGTTGTTGGCGGACTTGGTGCCCATGCGCTCGAGCTCGGCGAGCTGGCTGGCGGACAGATCGTAGATATCCGCGACACTTTTGACCATACCGCGATCCACCAGTTGGTCCACGAGCGCATCGCCCATGCCATCGATATTCATGACGCCGCGCGAAGCAAAATGCAAGACGGATTCCTTCAGGCGAGCCGGGCAGTTGATGTTGATGCAGCGCGAGGCCGCTTCATCTTCTTCGCGCACAATTCTGCCGCCGCATACGGGGCAGGTCGCGGGCATGCGGAAGGGCCGCCGGTAGGAGCCCTGTGTGTGTACCCGCACCACCTTGGGGATTACGTCGCCGCTGCGTTCGATGACTACGGTGTCGCCGATTTGCAAACCCAGCCGCTCGATCTCATCTTCATTGTGCAAAGTGGCGCGCGTCACGATGACGCCGCTCACCTCCACCGGCTTCAAGTGGGCGACCGGGGTGAGCGCGCCGGTCCGTCCCACCTGAACTTCAATCCCTTCCACCTCGGTGAGCGCCTGGCGGGCCGGATATTTATAGGCAATGGCCCAGCGGGGGGCCTTGGCCGTGTAGCCCAGGCGGCGCTGCTGGGCCACGGAATTGACCTTCACCACTACACCATCGATCTCGTAGGGCAGTTCCTCCCGCTGCATCTCCCAATTGGCGCAGAAAACCAGCACTTCGTTCACGTCGCGGCAAAGCTTTCGGCGGGGATTCACCTTGAAGCCGAGCCGGACGAGCTCTTCGAGCGCTTCCCAATGGGTCTCGAAAACAGTGCTTCCCCCCACCAGCAGGAAATAGGTGTAAAAGTCCAGACGTCGTGAAGCCGTGATGGTCGGCTCCAGGACGCGCAGCGAACCGGCGGCGGCGTTGCGGGGATTGGCGAAGCGGGAGAGCCCGCGCTCGTCGCGCTCGGCGTTGAGGCGTTCGAAAGCGCGGCGGTTCATAACGGTCTCGCCGCGCACTTCGAATTCAGGCCAGGAAGTCTTGGCGCTCAGGGGCAGAGATCGGATGGTTCGGGCATTTTCGGTGACATCTTCACCAACGAAGCCATCGCCGCGAGTGACGGCCTGCTGAAAGTTGCCGTTCTGATAGCGGGCAGCCATGGACAGGCCGTCCATTTTCAATTCGACCACGTATTCCGGGGCGGCCTCGCCCAGCAACTCGCGCACGCGCCGGTCAAAATCGCGCAGTTCGCCCTCGTTAAGCGCGTTGTCCAGACTCAGCATGGGGGTGGTGTGAGCGACCTTGACGAAACCCTCTCGAGGTTTGCCGCCCACGCGCTGGGTGGGAGAATCGGGTGTGATCAGCTCCGGGTGTTCCTGCTCCAGGGCGATGAGCCGGCGCATCCACTCATCGTAGGTGGCGTCGCTGACCTCCGGCTGGTCGAGCACGTAATACTGATATTCGTGGTGCCGCAATGTTTCACGCAGTTTCTCGATCTCAGCGTTTACGTTCTTTTGCATGAGCCTTTCACTATAATTTAACGAAGGGGACTGGAGCGCAGCTATCAACCCGTATCGAAACACTACCATTATCTACAACCCACGTGCCGGCAGGTTCGGAAGAGGGGGAACCGATGCGCTTTCTCGCGCAGAAGGGATTCTCTCGCGCGCCGGATATGGGCCTCGGCTGGTGGCCACGACGGGACCGGGCACGGCGGCGGGGCTGGCTCGCGCTGCGATCGCCGAGGGCGCGGACCTGATTCTTGCGGCGGGAGGAGACGGCACCATCAACGAAGTGGTGGAAGGCATGGTGCACTCCCCAGTGCCGCTAGGGATCCTGCCGGCTGGCACGGCCAACGTGCTGGCGATGGAGATGGGCATGGGATCGCGCCTGGAGCGCGTTGCCGCCTCGCTGGCCGGGTATCGTGCCACACGCGTCGCGGTGGGCCGCGTCTGTTATCAAAATGGCGCGGCGAACTCGCGGCACTTTCTGCTGATGGCCGGAGTGGGCCTGGATGCGCAGGTGGTCTACCACGTGAGCGCGCCGCTCAAAGCGCGCACGGGCAAATTTGCCTACTGGGTGGCGGGGTTCCTGGTTCTGGGAAAAAGGCTGGCGGAGTTTCATGTGGAAGTGGATGGAGTACCCTACACCTGCTCCTTTGCTCTGGTGAGCCGGGTGCGCAACTACGGAGGCGATCTGGAGATCGCCTGCAGGACCAGCCTGTTTGACGATCGCTTTGAGGTGGTGCTGTTCGAGGGGAGCAGTTCTTTCCGCTATCTGCGATACCTCGCCGGAGTGGGACTGCGAAAGCTGGCTGGGATTCCTGGCGTCTCCATTCTGCGCGCCACGAACGTGACGTTTTCCGCGCCGGCCGACCGCCGGATATATATGCAAGTGGATGGGGAATTTGCCGGGCACCTGCCGGGAGCGGCCGAAATGGTGCCGGACGGGCTAACGCTGCTGGTCCCGGAAGGCTATTACCGCAAACACGGGCGCGAGTGAGGCGGAAGGACATACCGCGGCGCGGCAGCCTCGGCTATAGTCAAAAGAGTGCGTTATTTTTTGCGACGCGGGTTTCCTCCGTTCACCCGCATTCTCCTGGTGGAGAGCGGATCCCGTCATCTCTACGAGCGGCTGTTTCCGGTGCTCCGGCAGAGCTATGGCGACGCGCCCATCGACCTGCTGACCTGCTATCCCGGGCTGCCCGCCGGGTTTCCGGCCGATACGGTGGTGTACCGGGTAGGAGACTATCGCGGACGGGAAGCACGGCGCGCGCTTTACCGTATTCTCCAGGCGCGCGGATACTCGATGGCCGGGATCATCTGCTCCGCCGAGCCCATCATGACCTGGTGGAAATGGAGTGTGGCGCTGAAGGTTCCCGCCAAGGTTTTCGTGGTGAACGAAAACTGTGATTTCTTCTGGCTTGACCGGGGCAACTGGCGAACGATCCGCTATTTTCTGCTATATCGGTCGGGCCTGGCCGGGGCCGGCGCAGTACGCACACTATCGCGTGTCATCTTGTTTCCGTTCACAGTCCTCTATTTGCTACTCTATGCAACGGCTGTTCACAGCAGAAGAAGTCTACGCCGAGGATACCGATGAAAGCCATTCAAGTTCAGGAACCGGGTGGTCCAGAGAAGCTGCAGTTGGTGGATGTACCGAAGCCTTCGCCGGGGCCGGGACAGGCCCTGATCCGGATCGCCGCCGCCGGCGTGAATTTCATAGACATTTATCACCGAACCGGTTTATACAAGCTCGATCTGCCGTTTATTCTGGGCAGTGAAGCGGCCGGCACCGTGGAAGCTGTGGGAGAAGGAGTCACCGAGGTCCACCTAGGGGATCGTGTGGCCACTGCTTCGGTACGCGGGTCCTATGCGGAGTATGCCGTGGTGGCCGCGTGGCAACTGGTGAAGGTTCCGGACCACCTGGACTTCGAACGGGCCGCGGCTTCCATGCTGCAGGGCATGACAGCCCACTATCTTTCGCATTCCACCTGCCCTTTGAAGCCGGGCGATACCTGCCTGGTGCACGCCGCCGCAGGAGGCGCGGGGCGCCTGCTGGTGCAGATGGCGAAACTGCGCGGCGCGCGCGTGTTCGGCACGGTCTCGACCGAAGAGAAGGCCCGGATTGCGCGCGAGGCGGGCGCCGATGAAGCCATTCTGTATACCCGGACGGACTTTGTGGCCGAAGTGAAGCGTTTGACCGGCGGCCGAGGCGTGGATGTGGTCTACGACTCGGTGGGCAAGGATACTTTTCTGAAGGGGCTGGACGCGATCCGCCCGCGAGGCCTGATGGTGCTGTGGGGCCAGGCGAGCGGCGCCGTGGATCCATTCAATCCCAGTGTGCTCAACGCCAAGGGCTCACTGTTCCTCACCCGTCCCAAGCTTCAGGACTACATTGCCACGCGCGAAGACCTGCTCTGGCGGGCGGGCGATGTGCTGCGCTGGCTGGATTCGGGCGAGGTGCAGCTTCGCGTCGAGAAAACCTATCCGCTGGCCGACGCCGCTCAGGCCCATCGCGATATCGAGAGCCGCAAGACCGCAGGGAAGCTGGTGTTGCTGCCGTAGGCTGAATCACACATGAAGCTCCAGGCCAGGCTGACGCTCTGGTCGGTTCTGTTGATGGCGGCGGTGGTCGCGATCATTTCAGCGGTCGACTTGGGCAACGAAATCGAGCAGCAGTTCGAGTCCACCCTGGAGCGCGCCGAACTGTTGAACAAAGTTGCGGCCAACCTGGTATTGGCGGCGCTGGCGCGGCAGCCCACCGTACCGCTGCAGGAGGCGCTGCACGACGAAACCCTGGCCAGCAACCTGGTGGACATTCTGACGGCTTCGCACGCGTTGCTGGAGATCGCCGTGTGTGACACGCACAGCAATCAGATCCTGGCGGACAGCGATCCCACGCGGCGCGGACTCCAGTTCCCCAGCTATCCGGATTTCCGCCCTCTGGTGACCAAATCCAACTGGGTGGACAAGGTCCGCACGCTGTACAGCTATAAGTACTACCAGTTGGAACAGGGACTGGGCGCCGATGGACGCACGCTGCTGCATGTCCGCGTGGTCGTGTATCCCGTCCTGATTCGCAACGACGTTATTCCGATCCTGGTGAAGAACGCGCAAATCGCCGGCCTTTCGGTCTTCGGGGCGATGATCGTGACGCTGATCTTCTCTTCGATCGCATTCCGTCCGCTGGGCGAACTGGGGCGCATGCTGGACCTGCTGGCCCGGGGAGAATACGAGTACCAGGAAACGCTGGCGCCGCCCAAGAAGACGGCCGACGAACTGGCGGTGATGGCGTCGAAAGTAAGCCTGCTGGGCCAGCAATTGCGAGGCGCGCGCTACGACTTCAGCGATCTGCGCGGCAACTTCGAGCGGCTGGTGGACGAACTGGAAGACGCGGTCCTGATCTTCGGGCGCGATCGGAAGCTGGTGGTCGCTTCGGGCGCGGTGGAAAAGTTTCTGGGCCGGATGCGGTCCGACCTTCTGGGGATGGGCCTGGCCGATATCTTCCCTCCGAATACGACGCTCGGCCTGATCCTGGCGCAAGCCGCCGAGACGGGGCGGACGATTCGCAACCGGCGTGTGCCGCTGAGCGGAGGCGTGGGAGTGGAGGGCGGTCTGTCGGTCGTGCTGCTCTCCGTCGACATGATGGACAGCCTGGGGACGGCGGCTACGCAGGGCCGGAGCGCCGGGCTGCTGGTGCGGCTGCGCGATCCGGAAGCCACGCGCCAGATCAGCCGCCAGTTGCAGACGGCCGACCGGCTTTCTGCCATCAGCGGCATCACCAGCGGCGTGGCGCATGAGGTGAAGAATCCGCTGAACGCCATCATGATGCACCTGGAACTGGCGCGCATGAAGCTTTCTTCCGGAGATGCCGACCTGGGGCCGCAGATGGAGATCATCTCGCGCGAGATTCTGCGGCTGGATCGCGTGGTCAAGACCTTTCTGGACTTTACACGGCCGGTGGAGCTGAAGCTGGCCGAGATCCCGCTGGATGAATTTCTGAATGAGATTGTGGAACTGGCCAGGCCGCAAGCGGCTTCGGCGAATATCCGGCTTGCCCTGCGCTTGCAGACGGAAGGCATGTCGATCCGGGTGGACCGGGACCTGGTAAAACAGGCACTGCTCAACATCCTGGTGAATGCGATTCAGGCGATGCCGGATGGAGGCGACCTTACGGTGGACTGCTCGGTCGATGAGGATGAAGCCATCATCCGCATCTCCGACACCGGGCCGGGGATTCCTCCGGAACTGCGCGAAAAGATCTTCCAGCTTTACTTCACGACCAAGAAAGAAGGCTCGGGAATCGGCCTGGCCATGACCTTCCGCATCGTGCAGTTGCACGACGGGTCGATCGACTTCACCAGCGAGCCGGGCAAGGGCACAACCTTCATTCTGCGCCTGCCCACTGTGTTGTGAGCGTGCGTTTCTTTTGCCGGCGGCCCTACGGGCGGCTAGCGGCCGACTTCGATCTGCACCGTTGAGGGGATTGCCTTACCGCCTTTGACGGCCGGTTCGAAACGCCAATGGCCGGCTTGATCCAGAGCCTCCTGGGGCAGGGATGTGCCCAGGTCCTGGTGGACTTGGAGCTGGCGCACGCGGCCCTGTTCATCCACCGTCACCGCGAGGGAGACGCCGGCGGTGTAGCCGGCTTTGCGCAGGGATTGGCGGAAGGGCTCCATGCTCGAAATCAGGATGGCCGAGGAATCGAGGCGTTGCTCGATGGGCACGCTGGATGATGGCGTATCGGCATACCATACGTGACCCTGCGGGTCCGCCAGGTAGAGCCGCTCCGCGGTAGCGGCGATCAAGGTGGGCGAAGCGTCCTCCGGCAGGGCGATGCGGAGGCTGCGCAAAGGATGCCCGGTCTGGTCTGTTTGCAGGATCCAGGCGGTGCCGGACTGCCGGGTGGTGCCCAGAATGAACATGGTCCGTTCCTCCGCAGCGGCGATGGAGCGCAGGCGCAGTCCCGGATGGGCGGTGATCCATTGGGCGGGGTTCATGGTGACGGAAGCATTCCGGCCGTCGAGATCGAGGATGCGCACAACATCCCCATCCACCAGCGCTACGGCGCCATCACGAACCGAGTAGAGGGCCAGGTCCGGACTGCGGGAGATCACGCGAAAGCGCGGCGCTCTGGCTGCGCCGGGAATGAGCGGCTCCAGAGAATAGTCGGGGCGGATGCCCCAGGGCTCTCCATGGACCAGGACCAGGGTTCCGGCAGGCGCATCGAGCGTAACCGAGCGGGTCTGAACCCCATGCGGATCGTAGGTGAGCAAAGTCCGGTCGCCCGAGAGGATAGATTGACTGCCCTGGGAATCCACGGCCATGTCCGTAACCCTCTCTCCCGAGAGCGGCGTCCAGTTCAGGACTTCCCCTTCCGGGCCGGTATGCAGCACGGTGGAGCTCTCGGCCTGCATCGGGTTGCGAATCAAAAAATACAATCCGCTGTCCCGCGCCGCCATTGACGCCACAGATGTATTTTGCGATGGGAGGGAGATACGCCAGGAACCCCGGAAGGGCCAGTCCACTTCCTGGCCGGCGGCGGTTTCCACGCCAATCGTAAGCAGGACAAGGCAGAGGAGCGTACGCATCCGGTCTCTCTCTCCGATTATCCCTCGAACCTGAGCGATCCTTGCCGCCGGATGGTAAAATCAAAGAGTTCACCAGAGTCCGGCGAGGATTCCTTCTGTGCGCCCCATGAAGCTTCGACTATCTCGACCGGCTGATGCATTGGATTTGAGGGCGAATCCGCGCGGTTTCGCCGCCCTGGTACTAGCGGCGGCGATTTGGCTCCCATTGGGCGGATGTGTCCTGCGCGGTAAGACCGCCCGTACGGTTGCGCCCCCGCCTGCCCCCAAGCCGGCCACCGTGGCCAGGACGGCACAACCTGCTCCGCAGGCACCGCCTGAGCCGCTTTCTTCTCCGCAGACGCAGATCCAGTTGCCCAACCCGCAGCCGCTCGACCCGGCGGCATTAGTGGCTAATCCCGAGCCGTCGCAGCCACAGCAGCCCGCCCGGTCGCGGAATTCGCGCATGGCGAGAAATAATACGCGTTCGGAGCCGGCGGCCGCGCCTCCCGCGTCGCCTCCGGTCGATGCGCAGGCTCCCGCGGCAACGCCTCCGGCCGAAGAGCGCCCGAGGCTCCAGCCGATCCTGCCGCCGGAGGAAGTACGCCGCATTCAGGAGACGATTGCCTCCCGCAATCGCGAGATTCACGAGCGCCTGAGCCAGGTACGCACGCGCCAGGGGTCGGCGGAAGAGAGCATGGTGGGACGGATCCGCTCTTTGGTGAGCCTTTCCGACGAGGCCGCCAAGCGCGGCGACATGACCCAGGCAGATGCTCTCTCCGAAAAGGCTCTGGTCCTGGCCCGGGGACTGGAAATTGGCAAATAACGAATACGAACAACGCCGCCAGGCGATTGCGGCAGAGCTATCGGAAAGGCGCCTGGATGCTCTGGTGGTCTCCCATGGCCCCAATCTACGCTGGCTGACCGGCTTTACCGGCAGCAACGGCATGCTCCTGCTGCTGCGTGGCGATGCCGTCTTTTTCACCGACCCGCGCTATACCATCCAATCGGCGCAGGAAGTGTCCTGCCGGGTGCATGTGGCGAAAGGCCCCCTTTTGCCGGATCTCGCTGCGGAGGCCCGAAAACACCGGGTCCGGAGGCTGGGCTTCGAGCGTGCTCGGACCAGCTTTGATGCCTATCAGACACTGCGCTCGTGCCTGACCCCGCGCATGATACTGGAACCGGTTTCGGAATGGCTGGAGAGCCACCGGATGGTCAAATCGCCGGCGGAACTGGAGTTGATCCGGCGCTCGGTGCAGACCAATTCGGAGGCCTTCGAGCAAGCAGTGAAGCGGGTGCGCGCGGGTATGCGCGAGCAGGACCTGGCCGCGGAACTGGAATACCGCATGCGCCGCCTGGGGGCGGAAAAGCCGTCGTTCGAAACCATTGTGGCCGCCGGCGAGCGGTCTGCGCTGCCGCATGCCCAGCCCACTTCAGCCCGCATGAGCACCGGCGACCTGGTCGTGGTGGACATGGGCGCATTCGAGCAAGGCTATGCCAGCGACATGACGCGCATGTTGTTTCTGGGCACCCCTGGCGCCAAGGTGAAGCACATGTACCGGGCGGTGCTGGAAGCGCAACTGGCAGCGCTGGCCGCGGTACGGCCCGGCGTCACGGCCGGTTCTGTCGACAGCCGGGCGCGCGCGGTGCTGAAAGCAGAGAAGCTGGATCACCTGTTCATACACTCCACGGGCCATGGGCTGGGCCTTGAAATTCACGAACCTCCGCGGGTGGGACGGCGTGACAAGACGCGGCTGAAGGAAGGAATGGCAATCACCATTGAGCCAGGCGTGTATCTGGAGGGCTTTGGGGGCATCCGTATTGAAGACACGGTGGTGGTAACCCGAAACGGCTGCGAAATCTTGACGCCGACGTCCAAGGCGCTGCGCGTGGTGTAGGCTGCCCCGGCCTCCGTTTGCGTTCCGCTCTTTCCTGCTAATCTATTTTCTTGCATGACAGTCGCTGATATTCGTGAGTTGATCAACCTGGCCCTGGAGACCGGCATCGCCGAACTGGAGGTGCAGCGCGGCGACAACCGGGTGCGCATCCGGCGTGCGCTTGGCGGCGAACCGCCGGCGCCGGTTCAATCGGTCACCCTGCCAGCGGAGTCTCCCGTCGCAGCCCCCGCTCCCGTTGTGCCGGCGGCACCGACAGCGCAGGAGACCGGACCAGATCCCACCCTGACTACCGTTCGATCCCCGATCGTCGGCACGTTCTACGAAAGCTCCGCTCCGGGCACACCACCGTTCGTCCGCATTGGCGAACGCGTGCAGCCCGGCAAGGTGCTCTGCATCATCGAGTCCATGAAGCTGATGAACGAGATTGAGGCGGAGATTAACGGCATCGTGGAAAGCAAGCTGGTGCAGAACGGCCAGCCGGTCGAATACGGGGAGGCGTTGTTTGCCATTCGGGCCGTTTAAGAAGATTCTGGTCGCCAACCGCGGAGAAATAGCCCTGCGGGTGATCTGCGCCTGCAAGGAGCTTGGCATCCGGACGGTGGCGGTCTATTCCGAGGCCGACCGCTACGGCCTGCACGTTCGGTTCGCCGACGAGGCGATCTGCATCGGGCCGGCGAAAAGCTCGCGCAGCTACCTCGACGTGCCCTCCATCATCAGCGCCGCGGAGATCACCAACGTCGATGCCATCCACCCCGGCTACGGGTTTTTGAGCGAGAATGCGAGCTTCGCCGAAGTGTGCGATATCTCCGGCATTAAGTTCATCGGGCCGCGACCGGAGGTGATCCGCATGATGGGAATCAAGGAGCGGGCGCGAGCCTTCATGCGCGAGCACGGCGTGCCTGTTCTTCCGGGATCCACCGGCGTGCTGCATACCGCCGAGGAGGCGCTGGAGACGGCTAAGCAGA
>CAZMRK010000299.1:0-30522 GCA_964568355.1 uncultured Solibacteraceae bacterium | reverse complement strand
GGAGTGAGAGCCCAACCCGCGGCTTTAAAGAGAGCTTCCACGTATCCGAACTCCAGCATACTTTGTTTCATAGGCGCCGGACGGCTTCCGCGCAGGCGCGCGAAGCCTTCCCACAGGGGCTGCTGTGCAGCGATAGATCCTCCGTTCTGGAGGAGGCTTTGTGCCGTTCTTTGCGCCATGGGATCCGGGCTGGCCAGATCCTCGATCGCCGCCTTCTCCAATCCGGGGCTCATCAGGAGGTCTTCATTCGGCGCAAGGGAAAGAGAGCATCCACCCCAGCCCGAGCTTCGTGCGAGCGCTCGCCGCTCGGCGGCATATGCGGGATCGATCCGAAAGAAGTACGCCAGCAGCGGTCCGCAGAAAGCACCGGGGCGGCTTTCGGCAAACTGGCGCACACGCGCGAAACCAGCGGCAGAGGCGTATCGGGCAAGCAGGAATTCGACCGGCTTTCCCTGCTCCAGCATGCCCACCAAAGCCTCATCGAGTTCCGGAAGCTCCCGGTCCGGCAGAAGCAACAGCGCGCGAGGATTCTGGAACATCTCGCGCGTCACATCGGCCTTGCGAATGCGTTCGACCGCAATTCTGCGAGCCTGCTCCGGATTGAGATCATAGAGCCGCAGCAGCGCTTCATCCCGCAAGGGGCTGCGGCCTTCCGCCAGGGACCGGACCAACGGCTCAACCGATGGCGAGGCGATACGGGGCCACTCGATCGACAATAGTGCGTGCTGCGATCCCGGAGGGAGCGATCGAAAATTAGCCAGGAGCGCGGCACTAATGGCGGGAGCCGGTGGCTGCGGACCGCGGCTGACCAGCGTGTCCAGGCTCACGGCGCGGGCCTCCCCCTGCTTCCGTTCGATAGCATCCGCAAGCTTCGCGAAGTACTCGGCCTCGATGGGCTTCATGCGCGCCAGGTACCGGGAGTGCTCGTCTACCTCCGCTTTGTGGGCTTGGGGATCCTTTTGGGGATAGAGCGGCGAAGGTCCCATTCGGGAGGCCGCCGCCAATTCCATCAGCGTGGCGAGATAGTAGTACGTGACCGGCGTGCCGGGCGCGGCAATGGATTCTTCCATGGCCGCAATGACTTCTTTCCGGTACGGCGATGCAAAGAGGCCGGCGCGGATCTCCTGCTGCGCAGCCTGCGGACCGTGTTCGAAAAAGCGAGCAAGCGCCGGCATGGCATCCCGCGTTTCGAGGAACCGGAGCACCCGGCCGGCATGCGCCATCTCCTCCGTGCGAGCCTGCTCGACGCTACCCTGAATCGTCTGGCCGATCACCGGCGGCGGAGGATCGCCGCGTTCCAGCATCGCCACGGCTTGCCGCAACTGGGCCGCGGCCCAGCCCGCCTCCGGGGCGACAATTTTAATCTCAATGGGATTCGACCGGAGCGTTACGGAAGCCGGCGGCTGGGCAGTAGTTTCCACACGGGTGGTCTCCACGGTGATCCGGTAACGCCCCGGCTGCCGGAAGGAGATCCATTCGTTGACGTGCCGCTCGAATACCATGGGTACGGCAGTAAGCGGAACGGGCGTGGGCGGGACACCGGCGACAACTCCGCCCTCGAACTGCGCGGGAATATCACGCAGGGGATCGACCACCGTTTGCGCCGGCTCCACGAGGACCTTGTCGAAGCGGGAGATGCGCACATAGCGCGTTCCACTGGTGGTCCATATCCGGTAGCGTCCCGGCAGGCTCGAGGCCAATCGAAATTCCACATCGACCGACTCTCCCAGACGAAACGACATACGCCCATTCCTGGGAGCCAGAAGAAAGGACACGTCGGTTTGGCCTTGGGCCAGGGCGATCGGAGCCAGCCAGGCGGCTGCCCATATCCACCGCAGAGCGTGCATCATTCGGTTAGACTCCAGGCACTGGAGGCCGGTTCCGCCTCGACTGGTATCCGCCGAAAGTGCAGAGCGCATGCATTGCGGCGCTATTCCGCCCAGACGACCCAGGGGAGCTCGTACGGCACGATCGCGTCTTCATGATGCGGCACCACGCGCACAGCGAGGCCGCAGGAACCGCTCAGGCGCCATTCTACCGTGCCTTCGTAGATATGTTCGGGGCCATCCGCGCGCTGGTGCGTCATATCCACCGGGACGCCGTCCACGATCTCTCCATTCGGGCTGAGCCGTCCCCAGTAGATCTGGACCCGTATGTCGGATGGGGACAGGTTTCCCAATTGAATGCGGGCGCCCACCTTCACCTTGGAGCCGACCAGCACCTCGCGGCCGTTATCCGCTTCCACGCGGGCCACGCGCACCTGGCCTCCGAAATCGCGGATCCGCTTTCTCCAGGCCACAAGATCGCGCGCGATGGCCGCGCCGTTTTCCTCCAGGCGCAGATAGCGCGTGCCGGCGGGAATGTAGAAGCGCTCCGCGTACTCCGCCACCATGCGGTGCGTGCTGAACCGCGGCGAGAGCTTCTTCATGGAAGCCTTCATCATGGCGATCCAGCCGCGGGGCAGTCCTTCTTCGTCGCGGTCGTAAAACAGGGGGGCCACATCATTCTCCAGGAGATCGTACAGGGCCTCGCATTCCACCTGGTCCTGATAGGCCTCATCGGAGTACTCTTCTCCCTTTCCGATCGCCCAGCCGGCCTTGGGATCGTAACCCTCGGCCCACCAGCCGTCGAGAACGGAGAGGTTCAGACCGCCGTTGGCCAACACTTTCATCCCGCTGGTACCGCTGGCCTCGTTGGGGCGCCGCGGCGTATTCAGCCAGATATCCACTCCCGTCACCAGATAACGGGCTACCGAGATGTCATAATCCTCCAGGAAGACGATCCTGCGCCGCACGTCCGCACCTTTGGCAAAGTGGATGATTTGCCGGATCAGTTCTTTGCCGTCGTGGTCGTGGGGATGGGCTTTGCCCGCGAGCAGAATCTGCACCGGGCGGTCGGGATTGGTCAGCAGGCGAGTCAGGCGCTCCTGGTCCCGCAGCAGGAGCGTGGCCCGTTTATAGGTCGCGAAGCGCCGGGCAAAGCCGATCGTCAGGCAGTCCGGCGATAGCGCGCTTTGCGCGGTGGAGATCGTCGTTTCGGTGCCGCCGCGCCTTCTGACCTGCGCCGCCAGACGGGCTCGCGCGTAATGCACGAGCCGTTCGCGGCGCATCTGATGGACGCGCCATAGCTCCTGATCCGGAATGCGATCGATGCGGCTCCAGAGGCCATCATCGGCCGGCTCGTCGGCCCAGCGGGGGCCCAGGTACCGGTTGAGCAGGACATTCATCTCCATCGAGATCCAGGACCGGGGATGAATGCCGTTGGTCACATATCCGACGGGAATTTCGTGCAAAGGATAGGCGGGCCACATGGCTTGCGACATTTTCCTGGTCACTTCGGCGTGCAGCCGGCTGACGCCGTTCGTATAGGAACTGTGGCGCGCCGCCAGATAAGCCATATTGAAGGGCTCGTTGCCATCCTGGGCATTCTGCCGTCCATAGGCCAGCAGTTGATCCATGGTGAGGCCGAGCCGCCGGGCGTAGTCCTGGAAGTAGCGAGACATGAGGCCGGGCTCGAAGCGATCAAACCCGGCAGGGACGGGCGTATGGGTAGTGAAGAGGCTGCCGGCGGCAGCCAGTTGCCGCGCCTCGTAATAAGGCAGGCCAAACTGCTCCATCAGCATGCGCGTGCGCTCCAGGCCCAGAAAGGCGGAGTGCCCTTCATTCATATGGCAGACCGTCGGCGTCACGCCCAGTGCTTTCAAGGCCCGCATACCGCCGATGCCAAGGACAAGCTCCTGCTGGATGCGGAGTTCGCGATCGCCGCTGTACAAGGCTCCGGTGACCTTCCGGTCCTCCGGCGAGTTCTCCGGAATGTTCGTATCCAGCAGATAGAGGGGGATGCGCCCCACGTCCACTTTCCAGATCTTGGCATACAGCTTTCGGCCCGGGAAATCGATATCGACCATCAAGGGAAGCCCCGGCCCGGTGGTCAGAGGCTGCACAGGCAGGTTGTGAAAATCGTTGATGGGGTAATCCTCCTGCTGCCAGCCATCCGGATTCAGGTACTGCTGGAAATAGCCACCCTGGTAGAGCAGGCCCACACCAACCAGAGGAAGGCCCAGGTCGCTCGCCGATTTCAGGTGATCGCCGGCCAGGATGCCCAAGCCGCCCGCATAGTTCGGAATGCACTCGGTCAGGCCGAATTCGGCGGAGAAATAGGCCACGCGCAGCGAGTGCGCTTCCGGATGGGCCTTCGCAAACCAGCCCGCACTGGCCAGGTACGTCTCCAGGCCGGCCCAGACGCGGTCCATCTGGGCCAGAAATGCTTCGTCGGTTTCGAGCTCGGCGAGGCGCTTCTGATCGATCCGTCCGAGCATCAGCCGCGGATTATGACCCGTGTCTTCCCAAAGATCCCGATCGATTGCCCGGAAGAGCTCAATGGTCGGATGATCCCAGCTCCAGCGCAGATTCAGCGAAAGCGCGTTCAGGCAGTGGAGACGTGCCGGCAGAGAGGGAGAAACGTAGTAGTGGAATACGCGTGGCATGTGTTATTCCGAGGCAGCAGGATTGCGCGGTCACTTGACAAGGTCAATGAGCAGGCCGTTGACCCTATGCTGAAACCCGACAAATTCTCCGAAATCAGGAGACGCAACATTGTTGAACACATCGTGCGGATTCAGGTGATTCGTAACGTTCAACGAATATACGCCGATACGAAAGCGCCGGTTTTTCAGGCGGCCCACAAAAGCCGGAAGTTGAAAATCTCTATAGATCTTCAGGTCGAGCGAGAAGTACGCCGGAAAACGCCGGCTATTGGGCCTACCGACATAATTTTGCAACACATCGACGTTCGAATATCGGAACCCTGTATGAAAATCTACCACGGGACTGACCGTCAGACTCCAGGGCATTTGAAAATACACCGGAAGCCAGCAAGCGGTTGGGGATATCCGAAGCCAGATAGTCATTGACATTCGGGCGGACGACCGCCTGCTCGAAGGGCACAAAGATATCGGAGAGGCTGTTCAGGTCGCCTCGGGAACGGCTACGAATATACGCAATGTTGCCTTCGCCGCGCTGGCCGACCCGAAAGCTCACGGCGGCCTGGAACTTGCGGTAATGCGAATTGCCGGTATGGGACAGGCCAAGCAACGGACCGTCACCCTCCGCCTGGGACCAGGGATTCACCACATAGAGGCTGCTGGTTTGGCTCTGAAGATAGCTCAGGCGCACCGTGACGTCGCGGCGCACCTCACGCTCGATTCCGAGGTTCCAAGTGAAATTACGAGGACTGGTACCGGGATCGCCGCTGTCGCGGAGTACTCCCTTGCCGCTGTCCAGGTAGGCGTTCTGGAAGACCAGCGGCGTACCAGCGAGTTGACCACCCTGGTCATAGAAGCTGATCACCCGGACCGGATTCTGGGTAAACGTGGTGGCCAGGAGAGGAACCCGGTCATAGAAGAGCCCTGCACCTGCGCGCAGCACCGTTTTGTGATCCTGGCTCAACGAATAGGCCATCCCGGCGCGAGGCGAGAAAGCCGCCGGGCGGCCATCGGATTGGGTGGACAGACGAATTCCAGAATCGACGGCCAGACGGTCGCTCAGAACCCAGTGATCCTGGAGAAATTCGGATACTTCGGTATTGGCACCATCCAGCGCATCGATCCCCCGGAAGTCAATCCGCTGGGCAAGCGAACCGTTCTCCCGCAGCAGTTGAATCGGACGCGACTGGCTCGCGCCGGTGTAATACCGGTGCACCACGTCCACGCCGAGCTTCAGATCATGGCTGCCGCGCCAGGTCTTGCGGGCGAATTGAAACATGGGCAATACTTCGAACTGATTTGCGGTTCTGGTCCATGGGTTAAAGGCATTGCCCCTCCAGCCTCCCGGCGTAATCAGCATGTCCTGATCACCTTGCGGATAGGCATTGCTGTCGAAACGCGTGTACCGGAATGTGGTCGCCAGTGTTCCGGAGTCGAATTGGTAGCTGTCATTCATGCTGGCGTACGCACCTTTTGAGCCGGAGCTGGAGGAAGCGCTCTGGGGAACCAAAGAGTTGATGTCCGCGAATTGCGTGCGCATCGAGAAGGCGACCACATTGGCCGTCAGCAAATGTTTCGCCGACAGAATCGCCTGGAGGTTCGTAAAAGAAGTGAAGCCTCTCGTCTTGGTTTCGTTGACAGGCCAAGGCAGCCCGCGGACCGGCCGGTTTTTAATCACGTAGTCAAACGCCTCCGAGATGTTCAGCTTGTCTTTTAGGAGCGGGCCGCCAACGAATAGCCTGGGAGTTTCCGCGGAAATGCCGACGATCTGCCCGCTCTTTCCCCGGACTCCGGGGACGAAGTCCATTAAGGCATACTGCCACCGGCTCGGCGGCGCTTTGGTTTCGATGGTGGCGAGTCCTCCGGAGAACCCGCCGTACTGGGCATTGTATGGGGTCTCATAGACATTCAGCGTCTCGATTGCGGCAATCGGGATACCAACGCCAAAGCTGCCGGTAACCGGATCGACCATCTGGGCCGAGTCGACCAGGAGCATCCCTGATTCTCCACCTCGCCTTTGATGTTCAGCGTTCCATTCATGGTCCGAACGACGCCCGGCACCAGCGGCAGGGCTTCTTTGAACCTCTGTTCGGCCATAGGCAAAGCAGGAAGTTCGCGGTTGGTCAGGGTGGTGTCCGCGTCCGCGCTATGTTCGGTCACCGCAGATGCCTGTGCCTGAACCTCCACACTGACGGACACGGCCGC
The DNA here is from genome assembly GCA_964568355.1 of uncultured Solibacteraceae bacterium. GTDB lineage: Bacteria > Acidobacteriota > Terriglobia > Bryobacterales > Bryobacteraceae > JAJPJX01. The sequence continues at coordinate 23,834 of CAZMRK010000299.1, read as the reverse complement.
CAGCTCCAGGTGAATATTCTCTACCCGCAGTTCGTTCTCCAGCAGCACCACTTTTCTTTCAAAAGGATGAAAGCCTTCTAAATTCACTTCGATCCAATAGACGCCTGCCTCCAGTCCGCAAATTGAAAATGGCCTTCAGCATCGGTGGCTCTGACAGAGGTTGCGTTCGCCGGGAGTTGTGACGCAGCTTCATGGATATGCCCGGCAGTGGGGTCGATTGCCCCTGCATATCCACGCGGCTAACGATGCCCTGGAGCGCGCTCTTCGCCGTTTTCGTCTGAGCCGGCGAGAGTTCCTGGGCGAGGTCGGCCGGTGGCTGGCCGGCACCGGTTGGAGAGAACGCGCCCGCCAGCAGCATCACCACCGTAAGCATGCGAGCGGCGATGCAAGACACCGGTGCATCCGGCAAGTCCATGGTCCGATCGCCCGCTATCTGCCTTCGTTTGGGGATATGCATTTCGAGGCGCGCTTTTGGGATGTGCAAGCCGGCGACCAGATGAAAATGGGAGCACCGGCGCTGTTTCCATGGGTGCGAGTCCGGAATTGCCAGTTGCGCTGGCGCCGAATGCGGCTTTTGCCTTCAGCAGGTGCCGATTCTCGTCAATTCTTTGCAGGACAGATGCAGATATTTCAGCATCCGGCACCGCCAGCAGATTGGATGGCGAAGTGCGGCGGCAGCCAGGGAGGAGGTGATCCGCCATCTTCCGAGTCGACAAAATAGAAGGCAGGTTCCGCATCATCGTCACGATCGACGGAGAACTGGCCGGCGATCACATTCACATTGCCGAGATATGCTGCGACCAGGCGATTTTTTCGGGAAAGCGAGTGCATGTCTTCTTGCGAGTTGTTCCGGCAGTTGACGAAGCCGGCTGCGCGCTATTGAGACGTCTCGCTGCCAGTAACTGTCGTCTGCATGCCAGCGGCATATACAACTCATACCTGGTGCAGTCGATACAGCCGGACGCCTCTGACAGGATCAATGGCAGCGGCTCAGAGAGAAACCGATGAGTGTTCACACCCCGGGGCGGCGATGGAAGAGAGAAGCATTTGTGGCATCACAAATGCACGTTCTTTTTATGCTTGGCTTGCTATGTCGCAACTGGGAGTCAAGGGGTCGACCCGACCGCCGCGCTGCCAACGGTACCTGAAGGCGTCCTCCGTTTCCTGAGGCGTGCCGTTGACAGCGCGGCCGGCCCGGGACAAATACCCCGGTGTTCGGCGTTACAGGGCTGCTGAGGCAGATTGCCGATGTCCCGGAGGTACGGCCTGGAACCGGGTTTGAATGGCCTCCAGAGCGGGTTTCAGAATGAGATTGCGGTCGACTCCGTGCATCAGCCCGGACGTTCCACTGGCATAGATGAAGCTCACATCCGTCACGCCAACGAAGGCGAAGACTGCGCGCAGGTAGGGTTCAATGAAGTTCATGCCGGCCCGCGGTGTGTCCGGCTCGTAGACGCCGCCGGATGCGACCAGAAACGTCGCCTTCTTTCCTCCGAGCATACCGGCAACAGCGCTATTCTCGTAGCGAAACGTGCGGCCGGGCCGAACAATCTGGTCGATCCAGAGTTTTAGTACGCCGGGAATCGTGAAGTTGTGCATCGGGACGCCAATGACGTATTCGCCGGCGGCTTCGAGTTCCGCGATCAGTTCCGACGAGGTCGCAAGGACCTCCCGCTGGCGGGCGGTAAGATTCTCCGGCGCGGCGTGAATGGCCCCGATGAACTCGGCCGTTACAGGCGGCAATTCGGTGGCCATAAGGTCGCGACTGATAACGGCGCCGGCCGGATGACCGTCTTGCCAGCGTTGGGCAAACTCGGCGGTAAGTTGCCGGCTGAAGGAAGCCTCGCTCCCTAGCGGGCTGGAATCGATTTTGAGAAGGACTGCCATCGGTATTTTTCTCTCCTATACAACAGACGATGCTTAAACAACATTTGTCGATTCAAACAAATCGATAATCGTCGTTTATACGACAGAATCCAAAGGACTTGTTATGCTGATTGGAGAGAACCATGGTCCACGACAGTGGCGAGTCCATTGATCCGCGTATTCGGCGCACTCGCCTGCTGCTCCAGCAGGCTCTGCAGCAGCTATTGAAAACACAGGCATTTGATGCGATCTCCGTACAGGACATCACGCAGGCGGCGACCCTGAACCGGGCCACATTCTACGACCACTATGCGGACAAGTTCGAGCTTCTGGAGTGCATGGTCGGCTGCCGGTTTCACGAGTTGCTGACCAGTCGCAACGTACAATTCGACGGGACCTGCGCACCGGCACTAAAAGGGCTCGTCCTGGCGGTTTGCGAGTATCTGACGCAGGTGCAGGGCTCTGACTGCTCCCGGCAGATAGAACCCCGCATGGAATCGGCGGTGATCACGATCGTGAGGCGCATGATCCTGGAAGGGCTGAAGTCGCATCCGCCGGACAAGGCGATTGCACCGGCGCTCAGGGCAGCGGTGATCAGTTGGGCAATCTACGGCGCGGCGAGGGAGTGGGTGCAGACACCGGATCGGTGTCCGGTGGAGAACGTCGCAGATACGGTGGTCACGCTCGTAGCTCCAATCTTGCCGCCGGCATGCGGAGGACCGCAGCCACCCGATTGCGGCGCAAAGGGGCAGAAGAAATCGCGGAATCCTGCCAAAGCACCCCGTGCCACCTAAACCGGCGTCCGGTCCGCTCACGACGCGGAACTCCGGATACACGTCGTACTAAAACGTTTCTCATCCGTATATCTGCTTTTAACGGATTCTCTCCACTCACTGGCGCAGCGTGTCCACTACGTAGGAAGTGTAGATTCCGGTCGCCTTCAGGTCGACCCCTTTGCCGGCCAGGCGGCACAAGAGCATCCGGCCGCACGGGTCGATCTGAGAGACATTGCGCAAAAGAAGTTGAACCGGCTTTCCTTTCGCAATGGCTTGAGCGCAGCAGGCTTCAACGGCATCCACATAGTCGCTCAGTAATTGACCGTCGATTGCGATGATCGTTTGTGCCTGCTCATGTGCCGTGGTAATTCGAATCATGGCAGTCGCTTCCCGGAAGTTCGGCTGTGCACGCCACGGTCCCACCCGCCATGAGGCCACTCAGTAAGTTCTGTTTCGCTATCGGAACGCGGATGCGTTCGCATTCCTGTGCCGACTTCGGCATTTTCCTCGGCAGATGACGAAAGTCCGGCACCTGGCCACAGTAAAACTCAACGGTTATCCCGGAAATAAAAATGCACGGGCAGTTCTTCATACGATCTTGTGGCATCTGAGTAGGAGTATGTCTGCTCCTCGTTCAAATGCCGCTTCGAGGAGGTTGAAGAGGCAGGGACAACAGAGGAGCTCAAATCGCGGTTTTGTGAGAATTTTCCCCATTGATCGATTAACCGGTTGACGGCGCACGTGTTCCGGATGTCGAAGAAAAGTGCCAAACGTGCTCCACGGAGGATTTCATTGGAAGCTGTCAATTTTTGTCCGGGATATTCGTTTTGTAGAAGTCGATTGAAGCATGCAGAGTATCGAGCCGGCCTGATTCGCAGTGGCCGTGCAAACGCAGGTTGAGAGTCCGGCGGAGGCGAGCGGAGCGCAAGCGCCGCCGGCCGGATGCAACAACCAGCCGATCACAATCGGGACAGTGAGGCACAAAGATCGAAATGAGAACGGAATTCGCGAATCGAAACGAAAACGGGCACATGGGAAATCTGGTGACCATCGACAGGGAATCGTATTCCGGGAGCATGATGAGGGGGGCAGCGGCAGCCGGCACCAGGCCGCCACATGTGAGAAAAGATCAGGCGTTGGGGCTGCCGGAGCCCCTCTTTCCGAGGTATCCGGAGAAACTGGGCGATGTGGAGCCCGATCCCAAATTTCTCCCCAAAGACGGTAATCCCTACCGTACGCGCGTGACGGCGGCGATGGTAGCCAGAGCGTTGCGCGGCTGGCTAGTGCCCTATGTCGGATCCCGCGTGAAGCCAGGCGACTTTCATCCCATCATCTCGTATCTGTTCACGGAGTGGAAGTGCAACCTCGACTGCCATTACTGCTGGGCTTACAACAACAAAGTGAAAGGCATGACCGAGGAAGCTGCCCGAAACTCAATCGATTGGCTGTACGACACCGGCTGCCGGGTTCTGGCGCTGATGGGCGGCGAGGTGCTTCTGAGACCGGATTTTGCGCATAAAGTCGTCGCCTATGCCGCAAAAAAGGGCTTCTGGGTGTATGTGCCGACCAACGGGCGCCTCCTGCGTCCAGATGTAGTCGATCGTCTCGGTGACGCGGGAGTAGCCACGTTCAACCTGGCAGTGGATTCCGTGGAGCATCGCAAGGAACTGCCTAAGGCGCTCAACCCCATTCGCTCGTATTTCGAGTACCTGATCAAGAAGCAGTACGTTTATGGCTTCAGTGTGTTTTTCAACATCAACATCACGCGCCTCAATCTGCGGGATGTCGTGCAACTGACGGAAATCGCCCGTGAAGTAGGGATTGCGACCGATTATCACATCAATGAAGCCCCGATGCTGGAGCAGCCCGACTTCAAGTACAAAACAGAAAACAGCACCTACATCGCACCGGACGATTGGTCCATGGTCGACGAGGTGATCGACTGGCTTATCGAAAAGAATCGGGCGGGGTACCGGATGGTGAACTCGACGCGCCGTCTGGAGGAGATGAAAGCGTTCATGCGGGGAAAATTACAGAGTTGGAACTGCCGCGCCGGGCAGAACTCGCTGATCATCCGTACCGACGGTACGCTGGCGCCATGCTTCCCGATGTACAGCGCTACACACGACTGGGGAGTACCGGGTCACCACCGGTTCGAGCCGGAGCAACTCGCCGGGATGAAAGTGGAATGTCAGAAGCACTGCTTTTCCACACTCAATCACAACCTCGCTTACTGCTACGACGCCTCGCGTGCCATACGTTGGGTCCTCAAGCAGGCGGCTAACGGATTCCGGGGAACGACCGGTGGGTTCGAGGACTAAACGATGACCACGACCGGTGTACGCGAGTGCCTTGAACCGACCGCGGACGCCAACTCGCGTCCACCGGACCACGGCGTCAGCATGGCGCAACTGGACGGAGAAATCTACAAAGCGCTCTTCGATCTGGCCCAATCGATTGCCGGGCACACGGATCTGGAGACGCTTTGTAATGCCCTGGCTGCTTCGTTGCGTCGCGTCGTTTCCGTCGACTACCTGGGCCTGCTTTTCCACGACCCAGCACGTGATCAACTCCGTTTGCATACCCTGAACGGCAACAAGCTGCACAAAGAGCCGGAGATCATGTTTCCTACCAATGGCGACCATTTCGGCGCGTGGGTCTGGCGGGAACAGAAGCCGTTGGTGTTGTCTCCACTAGAAAGCGAAACCCGTTGGAGGGACATTATCGGAGAAGCAATTGAAGCGGGCATTCACGCGTTCATTCTCGTACCTCTTTCCAATGGCGATCACCGCATGGGAATTCTGGGGCTTGGGTTCCGTGAGCCGCTGGAACCCAATGCGGACACGTTGAGATTCCTGCAGAGAGTCGCTTCGGAATTCGCCGTTGCCGTAGACGGGTATCTGACCAGGCAGGCTCTGGTGCATGAGCGCGACCGCGTACGTGTGTTGTTCGAGATCACAAACGCGCTGGTTTCCAGACTCCCCTTGGACGAGTTGCTCTCCGCCATATCGGAACAGCTCAGCCGGGTAGTGGCGCACGATTTCGCCGCGGTTGCACTCCTCGATAAAGCCACCGGAGAGATCCATCTGAGCGGTCTGCATTCCCCCGTGGGAGCTCCGTTCGACATGGACGTAACCTCTGCCCGGCCGGAGGGCCTTCCATCCGGAGAGGCGATCGCCACCGGGAAGCCGGTCGTCATCGCCGGAACGGATTTCGAGCGTTTCCCTTCGCCGATCTATCACAAATATTCAGATCGAGGGATTACGGCGAGTTGTTCCATCCCGCTGGCCGGAACGAACGGGATCTGCGGCGCGCTCGATCTCGCTCGCCGGGGCGGTGAGCCATTTACAGCCGACGAGGTGGATTTGTTGGTGCAGGTGGCCCACCAGGTCGCTATTGCCACTGAAAACTCCCTGGCGTACCGCGAACTATCTTTAATCAAAGACAAACTGGCCACGGAAAAGCTTTATCTGGAAGACGAGATTCGCTTCGATCAGAACGTGGGGAGCATGATTGGGGAAAGTGCCGCGTTTCAGGCCGTGATGAAGGCCATCCATGTCGTCGCCCCCACCGACGCCACCGTGCTGATCTCGGGTGAAACCGGCACAGGCAAGGAACTGGTCGCCCGGGCGATTCATGACCTGAGCGCGCGCAGTAAGCGCTCGTTTATCAAAGTCAACTGTGCTGCCATTCCGGCAACCCTGCTCGAAAGCGAGCTATTTGGCCACGAGAAAGGATCGTTCACAGGCGCGCTGGCCCAAAAGATCGGCCGGTTCGAGTTGGCTCATCAGGGGACGCTGTTTCTGGATGAAATTGGAGAGATTCCGCTGGAATTGCAATCCAAGCTATTGCGGGCCATCCAGGAACAGGAACTGGAGCGGTTGGGCGGCAATCGAACCATCAAGGTGGATATCCGGTTCATTGCCGCGACCAACCGCAATCTGAAGCAAATGGTGGATGAAGGGAAGTTCCGAAGCGACCTCTACTATCGCTTGCACGTGTTTCCCTTGCTGGTTCCTCCCTTGCGTGACCGGAAGGAGGACATCCCGCTCCTGGTACGCTATTTCGCGCAGCGATACGCGAGCCGGATGAATCGCGCGATCGAATCGATTCCTTCCGCCACGTTAGAAGCCTTGACGAAATACGAATGGCCAGGCAACATCCGTGAATTGCAGAACGTGATTGAGCGGTCGGTCATCTTGAGTCCCGGGCCGGTCTTGCAGGCGGCGATTCCGGAGTTCGCAAGCATCTCTTCTTCCTCTCCGGAGGCGCCCCGGCTGGGGGACTCCTTCGAGCGTGACCGGATTCTCCGAGCCTTGCGGGACTGCGGTGGAAAGGTCGCCGGCGCCAACGGGGCCGCCGCCCGTCTTGGACTCCGGCGCACCACCCTGCAATCCCGCATGAAGAAGCTCAATATCGAGCGTCAGTACCGGTAGTGGTGGTGAGCGCCCGAATCGCGGCCGCGTTCCACTCCGCCACCTTGGAGCGCACGAATGAGCCGGCCGTCTCGGGATCTTGCTGAAGGGCATCGATAATTTCGTCGTGCTCTTGTGCGGTGCGCAGATAGTCTGGCGGCGGACCTTCCATCTTTTCGCACAGAAGATTGATGAAAGGCGCGGTGGCGACCGCCTCACAGGCATGGAGCAGAAAGCGGCTCCGCGTAGTGCGATAGAGTTCCTGGTGAAACTCGAAATCTGCCCTCAGGAACTCCGGCACATCCGCTGCCCGAGCGGCGCGGCGCATGTGATCAACACGCCGGCGAAGCGCCTGGAGCGCCTCCGGCGTGCGGCGACGGGAAGCGACCGCGGCCGCCATCGATTCCAGTTCCAGACGCAGGGGGAAAAAGGATTCGAGCTCCACCAAACCAAACCGGCTGACCGTTGTTTCCCGATTCAGGGATTTGGTAACGGCTCCCTGCATATGAAGATCCTGTAGCGCCTGATTCACGGTTCCCTGGGAAACACCGAACCGGGCGGCGAGCACGCTTTCCACCAGTCGATCGCCCGGACGAAACGCACCTGCAAAAATACCTTCCAAAATCGCCCGCCGCACCTGGTCCACCTTGGTCACCTGAGACAGTTCGTGCACACTCTCGGCCGGGCGTTTCGCCGGCGCTACCGGCGAAGCCATGCCCGCGGCCTTCAGATAGGTTCCAGCACCGCGGCGGCTTTCCAGGATTCCCAGTATGGCCAACGCATGGATGGCCTCGCGGAGAGCGGGCCGTCCGATATGGAGCAATTCGGCAAGCTGCCGCTCAGCAGGCAGCCGCGAACCCGCCGCAATTCCGGAGTCTTCCAGAAACGCCCGTAATTTCTGAACCGGGGCAGAAAACCGGACCGGGGCAGGAAGAGAGTCCGCGAGCGGGCCCTTTTGGTAAGACCACTTTGACACAAACGGATTGTAGCGACAGCTTGATCCTCTGTCAATTAACAGAAAACAAAGCATATTTGACACCTCCTCCGGGGAGGTGATAGCATCGGCCGATTATCATTCGTGCTTCGCGTCAGGCTAACAAAAAAGAAACGAGGAGGAGTGCATCAATGAAAAAGTCCAGGCTGACGGCACTTGCTGCAGGACTGCTTTTGCTGGCTCTGCCCGCCGCTTTTGCCCAGTCGACCGGCACCATCGGCGGCATCGTCACCGACCCGAGCGGCGCATTCGTTCCCGGGGCGAACATCACGGCCACATTGCTGCAGCAGAACGTCGCGCGTACCACGCAATCCAACGCCGATGGATTCTATACGTTCAACGCCATGCCTCCCGGCACCTACACGCTGACGGTTGAGAAAACCGGATTTCAGCGTTTGGTCCGCACCGACCTGTCCCTCACGGTCAACCAGAACCTGCGTGCGGATCTGGCGCTCCAGGTCGGCCAGACCTCCGAAACCCTGACTGTCAATGCCGATGTTCCACTCGTGGATACGCGCTCCGCGACACTCTCGGGCCTGGTGGACGACCGCCGCGTGGTTGATCTTCCGCTCAATGGCCGCAATGTGATCGCTCTCGCCGCCACGCTGCCCGGTATTGTCAGCGTGAGCGCGCCGCAGCAACTGACGGATGCACGCAGCGGCCCCATCATGAACGTGAATGGCAGCCTGGAGAACATGAACCTGTTCACGTTCAACGGCGGCATCTTCATCAATCCTTCGCGCAGCACCGGCATGAACTACCCGCCGCCTGACGCGTTGAAGGAGTTCAATATTCAAACGCAGAGTTTCTCGGCGGAATATGGACGCAACGCCGGCTCTCAGGTCAACGTGGTCTCCAAGTCTGGCACCAACGAGATTCATGGAAGCGCCTGGGAGTTCCTGCGGAACGATGCTTTGAACGCGCGGAACTTCTTCGCATCGCGCGTGCCGGCGCGGCGTCAGAACCAGTTCGGATTCGCAGCCGGAGGTCCGATCCGCCGCGACAAGTTGTTCGTATTCGGATCCTACCAGGGGCTGCGCGACCGGCGCGAGGCCGTGGCGGTACAGAGCACGGTGCCTTCGGCGGCACAGCGGGCCGGAGACTTCACCGCTTCCACCCGGAGACTCACAAACCCCGTGGATCCGCTGACCGGCCGGCCATTGACCGACGCCGGCGGCAACACCTGTGTCGAAAACAACGTGATTCGGGCCGGATGCATCAGCCCGATGGCGAAGGCCCTGCTGCCGCTGATCCCGCAGTCGCCCACCGGGACGGTGACCGCGTTGTCCCCTTCCCCGATGGATGGCGCCCTGTTCCTCGTGCGTGCAGACTGGAACCAGAGCGAACGGCACAACCTGTCGGTGGACGTCTTTTACGACGGCAATAGCCGCGTGCGTCCTACCTTGATCAGCGGCACGATCCCGAACTATCTGAGCGACAGCCTGCGCGAGCAGACGACCAAAGCCGGCATCAACGACACTTACTCATTCAGTCCCACCCTGCTCAATCAACTGACCCTGACCTACCTTCGTTCGGCGTCCACTTCCGTGCCCGACAAGACGGTCGACCCGGCATCGATCGGTGTGAATACCCCGCTCTATGCCGAGGCAGGAGGGTTGAACATCAACGTGGGAAGCAACCTGTCGTTTGGCGGTGGGTCCGGCCGCGTGGTTTTTACCAGCAACAATTATCAGTTTCGCGATGCCGTAACCTGGATCCGGCGCAAGCACAGCTTCAAGTTCGGCGGAGAGTGGCTGCACTTGGGCTTCCGGCAGATCTTTCTGGGTCCCGGGACCATGACCTTCAACGGCACGCGCAGCGGCGACGAGTTCGCCGACTTCCTGATGGGCGCCTTCTATCAGTTCAGCGGCGGCTTCGGAGTGCGCACCAACGATAACCTGCAAGATGCTCCCAGCGTCTTCTTCCAGGACGAATTCAAAGCCACTTCCCGCCTTACGCTGACCTTTGGCGTGCGATGGGAACCGTTCTTCCCCTGGACCGACCGGTACGATCGCCTGGAAGGCCTGGCCGGTATCCAGAACCGCGCTCAATCCCAGCGCTTCCCGGACGCGCCGCCGGGTATCCTGTTCGCCAAGGATCCCGGGGTACCGCGCACCATTTCCGGCCCTGACAAGAATAACTTCGCTCCGCGCTTCGGATTCGCGTGGGACATCTTCGGAAACGGAAAGACTAGCCTGCGAGGAGCCTACGGCATCTTTTACGACTCGATTAAGGCCGATTCGGTATCCCAGGAAAATGCTCCCTGGGCCGGCAGCTATCAGTTATTCAACGGGCGCGCCGACAACCCGTTCGGCTCGCTCGGACGAACGCCACCGCCGGCCAGTCCGGGCGCAGACTTCGGCTGCGTGAACACGAGCACGTTTCCAGGTGTCCGCTGCGATCTCTACCCTCTGCCGCTGGGAGGCCTATACGTCGACAGCCATCTGCGGACACCCTACGTGCAATCGTGGAATCTGACCTTGCAGCGCCAGATCACCCCCAGCGTCATGGTGCAGGCGGCTTACGTGGGCAAGGCCGGCATCAAGATCGAAGGATGGCGGAACTTCAATCCGGCGCAATATACCAACGACCCGGTTACCGGCGCCGCACCATCGCTCCAGAACGTCAACAACCGGACCCTCTATCTTCCGGGGATCCTGGCGCCCAACGTGATCGTCGTCGACAACAGTTTCCGAAGCTGGTATCACAGTTTCCAGCCTCAGGTCACCAAACGATTCAGCCACGGCTTTACCATCAACGCGGCCTACACTTTCGGAAAATCGATCGATACCCTTTCCAGCAACATCTACGCCCGCCTGCTGGACAATCCCTTCAACCTGGGCGACAACCGTGGGCTCTCCGATTTTGACCGGCGGCACGTCTTCGTCGCCTCCTGGCTCTGGTCGCCCTCCTGGAACTTCCGGAATCCATTTGAAAACGCCTTGCTGGCCGGATGGACCTTTACCGGCATTCATCAATGGCAGAGCGGTTCACCATTCACCATCCGGATGGGCGCGGATGTCGCTTTGGATGGAAGCGGGAGCCGCCAGCACGCGATGCTGAAACCGGGGGTTACGTCCATCGAGCGCGACCATAGCAGCAAAGGCGATATGATCGCCCAGTATTTTGACACCAGCGCCTTTCTCCAGCCGGGCGCCGTGGCGCCGGGAACTTACGGCAACTCCGGGCGAAACAATATCGTGGGACCCGGCTTCGCCGCCACGAATTTTTCCGCGATCAAAGACTTCCGGTTCACGGAGCGATACAGGATGCAATTCCGCTCCGAGTTCTTCAATCTCTTCAATCAGGCACAGCTTGGCTGCACCAATACCACCGGCGGCTGCAATGATCCGGACAATACCGTGACCTCGCGGACCTTCGGCCAGATCCGGACTGCCGGACCCGCGCGCGAGATCCAGTTTGCGCTGAAGTTTCTCTGGTAAACGCGCGGGCTATTTGACCGGATAGCCGTGGATAAACCGGAAGGTACGGTCCCAACGCGTCTTGGTAAAGAAGTTCTGCGCCAGATCCAGCAGATGATCGATCCCGATGGTGGGCTGGATCAGGTGCTCGGTGGGCGCGTCATACGACCAATAGATCAGAATGGGCTTGCCGATGATATTGGCGCGCGGGACCAAACCCCAGACCCGGCTGTCGGAGGAGTTGTCCCGGTTATCGCCGAGAGCGAAATAGTGTCCCGGCGGTACCACCAGTTCCCCATCGATCACGTGATGCTGCAGCATGTCGACGGCGGTAGCGGCCACCGGCATATCGGCCGGCGGGGGGAAGTTATCACGAGAAGGTTCGATCACCGGCGACTTGTGAAAGATGTAGGGCTCGTCCAGCTTGCGGCCGTTGAGGTAGAACTGCTTGTTTACCATGCGCAGACGGTCGCCCGGCAGCCCCATGCAGCGCTTCACATAGGTTTGCTGGATATCGGGCGGGAAGCGGAACACAATGACATCGCCCCGCTTGATCTCCTGATAGGGAAGCAGACCGCGCGTAAGCGGGCCGGACGGCGCATAGGCCAGCTTGTCCACCAGCACGTGGTCTCCGACCAGGAGGTTATCTTCCATGGAGCCGGTGGGAATTACGAAAGCCTGAACCATAGTGGTGGTTCCGAACAGGAAGAAGATCAACGTGACGACCCATTCGGAGATCAGGTTGCGGCTCGCGCTGCGAAGGGCCTGGAGGGCCCCGGATTTACGCTGCATAGAGCCAGTATAGCGTCCGCTCCCCGGTAAGGGAGCGGACGGTTGCGGTTACCGCGGCGGCAGTCGAGGTGTCAGCGAAGCTCTTCCATCACCTGATCGAGAACCTCTTGAGAAGGACGTACCTTCGACTCGGGCAGGGTGGCAAGTGGTTCCTCGCCCAGATTCAGGAGATCCAGAAACGTGGGCTTTTCCGGATTGACATAGAGCACGCCGGTGAGGACTTCGCCCTTGGCCTCCGCCTCTTCCAGAGCGGAAAGGGCGGCCAGCTTGCTGGTGGGGTCATAGTCCCGGTCGAGCTTGCGAATGCGAAGTCTGGAGCCGTCATGAAGTTGCACTTCGCGGACCTCTCCTTCCGGAATCTCCACGTTGATGTCTTCAAACGAGGGCACGAAATCCACCTCGTGCAGCACTTCTTCGTGGTCCTTCATGTAGCTGTAGCTCTTGGTGGAGCCCTCATGATCGTTGAAGGTCACACACGGGGAAACCACATCGATGACCGAGAGCCCCTGGTGCACGATGGCAGCTTTAAGCAGAGCCTGCAACTGCTTCTTGTCACCGGAAAACGATCTCGCGACAAAGCTGGCGCCCCACTTCAGAGCCAGAGCGCAGCAATCGAAAGGCGGCAGATCATTCAGGACGCCGGTCTTGAGTTTGGAACCGAGATCGGCGGTAGCGGAAAACTGCCCCTTGGTCAGGCCGTAGACGCCGTTATCCTCGATCACATAAATAATCGGGACATTGCGCCGCACCATGTGCATGAACTGGCCAATGCCGATGGAAGCCGTATCGCCATCGCCGGTGACGCCTAGGCCCAGGATGTGACGGTTGGCGAGCAGCGCTCCCGTAGCGACCGATGGCATACGTCCGTGGACCGAGTTGAAGCCATGCGACTGGCCCAGGAAGTAAGCGGGCGATTTCGAGGAACAACCGATACCGGAGAACTTGGAGACCTGGTAAGGCTCAATGCCAAGTTCGTAGAAGCACTCCACAATGCGCTCGGAGATCGCGTTGTGGCCGCAGCCCGCGCATAAGGTAGTCTTCAGCCCCCGGTAATTCAGAACTTCCAGGCCAATGCGATTGACCTTCTTGGGGGGCGGTGTAACAGTGGTGCTCATTTCCCCTCCTGTTTGATTACATCGTCGGTGACGGTGCGCGCATCGAGCGGCAGTCCGCCGTAATAACGCACGCTGCGCAGCCGGGCAATATCGGCGGCATCCATCTCCAGGCGCATCAGAGCCAGCAACTGCGCATCGCGATTCTGGTCCACCACGTAGACGCGGTCGTGGCGGCGGATGAATTCAACCAGTTCGGCCCGGAAAGGATAGCCCTTGAGACGCAGATAGCTGGCTTCGATGCCGTACTCGTTCCGGAGCTGATCGCGGCTCTCCCCGACCGCATAGTGCGAGGTGCCCGCGGCAACGAAGCCGATGCGGGCGCCCTCGCTGGTGAAAATCTCCGGCGCGGGAATGTGCTCGCGCATACTCTCGAACTTACGCGCCAGACGGTCCATATTGTTCGTGTAGTCGTCCTCGCGCTCGCTATAGCCGGCGCGGTCATTGTGCCCGCTGCCGCGCGTGAAATAAGCAGCGGCCGGATGTGGCGTGGCGGGCAGCGTGCGATAGCCGACACCGTCCCCATCCAAATCGCGATAGCGGGCGAAGGTTCCCGCTTTGGCCAGGTCTTCAGCGGTAAGCACCTTCCCCCGGTCTATGGGCTTGGTGGGATAAGGGAAGGGATCGGCCATCCAGTTGTTCATCCCCAGGTCGAGATCAGTCATGACAAAAACAGGGGTCTGGAAGCGCTCCGCGAGGTTGAACGCGTCCTGCGCCATGGTAAAGCACTCTTCCGGAGAGCAGGGAAAGAACAGGGGGTGTTTGGTATCACCGTGGGAGAGCAGGGCGGTGGAGAGCAGATCGCCCTGCGCCGTGCGGGTGGGTAGCCCGGTAGAAGGCCCGACGCGCTCGACATCGAAGATGACGGCTGGAATCTCAGCGTAGTAACCCAGTCCGACGAACTCAGACATCAGGGAGAGGCCCGGACCGGCGGTGGCGGTCATGGAGCGCGCTCCCGCCCAGCCCGCTCCGATGGCCATGCCGATCGAAGCGAGTTCGTCTTCGGCCTGCACCACGGCGAAAGTGGCCTTGCCGGTTTCCGGGTCGATGCGGAAACGCTTCAGATACCCGATCAGCGTCTCCACCAGGGAGGAGGAGGGAGTGATGGGGTACCACGTCACCACCGTGACACCGGCAAACATACACCCCAGAGCAGAGGCCGAGTTGCCGTCGATAATGATCTTCCCCGCAGTCTGGTTCATGCGTTCCACGCGAAAAGGATCGGACTTCGTAAAAGTCCGCGCGGCGTAGTCATAGCCCGCCTGGGCGGCGCCCCAGTTGAGTTCCGCGGCCTTGGCCTTCTTTTTGCCGAATTGTTTGACCAGCGCCTTGCGGACTTCCGCCATATCGATGGAGAGAAGCTGAGCCAGCACGCCGTCGTAGATCATATTGCGCACCAGCTTGCGGAGCTTGGCGTCCGGACAGACGGGGGCAACTAACTTATCGAAGGGAACCGGGTAAAAGTGCAGGTCGGAACGGAGTGTATCGAGCTTCAGCGGCTCATCATAAACCACGGCAGCGCCGCGGTCGAGACTCATCACGTCTTCGCGCGCGGTCTCCGGGTTCATGGCCACCAGAAAATCCACTTCCTTCTTGCGGCCGATATATCCGTGCTTGCTGGCACGGATGGTAAACCAGGTAGGCAGGCCGGCAATATTGGAAGGGAACATGTTCTTCCCGGAGACCGGAATGCCCATCTGGAAGATAGATCGCATCAGTACGGTATTGGCAGTCTGGCTGCCGGAACCGTTTACCGTGGCGACCTGGATACTGAAGTCATTGGTGACGGAATGGCCGACCTCGCCGGGTCGGGGCTCGACCGGGGACACCTCTATCGTTGACATCTTCGAAGGTCCTTTTACGGGGAATATATGGGGGCCCAGTTCACGCAAAGTTCAACTTGATTATATGGCAGTTGGACAAACGTGGCGTAATGCGGCGGGTACATCATACCCATCCCCTCCCCCTCTATGAGAGGGGTGCCGGCGCCGCGTCAGACGATCAGATGGAGCAAAACCAACAGGTTAGTGCTCGTGTGAGTCTTCGAGATAGGTGTAGCCGTGAAGCCCCTCTTCGTAGAAACGCAGCAGCCGGCCGGACTCTTCGTACCCGATGCGGCCTTCGCGAAGCGCGGATTCGACGTCGCGGCGCAGCTTGGCAACCAGCGAGTCGGAGGAAAACTGCACATAATTCAGCACTTCCCGGACCGTGTCGCCTTTGATCACCGAATCGAGAATGACCTCGCCCGATTCGCTGAGACGCACGTGCACGGCGTTGGTATCGCCAAACAGATTGTGCAGATCGCCCAGAATCTCCTGGTAGGCTCCGATCAGGAATGCCCCCAGATAATATTCGCTGCCGTTGAAGGAGTGTAGCTTGAGGGTGCGCTTGACATCGCGCCGGTCGATGAATTGATCCACCTTCCCGTCCGAATCGCAGGTGATATCGCCCAGCACGGCGTCATGGGTGGGACGCTCGTTCAGGCGGTGAATCGGCATGATGGGGAACAACTGCTTGATGGCCCAGCTATCGGGCATGCTCTGGAACAGCGAGAAGTTGCAGAAATAGGTATCCGAGAGCATGGCATCCAGGCCTTCCAGCTCCTCCGGGAAGAAATCGAGATCGGCTGCCAACTTGTAAATTTTGCGGCAGATGGCCCAGTAGAGATTTTCCGTGAGGCAACGCTGTTCGAGCGAGAGATACCCCAGGCTGAACAGGTTGAGCGCCTGATCGAGGGCCTGCTGCGCGTCGTGGTAACTTTCCAGCAGATTTTTGGTGCTGAGCGACCGGAACGTCTCCTGCAGATCGATCAGCGGCTGCTCCGGCTCGGCGGGAAGCTCGGGAATCGTCTCCTCCTCACCCAGGCCGGCCACGCCAAGGACATTGAACACCAAAGCGGAGTGGTAGGCGGTGATGGCCCGGCCGCTTTCGGTGACGATGGTGGGATGCGGTACACTCGCCTCGTCGCATACGCTCTGGACGTGGTAAATGACGTCGTTGGCATACTCCTGGAGCGTGTAGTTGACGCTGGATTCAAAATCGGTCTGCGAACCGTCATAATCGATGCCAAGTCCGCCACCCACGTCGAGATAGCGCAGCCCGGCGCCGGAGCGCGCAAGTTCCGCATAAACCCGTGCAGCCTCGTTGACCGCGGCCTTGATCTGGCGGATGTTGGTGATCTGGCTGCCAAGGTGGAAATGGAGCAACTGGAGGCAATCGCTCATGCCGAGCACTTTGAGCTCCTGCAGAGCGCGCATGGCCTCGGTGGCCGAAAGCCCGAACTTGGAGCGGTAGCCGCCGGAGGACTTCCAGCGTCCGGATCCCCGGGTAGCCAGCTTGACGCGCAGTCCGATTGTGGGCCGCACGCCGACCCGCGCCGAATGTTTCAAAATCAGCGGTAGTTCGGTGTACTTTTCAATGACCGGAATGATGCGCCGCCCCATCTTCTGGGCAAGCATGGCCATCTCGATGTACTCATCGTCCTTGAAGCCGTTGCAGACGATGGGGGTGTCGTTCCCCGCCATGGCCATGACGGCCATCAGCTCCGGTTTCGAGCCGGCCTCCAGACCGAAATGGTAGGGACGGCCGAACTCCAGCACCTCTTCCACCACTTGGCGCTGCTGGTTGACCTTGATGGGGTAGACGCAGAAATATTGCCCCAGATACTTGTGCTCGGAAATCGCCGTCTCGAACGCCTGGTGAAGCTCGCCCAGACGATGCTGCAGGATGTCGGCAAACCGAACCAGAATGGGCAGCGAGATACCGCGCAGGACCAGCGTATCGACCAGTTGCTTCAGGTCGATGGAACGAAGCGGGTCCTTATCAGGATGGACGCGCATGTGGCCTTCCTCATCGATCGAGAAATAGCCTTTACCCCAACTGGCGACATCGTAGAGATCGTTGGCGTGCTCCGCGGTCCATCGTTCGGTCGGCTCCATGACCAGGGAACTTTTCCGGCCGCCGTTTCTTTCCAAGTCTGCTCCTCCAAAACTTCAGTGTCCTTCGAAAGGACCGGATTAGGCAAGGGAAAACTGGGGCGGCGAAATGAATCCGGCGGGGCTGGCGCCAGGGGCGGCGTGGAGCCTCTGCCTGGCCCAGAAGAGCTACAACTGTGTGACAGGAGAATCGCTCGAAAATCCGGCTGCCGTTACGATCTCTGCGTCCATGGAGACGGCCAGAATGCGCGGCCCAATCTGGATCGCCTCCACTTCGCCGTACCGGACCTGGAAAAACTATTTCGCCGGGTAGGAGCGGCCGCTCTTTCTCCCACAACGGATTGAAACGCAGGCGTGGGGCGAGCAGCCGCTCTATGCCAAAGGCCCTCTCGGCAATCCCATTTGCTTTATCGAGGAAACGACCGGATTCACCGGTGGAGTTTCAATGAGCGACCGGGGATGTGCGTCCGCGCGGGGCTGTGCCCCGGCGTGGCGGACCTGTGTCGGGGCGGGGATCGGCTATAAATCCGTCGCGATTCGGCATCCGCACCTGCGGCAGCGTCCGCGCGCTCATCTCCGCGCTCTCTCCGACCATCCCGTTGAGATAAAGGATGTAGGCCGTCAGCGAATACACCTGATTGTGCGTCAGAGTACCCGGCTTGTCGAATGGCATGGCCCGGTTCACGTAGTCAAAGATCGTGGTGGCGTAGGGCCAGTAACTACCTACGGTACGCAGTGGCTTGGGGGACTGGAGCGTTCCCTGCCCTCCGGCCAGTGGCACGCTGTCGCGCCCTTCACCCTTTGCTCCGTGACAGCGCGCGCAGCGCCTGGAGTATGTCTCCCTTCCTTCGGCGGCTGTTCCTCGGCCATCCGGCAGGCCCGTGCCATCCGGCGCAACGGAAATATCCCAGTTGCGAATCTCCTCCGGCGTGGGAGCCCGTCCGGCCGCAAGCAGCGCCAGCACGACGATCAGACTAGGCATCAGCATTGGTCACCTTCCCATCGGACAGAACCTTCCACGCTTGAATACCGTTGTAGTGATACTGGGAGTTTTTCCCCCGCGCGGCGATGAGCGCCTCTTTCGTGGGCTGCACATAGCTGGTCTGATCCGTGCACCGCGACTGCAGAACCACGGGAGAACCATCCCATTGCCAGGGAAAACGGAAGCGCGTGAATGCCATGCTCAGGCGAGGTTCCTGGAGAACCGCATCCCGCCAGGTCTGGCCGGCGTCGGTCGAGACCTCCACGCGCTCGATGCGTCCGCGGCCGGACCACGCCAGGCCCGTAATCTCGTAAGGGCCGGGGCCGCTGAGTTTCTGGCCTCCCGAAGGAAACGTGATCAGCGACTTCGCCTCCATGACGAAGGTAAAGATGCGGGCCTTGCCGTCAGGCATCAGATCGGTATAGTGGGATGTTTCATCACGCGCCATGTAGGGCTGGTCGACGGCCTTGATGCGGCGCAGCCACTTGACGTTGATGTTGCCCTCCCATCCGGGCACGACCAGCCGCAGTGGATAGCCTTGCTCCGGCCGCAGTGCCTCTCCATTCTGGCCCCAGGCCACCAGGGTGTCGTCCATGGCTTTCTCGATCGGAAGACTGCGCTGCATCTTGCAGGGGTCGGCGCCTTCGGCGATGAGCCACTTGGCCGCCTTCTGCACGCCGGCCTGGCGCAGCAGCGCCGCAAGTGGAACGCCGGTCCATTCGCTGCAACTGGCCAACCCGCAGCTTGCCTGGGCATCGCGGCCGGTCTTGGCGCCCCATTCGCTGCCGCCGTTGCCGGAACACTCCAGAAAGTGGATGCGAGAGACCGACGGCATGCGCCGGATCTCCTCCATCGTGAAAATCAACGGCTGATCCACCAGGCCGTGAAGCAGAAGGCGGTGCCTGGCCGGATCGATGTTCGGCACGCCGGCGTGGTGCCGCTCGAAGTGCAGCGAGGAAGGAGTCAGGACGCCATAGGAGTCCTGCAATGGTGTGCGGCTGGAGGCGGCCTCCGGAGTGCGCGTGTCCGGTAGCGCGCGGCTTGCCGTTTCAAACGGAGAACGCGCCCCATAGGCGCTTACAGGCTTGCCCAGGTTGCGGGCGCCTTCCTCTTCGGTTGACGCTGGCCCGGACGATTTGCAGCCGGTCAACCCAGCCCCGACCGCCGCAGTCAACCCGAGCCAGCACCGCCGGCTGGTAACGGAATCTTTCATCAGAAACCTCCCCTCCCGGGAGATGGGGCGATTGTAACAGTCTTCTGATAGTCTGTCCTTTGTATCTATGCGGAAGCTGGTCTTGTTCCTTCTCGGAGTGACGGGCGCGGCAGGGCAGACGGCGGATCGCCCGGTGCGATCAGTTACAGACCCGGGAGTGATCCCTACACGGCAGAATATTACGCCCGCAGGTGTGCAAACGATCTTCCAGGGGCGGGTCTATGGCCTGACTTTCGGCGCCACCACGGGGGAATTGTGGGTTCTGAACGCCGGCCAGGTATTCCGCATGGACTGGCAGGCCAACCGGATCATCGAACGCGTCCCGCTGGCCGGCACTCCCGGCCTGGCCGGGTTACGCTTCGATCCGGCCACCGGCCAGGCACTGGCAACCGCGGCGGCGAATAAGAAAGCGGGGCTGTTCGTGGTGGCCGGCGGTAAGGCCGATGAAGTGGGACCGGGTTGGAATGCGGTCCTGACCGGCGCTCCCGCCATCGCTCCTCGTCGCGATGCGCACGGCCGGCGGCTGGCGCTGGTGCCCCTGGTGAATGCCAACCAGGTGGGTCTGGTGGACCTGGCAACCGGACAGCCGGGAGCCACCGTCGAGATCGGGAAAGCTCCCTTCGGCGCGGTCATCGACGCCGGCGGAACGGTTGGCTACGTATCCAATTGGGGTGGGAGAGTGCCCGCCGCCGGAGATCTCACGGGAGCCACCGGACTGGCCAAGGACGCCGACCGCGTCGTGGTCGACCGGCGCGGCATCGCCTCCACTGGCACGATCAGCCGGATCGATCTCACCACCGCGCAGGTCACACACACCATCGCGGTGGGATTGCATCCGACCGCGCTGGCCTGGGACGAAGCAGGCTCGCGGCTCTATGTAGCCAATGGCAACGAAGATTCCATCTCCGTGATCGATACCCGTGAGCAGCGCGTGGTCCGCACCATTGCGCTGGCGCCGTTCGGCCGGCCCGTCGCGGGAATCGCCCCCACCGCGCTTGCGCTGGCCCCGGACGGATCTCGGCTCTACGCCGCTTGCGGCGGGATCAACGCCGTGGCTGTCGTGCAGCCTTCCGACGGAAAGCTGTTGGGGTTGATTCCAACTGCGTGGTATCCCAACGGGCTGGCGATCAGCCCCGACGGCAGATACCTGGCGGCGGCTACGCTGCTCGGCCCTGGATCGGGATGGCGCGAGGAGCCCCGCAAGCGCTTTGTGCACGCCAATCGCGGATCGATCAGTGTGTTGCCCATCCCGGACGCGGCGCAACTGGCCAGCTACACGACTGCGGTAGCGGAAAACAATCATGTTCCGCCCGCGGAGACCTCGACGCCTTCTCGCAACGCCGATCGGGCGGCAATGGCTGTGCCGGTGCGCGCCGGCGATCCCTCGCCTATCGAGTATGTGGTCTATGTCATCAAGGAAAACCGAACCTATGATCAGGTTTTCGGCGACATCGCCAAAGGAAACGGCGACCCCTCTCTGGTGATGTTTGGCGCCGAGGTGACCCCCAATCAGCATCGAATCGCCGAGCAGTTCGTGCTGCTGGATAACTTCTACGCCACCGGCGGCAATAGCGGCGACGGGCACCAGTGGCTGACCCAGGCTAACGAGACCGACTATTGCCTCTGGCCGGGATATGTGGGACGCAGCTACCCGTTTGACGGCACCGATCCGATTGCATACTCCAAGAATGGATTCATCTGGGACGCGGCCCTGACGGCAGGCAAGACGGTGCGGGTCTACGGAGAATACGCCGGCCGCAGGAATGAAGCCAGCCATCGCGAGCGGGCCGACCTGCTGGAAGAATGGAGAAAAGGGGAGACATTCCTCCAGCGCTGGCAGACCACCGCCCCCCTGGCGCCGCTGAATGCCATCCTGGCGCGTAACTATCCGTCCTATTCCACGTCGATCCCGGATGTCGCCCGAGCGCGGATCTTTCTGGCGGATCTGGAAAAGTGGAAGAACGAGGGGCGCATGCCCAATCTGACCATTGTGCAACTGCCCTCCAACCACACCCGGGGCACGGCGCCTGGCACCTCCACGCCCAAGGCTATGGTGGCCGACAATGACCTCGCCCTGGGACAGATCGTCGAAGCGCTTACCCATACCCCGTTCTGGAAGAAGATGGCGATCTTCGTGGTGGAGGACGATGCGCAGAACGGCGTTGACCACGTGGACGGACATCGCACGGTAGCGCTGGTCGCAAGCCCCTACGCGCGCCGCGGACACGTGGATTCCACGTTCTATTCGCACCCCAGCATGCTCAAAACTATCGAGCTGATTCTGGGACTGCCCTCGCTTTCCTTGTTTGATCTGATCGCCAATGACATGCGGGCCAGCTTCCAGAACGAACCCGACTTCACTGGCTATGATGCCGTAACTCCCTCGCAATCGCTGTTCGATGTGAATCCGCCGCTCAAGGCGCTGGCCGGCGTGGAACGGCAGGCGGCGCGCGCTTCCATGAAGATGCGCTTCGACGTGCCGGATGCGGCTCCCACCGAAAAACTCAACCGGATCCTGTGGCATCAGGTGCGCGGCTGGACCACCCCCTATCCGGAAATCCGGCGCGCAGCCTTTGGCCCTCTGACGCTCGATCTGGACGACGACGAGCGCTAGTACTGCGACCGGGTGATTCGCTTCGTCCGCTTGCTGGCGCGCGCAGTTCCGTTCCGCCACCGAACCGCGACCTTCAGGGAGCGGACTTCACGGTCCGGGCGCTAGCCCCTTCTCCTGAAACTGAGCCACCGTACTTTTCTCTTGACTGTATCATAAAACTAGTACACTATTTGAATAGATGAATCACATGCGGAGTTTCGAATTCCGTCTGGATGGCCGCAGCGGCGTTCCCGTTTACCGCCAGATCATCGATCAGGTCATGGCGGGAATCGCCGCCGGCGCGCTGAACCCGGGCGATCAACTGCCCACAGTGCGACAAATGGCGGTGGATTTGTCCATCAATCCCAACACGGTGATGCGGGCCTATCGCGAGTTGGAGATCCGGGGTGTGCTCGATACGCAGCAGGGTACGGGCACCTTCATCGCCTCCCAGCCTGCGCAGCAGGACGAGGAGGACCGCCGGCTGTATCTGGCCCAACTGGTAAACGAATTTGTGGCGCGGGCGGGTAGCGCCGGTTTCACGATCGAAGACCTGCTGGAGCAACTCCATGACCGAACTCATCGAACTGATTCACAGAAGAAGAGGAGATAGTCCCATGAATCTGATCAACGTGCCGGCAAAAATCAGCGGTATCGGGATCGCCTTGTGCATCCTTTGCTGTGTGGTGGGAGGGACGGCGTCAGCCGTTCTCGGGGGCTCCGGCCCGCTGGTGGCTGGAGTCCTGCTGGGCCTTTACCTGATGTTCGCGATCCGCGTGGCGGACCAATGGGAAAAGGTGGCCGTGT
Source organism: uncultured Solibacteraceae bacterium (assembly GCA_964568355.1). Taxonomy (GTDB): domain Bacteria; phylum Acidobacteriota; class Terriglobia; order Bryobacterales; family Bryobacteraceae; genus JAJPJX01. The sequence goes on along the minus strand of CAZMRK010000299.1, from coordinate 927 downwards.
TGCGCCTGGGGCGTTACATCGGCCTGCGAGGTCCGGGCTGGTTTCACATGATTCCGGTGATCGATACCCTCAGCCGCTTCGTGGACCAGAGGGTCAGAGTAGCCAAAGTAGCCGCCGAATCGACGCTGACCCGCGACACGGTTCCGGTGAATGTCGACGCCATCATCTTCTGGATGGTGTGGGATGCCGAGAAATGCGTGCTCGAGGTACAGCAGTTCGAAGAGGCCATCCACATGGCGGCGCAGACAGCGCTGCGGGAGTCAATCGGGCGTCACGAACTCTCGCAGATGGTCGCCGAACGCGAAATGCTGGGCCACGAACTCCAGAGGATTCTGGACAGCAAGACCAATCCGTGGGGAATCACGGTGCAATCGGTCGAGATCCGGGACGTGCAGATTCCAGGAGGTCTGGAAGATGCCATGTCGCTCCAGGCGCAGGCCGAACGGGAGCGCCAGGCCCGTATCATCCTGGGTACGGCCGAGACCGAAATCGCAGAGAAGTTTTCACAGGCTGCCCTGACCTACCAGGACAATCCGGTGGCCCTGCACCTGCGAGCCATGAATATGTTGTACGAAGCCATCAAGGAGAAGGGCTCCATGGTGATTGTGCCCTCTTCGGCGGTCGAAACCATGGGCTTGGGAGGCACCCTGGCAACCACTTCGCTGGCCAAGAATTCCTGAGCGGAATGCCGCGGAAAAATCAATCAGAACGCCATCCGAACCGAGCGTTGGGTGTGCGAGGATAGAGAACATGCGTAAACTGGCCTTCGTTCTCATCCTGCTCACCTCTTCGCTCGGCTTCGCGGCACAGAAGGCCCCGGAGCGTCTGGGCGATGCAGCAGAGCTGTTCTCCGAAATCATGGCGACCCCGGACAAAGGGATTCCGCAAGACCTGCTGGAAAAAGCCCAGTGCATCGTACTGGTACCT
>CAZMRK010000298.1:0-6111 GCA_964568355.1 uncultured Solibacteraceae bacterium | reverse complement strand
CGTTCCTGGTGGTCGGCATGAACTCCATTTTCATCTATTCGTTCTCGCAGGTGCTGCGCGGCTGGCTCGACCGCGGTATCGGAGTATTCACCGGCCGGTTCGCGTTCCTGGGAAACCTGGGAGCCATTCCACAAAACCTCGAGGTCTTCGCCGCCATGTGGTACATGTGCTACTGGCTCTATCGGCGGAAGATCTACTTCAAGATCTAAGCGAGTCTCAAGGCAGGCCAAAACATAGGATGTTGGGTCCGGCCGCCACCGCGACATACTGCTTTCCGCCGGCCAGAAACGTCATGGGGGAAGCGCGCCAACTGTGTCCGTCGCCCAGTTCGGTAGCAGCATTGGTCTGGATGTGCCACAAGTCCGTGCCCGTGCGCGCATCCGCCGCTGCGAAGGCGCCGCTGTCCTCGCCGAAGAAGACGATGCCTCCCGCCGTGGACAGGACTCCGCCCCAACTATCTGCCGGACCGATCTGGGGCAGTTCCCACACCCGCTTGCCCGTCTCCAGGTCGATCGCGCGCAATACCTTCTGTCCCGGCTCGAGCGGGATCTGCTGCGGCGTCCAGCGATACGGCGGTTTCACATAGATTCCGCAGGCTTCGAGCGCCATCACGTAAAACAGGCTGGTAGACGGATTGTAGGACACCGACATCCAATTGGTCGCACCCAGCACCGAAGGGCAGCCTTTGGCCCCCTCCCGAGTCGGGTCGGCGCCTGGCAGGAGCACCGGACGGCCATCTTTTCCAATTCCGCTCGCCCAATTCAGCCGGTCAACGAACTTCTCCGCAAGCAGCAACTGCCCACTCGTCCGGTCAAAGACATAGAGGAAACCATTCCGGCTGGCCTGCACCAGGAGCTTGCGGTCCTGGCCACGGTAGCGGCGGTTCACCACCATGGGAGTCTGTCCCGCATCCCAGTCGTGCGTATCGTGCGGGTTGAACTGGTAGTACCACTTCAATTCGCCGCTCTCCGGCTTCAACGCCAGCACCGAAGCGGTGTAGAGGTTATCGCCCTGCCGCTGGTCTCCGTCCAGTGCCGGGTAAGGATTGCCCACGCCCCAGAACAGAGTATCCGTGTCTCTGTCATAGGTGCCCGTCATCCAGGTAGCGCCTCCCCCGCCAAATTCGGCAAGGGCCGTGCCCTTCCATGTGGCAGCGGCTGGATCGGCCGGCTTGGGCGTGGTCCAGAATCGCCAGACCCGTTCACCGGTCGCCGCTTTATATGCCGAAAGGAAGCCACGGACTCCCTGATCGCCGCCGGAAACGCCGGCGATCACCAGGTCCTTCACTACCAGCGGCGCGGAAGTCGCTCCGTAGTTGTTGTTCCGCGAATGTTCCGTAAGGGAGACGTCCCACAGCAGTTCTCCGGTCAGGCGATGCAGCCCAATCAAATGGGCATCGTCGGTGATCAGAAAGACGCGATCTCCCAGCACGGCCACTCCTCGATTGGTACCTTTGGCCGGATCGCCGGTCACTTCTTTGGAGCGCTCCCGCCGATAGTGCCAGATGGTGCGTCCTGCTCTCGCATCGAGCGCGAATACCTGGTTGGGGCCAGTCACAAACATGACGCCGTCCACCACCACCGGAGTCACCTCCAGGGTGAAATGGTTGATTGGGAAGACCCACTTCAAAGCCAGGTCTTTCACGTTAGAGACGGTAATCTGTTCCAGGCCGCTGTAGCGGTTGCCGCCGATGCTGCCATGGTAGGTCGGCCAGTCCCCGGGCCGCGGCTGAAGCACCTGGTCGAAGGTCAATCCTCCCGCCGCCGCTGATTCCATGGGCTGGGCGCGGGCGCCCTCCTTGACTCCGGTCAGGGAACTGAGGAACGCCACCAGGTCGCGGCACTCACTTTCCGTGCACCGCACCGGCGGCATCAGCGATTGCGGCTCCTGGACCACCTCCGCGATCTGGCTCTGGTCCAGCAGATGAAAGCGGCCGGTCAGATCCTGAAGCTGGAGATTGTAGCGGCTGCGGTTCCGTGCGAATCCGCGCAGCGAGCTTCCATCCCGCAGGCGTACTCTCACCACGCCATATCCCGGCTTGATTTGGCTGGAAGGCTGGCGGATGGCGGTGGCGATCTCGTCGAGCGTCATTCCATGCGCGATATCGGACAGATCCGGCCCGACCGCGCTTCCCCGCCCCAGCGCCATGTGGCACCCGGCGCAGGCACCTTTCCCAAAGAAGAACCGCTCTCCAGCCATCCGGTCGCCTGGAGCTTGGGCGTCGGCCGCCGAAGCGCTGAGCGAGCGCACAAAGCCCGCCACCGCGGTCAATTCGCCGGCAGGCAACGGAAAAGCAGGCATACCGGCGGCCGGAATGCCGCTGCGGATCACGGAACGCAGTTGTTCCTCGGATTGACCTCGCACATGCCGGGAACCAGCCAGATTGGGGCCGCGCTCGGTGCCATGCCCGTCGACGCCGTGGCAGACGGAACACCGGGCGGCAAAGATCTGCCTGCCATCCTGAGCACAAACCGGCGCTGCCGCGAGCGCTATCCACCCGATCCACCCTAGCCGGAACCGCAGCATATCCCTGCGATTCTATATCAGACTTTCAGCCCGAAGCCCGGACTGCCCGCCTCCTACCTGGCGGCTCGCCTGGTCACACCGTTCACAGTTACTCCGGCCAGATTCCCCGTAACCAGCCAGGGCGTTCCGCGCACGACGATCTCGATCTCGCCGCCGCGGGCGGGCGCCTCGGGATTTTCGGTCCAACTGCGAGCACCCCAGGGCCGCTCGATCACTGGACCGCCCACTTCGCCCAGGCGCAACGGTTGGGGATTCGCTCCTTCGGCTTTCAGGGTGACCTGCCATTCGTCCTCTTCGTGGGCGCTCCAGACGGCCCACACATCGCGGCCGCTCTTCTCCCGGAAGCGAAGCACATAGACTTCGGGATCACCGGTATCGGTACGGCCCGTGTACTCGGCCTGCGCCACCAGCCCGGCGATCCCCGCCAACGAAAAATAGGCCGGTTTGGGCGTCAGGTCCGGGCGTACGATACCGAAGTTGTCTTCGTTGTACGTGGCCTTCCAACCGTCGTCCTGAAAGTCATACCACCAGATGCCTTTGAGAAACGGCTGGGTGCGGCTCAGCAGATACATTCTCGTCAGAAAATCTCCGGAAATCCGGAGCGGCGTTCCGCGTTTGCCGATGTGTGTGGGCCAGCCCATCTCGGTGACATAAAGCGGCACCGGCTTACCCTGGTTGTATTTCTTCAATAAATCCTGGACCCGCTCCATCCACTCGCTCCAGGCTTCCGGCGTGCGCGCCCGGCCTGGTTCGCCGTAATTGTATGTGTGAATCGAGACAACATCCAGGTAGGACAGCGCGCCCTGCTCCAGCATTTTCTCCAGCCAGCCATTCTTTACACCCGTAGGCGTCATAGCGCCGCCATAGACTACGATCGACGGGTCGATGGCCTTGATGCGCGGATAGACCTTCTTAAGCAGCTTGGCATAGTTTTCCGCCGACCCCGGCGTCTTGCTGCCGATGCTGATGTCGTATTCGTTCCAGATCTCGTAGTGCCGCACCACACCTCGGAAATGCCGCACGACAAATTCTGCGTACCGGACGAATGCGTCGGTAGCAGCATCGGAGACCGGCTTATCACCACCGTCGTAAAAACGATTGCCGTAGTCCAGGATCAACATGGGCTCGATTCCCGCCGCTTCCGCCTGGCGGACGAACGTATCCCATGCGGCCGGCATCTGCAGGCGGCCTTTTTCTTTTTCGATCCCGTTCCACAACACCTCATCGCGAATCGACGCGATACCGGCCTGACGAATCAGGCTCAGATTGGCCGCCAGCACACCCTTTCCCTGGCCGAAATGGGTGCAAACACCCACCAGGAAAGGCGAAGCAGGAACCGGCTCGACGGCCAGGGCGGACACACCGCAGAGAATCAGTACACTGGACCCGAATAGCCACTTCATGACGACCAGTGTACGCCCGCGCATCGGAGACCGGCCAGGGCGAGTGGCGACCGCAGACTTCGGGACGGATGGCGGCCACATCCGGGTGTTTCAACCCGTCGGTGTGGCGATGTCGGGAATTTTTTGAAAGGTGGAGCCGGGAGCGGGAATTGAACCCGCGACCTCATGATTACAAGTCAAGCGCTCTGCCAACTGAGCTATCCCGGCGCAATGCCTCTATTATCGCGCACATCAGCCAGCTGTTGTGCTTGGGTTCGTCAACATTTTCGGGCGGCTGGAACGCTCAACCTCTTCCCCTACTGTTTCCTGTTCTGTCCGCCGATATTCCAGTTCATGAGCGATTCAGCCACGCTGAAGCCAATCAACCTTGGATATGAGAAACTGGACCGCGATCATGCGATCTTGTTTGAACTGATGGACGAGTTGCGGGGCGCCATCGATGCCGGTACTCCCCGGGAGGGAATCGACCGGATCATGCTTTCCTTGCGCGCCTTTTTCGATGCGCATCGCGACAACGAAGAAGAGCTGATGGAACAGTCGAATTATCCTGCGGCGGCACCCCACATTCTCGAGCATCGAAAGATTGGCGACAGAATGGAACATCTTTCTCAGCGAGTTGCACTCGGGGATCCGACAGCGGCGGTCGAAAGCTTGTGTGTGTTGCAGGATTGGATAGCGAATCACATCGCTCGGACAGACCTCGATCTAGCCCTGCACCTTCGCCGCGTCAGCACCCCTTGAGTTCCCGCGGTACGTCCGCGACGCTCCTGTAGACTGTTTCCATGCGCTTCTTACTCGTGCTTGCCCTGCTCAGCCAGGCGGCTGCAGCCGATCTTCAGAAAGACCTTACGTTCCGAGCGCGCTTCGATGGCTCTACCGATGCCCAGGTCGCGCTCGGCGACCGTCGCATCTACACCGCCCGCTCCTACCAGGAGCAGGCTTCTGCTCAGCCCGGCTTGCATACCCCCGGCGTAGAATTCGTTTCCGGCAAGGGTCTGAATGGCAGTGGGGCTCTCCACTTCAAAAAGAAAAACAGCCAGGCCGTCTTCTATCGGGCCGAAAAGAATGTAGCTTTTGATGCAGGCAGATGGACTGGCACAGTCTCGTTCTGGCTCAGCCTCGATCCCGACCAGGACCTGGAGCCTGGATACTGCGACCCGCTTCAGTTGACCGATAAAGCTTACAATGACTCCGCAGTCTGGGTGGATTTTACCAAGGACGACAAACCGCGCCATTTCCGCCTGGGCGTTTTCGGAGCGCTGGCGTCGTGGAATCCGCAAAACGTGCCTCCCGACCAAAATCCGGCTTTCCAGAAACGATTGGTAGTGGTCAAACAGCCGCCGTTCGCCCGGGGTAAATGGACAAATGTGGCCATCACGTTCAGCGGCCTAGGCTCCAATGGGACTGCCCGGCTGTATCTTGACGGCAAGCCCCAGGGATCGGCTGCCGCTATCCGCGAACCTTTTTCCTGGGATCTCTCGCGTGCTGCTATCCGCTTAGGAATCAGTTATGTAGGCTTGATGGACGATCTTTCGGTCTTTCGCCGCTTATTGAGCCCCAGTGAAATTGCGTCCATCGCCGCCGGGAATTTCTGATCCGTGCTCACGCAAAAATGTTGGAAATCCCGGAAAGTGGACGAAGCTGTTTCAATGCGGTAGTATAGAAATTCAGCCTGATAGTCGTGGGTGTGGGTGGCTTTGTGCTTCGCCACGCTTGGCTTGGGCGGATCGTACAAGAGCCGGCGATACATCAGGGAATTCATTCTCTGTAACCTTGTTGGATCTTGGGGACCTGGACGGGTGGCCGAGCGGCTAATGGCAGCAGACTGTAAATCTGCCGCCCCTTGCGGGCTACGGAGGTTCGAATCCTCCCCCGTCCACCAGATTTGCGGTTTGGCAAGCAGGGCCGTTGTAGCTCAGTTGGTAGAGCGCGTCCTTGGTAAGGACGAGGTCACCAGTTCAATCCTGGTCAACGGCTCCAGAATTTGGATCACGGCGCGTATGCGCTCCAAAGCAGTCCTGTAACGAATCCTTAACAGAGAGTTTCTGCGCATGGCTAAGGAAAAATTTGATCGCAGTAAGCCGCACGTCAACATCGGGACGATTGGACATATCGATCACGGCAAGACGACCCTGACCGCGGCCATCACCCGGGTGCTGGCAAAACACAACCCGAAGGTGAA
>CAZMRK010000297.1:0-3715 GCA_964568355.1 uncultured Solibacteraceae bacterium | reverse complement strand
TGGCGGGACCAACACCGTCATCCGCAGCGGCTTCGGCATCTTCTACAACGTGAACATGATCAATATGTGGGTGCCGGCGCTGGCCACCGCGCCGCCCAACAACATCAACATCAACGAACTCAACCCGGCCGGCAATCTTCTGATTCGCATGGCTACGGCGGACCAGGCGGAAGTCAGTTCTTCCAGCGAATTGAATGTGGCCGATACGCAGCGCGGTGTCGGCAGCGTGGAGCAGTTGAATCTGAACATCCAGCACCTGCTGCCCAAGGGGATCACCTTCGAAATCGGCTACATGGGCTCGCATTCGAGCCATTTCGACGCACCCCAAACCATGAATCCGTACGTTCCGGGAACGACGACGCGTGTCTATCCGCAATTCGGGCCGATCGAAAGCATCAATCTGGATGCTTCGGGCAGCTATCAGGGGTTGTTGGCCAAGGTCGAAAAGAGGTTCTCCCGGGGGCTGACGTTTTTGCAGACCTATACGTTTTCGAAGACGCTGTTCAGTTCGTTCGCGTGCTGCGGCGCCGACCGCCACAATAACCCCTATGACTGGGCAGCGGAAAAGGGGTTGGCGGAGACGGATCAGCGGCAACGCGCTACCTCGGCCTGGCTCTGGGAACTGCCGTTCTACCGTGGAAAGCACGGCTTTGCCGGGCATTTGCTGGGCGGGTGGCAGCTCAATGGCACACTGGTGATCGAGACCGGCATGCCGTTCTATCCGACACAGGCGCTGGCCCCCGTGGACGATGGCTGCCCGCGCTGCACACGGCGCCCGGATCGGATCGCGGATGGGCGGCTGGATAGCAGCCAGCGGAGTGTGAGCCGTTGGTTCGACACATCTGCGTTTGTGCTCGCTCGCGGGCACTACGGCAACAGCGGACGCAACATCCTGACGGCTCCCGGACTCTTTAATGTCGACTTCGCGGTCTTCAAGGATTTCCGGATTACCGAGAGCAAGCAGATCCAGTTCCGCTGGGAGAATTATAATTTCACCAACACGCCGCCCTTCAATCCGCCGGTGAGCGAGATCAGCGCCGGAAACTTCGGTACGATTACGAGTGCCGGCCTGGGGCGGGAGATGCAGTTTGCATTGCGTTTCGAATTTTGAAGACTGACCGGCTTGCGCTGCTGTTTGCCAGGGTGCCGGCCGGCAAATAGAAAGCAGGTCGCCATGAACAGACGGGAATTTCTGGCGGGCGCGGGCGGCATCGCGGCTGCCGCGGCAGGCGCTTCGGCCGCCGCCCCCGATTTCGCAGAGGTACGGAAGAATTTTCCGCGCGCGGTGAAGGAAACATACTTCAACGCCGCGGCCCAGCATCCCCTTGGACTACACGCGGTCCGCGCCATGGAAGGGTATATGGATTTCATGTGCAATGGCTGGACCGGGGGCCTGCGGGATTTCTGGGAGGAGGGCTTTCCCCAGATCAAGCCGATGTTCGCGCGCCTGATTCACGCGAAGCCGGCCGAGATTGCATTCACCGGCAGCACGACCATCGGCGAAAACACGCTGGTCAATGGAATGGACCTCCGCGGCGGCAACGTCGTTACCAATGATCTGCACTATTCGACCTCCATTTCGGACTACCTGACGCGCCAGAAGTTGCAAGGGCTGGAAGTTCGCATTGTGCGAAACCGGGACTGGACGATCGATCCGGCCGACATGGAGCGCGCCGTGGACCGCAAGACCCGGCTGATCGCCGTATCCCTGGTTTCCTCGGTGAATGGCCATCTCGAAGATATCCGGAAACTGGCGGACCTGGCCCATTCTCACGGAGCCTATCTATACGCGGACATTATTCAAGGATGCGGGGCGATCCCCATCGATGTGAAGGCGATGGGAATCGACATGGCGTCGTGCGCGATGTACAAATGGCTGATGGGCGAACACGGCTTCGGATTTCTCTATGTCCGGGAGGACCTGATAGGCGCGGCCGTGAAGGGCACGATGTTCGAAGGCCATCCGGAGCTGAACTATTCACCCTGGGTGAAAGAGCCGGCGCCAGGGAAGCCGGATATTGGAAACCACCCCACTTCGGGCATCGGCACGCTCGAATGCGGCACTCCCTCGGTCATCACCTACGCGGCTCAACACGCATCGCTGAAATATATCGAAAGCATCGGGATTCCGAACATCCGAAGTCATGCGCGCCCGCTGGTGGAGCGGCTTCGGAAAGAACTGCCGCCGCTGGGCTACACGTGCATCACGCCCGCCGGGACGGAGACTTCCATCGTCACCTTCATTTCGCACGATATCGACGCGACGCGCAGGAAGATCCAGCAGGCCAATGCCACGGGGAAGGCGAAGATTTCGATCACCGGTCCGAATTCCGCTTTGACGGTTGGCCGTTTCGGCAATCATGTGCGCTTTTCCGTTTCGGTCTATAACAACGATCACGACGTCGACAAAGTTCTGGAAGTGCTTTCTTGATCATCGACTGCCACGCCCACATCCAGTCTCCGGATGAGAAGCGCTACCAGCCCAAGGATCGCCCCTTGCGGCCGCCCGGCGGACGAGCGTCGGTGGAAGATCTACGGCGGGTGAGCCAGGCAAACGGCGTGCGGGCAGTGCGCGCAATCCAGACCGTCTCGTTCTATGGCTACGACAACCGGTACCTTTGCGACAGCGCGAAGGCAAATCGGGGCTGGCTGAAGGGCGTTTGCACGCTCGATCCCGATGATCCGCACAGCCCCGGCCTGCTGCAGCAGTTCGCACGCGAATATGGCGTGGCGTCGCTGCGAAGTGTCCCGTCGCCTTCCCGGAAGAGCTTCGACGACCCCGGTGTTCGCGCTCTGTGGAACATGGCGTCGGACGAAGGCCTGACCATCGATCTGTTCCTCATGCGGCGGGAGATGGTCCCCAGTGCGGAAAAGTTGCTGAGGGATTTTCCGCGGATGACGGTAGGGTTCTGCCACTGCATGGACTTGAAGCCCGGACCGCTGCTCGCACCCAGCCTGGCGGCGGTTTTGAAGCTGTCGCGATTTTCGAATCTCTATCCGAAGCTGGATTTCATCGGAACCGGCACCCAGCGGAAATTCCCCTGCGAGGATCTCCACGAGCCCTGCCTGCGGATCATCGATGCTTACGGCGCGGAGCGCTGCGTCTGGACGAGTAGTTTTCCGAACGACCTATGGACGCCGAAGATTACCTATGCGGAGCACCTTCGCATTTTTACGGAAGTGCTACCGCTCAGTACGAATGCCCGCCGGCAGATTCTCGGCGAGACCGCACGGCGCCTCTGGTTTCCGGAGATCCAGGCGTGAGCGTCGCTACGAGCGGACAGCGAAGTGACGCCTCTCCGCAGGTTACGGATTGGATGCGCGTACTTTTGGCTCAGGCGGAGTGCTCATCCAGTAATCCCACTGTTCCCCGGCCTTCTGCGTGACCAGGGGGATGTCGGGTTCCAGCAAAAATCGATCGGCGGCGAGCCGTTTCGCAGCCGCGGCGACCTTGCCCAGATAGTCAGCGCGACTTCGATATCGTTCCGCGACGGAGAGCCTCGGATCGCCCTTGGCCTGGCGCTCATCCCTGGTGCGGGCGAAGGGCAGGGTGGAGCCGATCATGCTGTACAGTTCGTCGGGCGCCCCGATGGACTTGTCCCGGAAGTTCCACCCCATATAGGTCGCCAGGGGAACCTCGATCGCAGGAAGCCGGATTCCGGAGGTTTCATTGCCGTCGGCATCAACCTGCGGCACCCGCATGACAAACGCCTTA
>CAZMRK010000296.1:0-10678 GCA_964568355.1 uncultured Solibacteraceae bacterium | reverse complement strand
CCGCCCGTTGTTCCTGGCCACGTGTTGCAGCAGCCAGTCGATGCTGTCGTAGGTGTCCGTACCTTCGTCGATCGCCCGGGAATCGTGCCGTTCACGCGGAGGCCGCAGCATCACGAACTGGCCCTCGGATTCGTACCGGCCCCGGATATCCTGCGTCACAAAAATGTAGCCGTCCTTGACCAGTTCCTGATAGGGGCCGTTGTTGAGCGCATCGCGGAAACCCCGCGTGCCATAGGGCGTCCGCACCATGAGGAACGGCAGCGGCGGATGCGCGCCTTTGGGGGCATAGATCTCGGTGTGCAGCCGGACACCGTCGCGCATCCGGATCATGACCTCCTGGTGATCGAAAGAGGATGCGACATCCTCGTCGCCGCCGGAGAGCCCGAACAGGCTCAGAAGCGAGCAAAGAAGAACAGTGCTGAGCGCCTTCCAGGACATGGGGTAGCAGGGATTCTAAATCCCTACCAGTGTACACTTCCGCCGCAGCAGATCGAGCGCCCACTGGACCGCAAAGGCGCGGTTGCGCGCCCGGTCGCCGGGGAACTGGCGATGGATCACCTGGCAGCCGGACGCATCCGCCAGGCCGATATAGACGGTGCCCACCGGCGCGCTCTCTCCGCCGCCCGGTCCCGCGATGCCGGTAGCCGAAAGCGCATAGGTGGCGCCCGTACGCCGCCGCGCGCCGATCGCCATGGCCTCGGCAGTCTCGTGGCTCACCGCGCCGAACTGCTCCAGCGTCCGCTCGCTGACCCCCAGCATCTCGATCTTCATGCGATCCGTGTAAGTCAGGAATCCGCCCAGAAAGTATTGCGAGCTGCCGGGAACCGCGGTGATGCGTTCGCCCAGCATTCCGCCGGTGATGCTCTCCGCCACGGCCAGGGTAGCGTGATGCTTCTTCAGCATTTCCCCCGCCACCACTTCGAGCGGATCGCCGTTGCGCGAATAAATGCGATCGCCCAGCAGCAGCTCGATCGGCCCTCCGACCTCGGCCAGCAGTTGCGCTGCTTCGGCCTGCGTGTCGCAGCGGGCGCGCAGGTGCACCTGAATATCACCGGCCGCGGCCAGAATCGTGGTGACCGGATTGGTGTACCTGGTGTAAACCGGCGCGATGAGCTGATCGAGGTCCGATTCGCCCATGCCGGCCACGCGCAGCACCAGGCTCTCGATGCTCTGCCGGGGCACCTTGCGCGACAGGCGCGGCAGACACTGGCGCGTGAACATCGCCTTGAGCTCATGCGGCGGTCCGGGCAGCAGCAGAACCGAAACGTCCGACTCGTCGATCCATTGGCCCGGAGCAGTGCCGCGATCGTTGGGTAGAATCTCCGCCCCCTCCACGATGAAGGCCTGGCGCTTGTTCACCTCGGCCATCTTGCGCTTCATCTGCGCGAAGCGCTGCTCCAGTTGCTCGGCAATCTCGGGGTGAAACAGCAGCTTGCGGTCGAGCGCATCGGCCACGGCGTCGCGGGTCAGGTCGTCCTCGGTCGGACCAAGGCCGCCGGACAGGATGACGATCTCCACCCGCGAAACCGCGCGGCGGATCGCCTCGGCGAGCCGCTGCCGGTGATCCCCCACCACGCACTTCTGAGCGACTTCGACGCCCAGGGAGTTCAACTGGTCGGTAAGGAAGAGCGAGTTGGTGTCCACTCGCTGCGGAGTCAGGAGCTCCGATCCGACAGCGATGATTTCCGCATTCATGTCAGAGAAGAGAGCGTCCCTTGATCCCGGCGTCGACCCGGTACAGCGCATTGGTGGTCGCGACGATCAGCGAGCGCGATGGCGTAAACGCCAGGCCCACGACCCCCGGTCCGGAAAGGAACAATTCCACCTCCCGCGCCGGGTTGACGCGCACCACGCCCCGCCGGCCGCTCAAGGAAGCCGCGACGTACAGCCGGTCCTCTTCGTCGAAGGCGATTCCCTGTGGCCGCCCCAACCCGCGGTAGAACACCTCAACCTCGCCCTTATGGGAGATCCGGTAGACCGAGTCGAAGCTGGAGGTGGTGGGACCGGCGACGTACAGGTAGCGGTCCGGCCCGAACGCCAGGTGATAGGCGGCGATGGAAGGTTCGAGCGTGGCGAAAACGAAGATCTGGTGGTTGGGCGCGATCTTGAAAATAGTACCGCTGCGATCGCCGACGTAGAGGTTGTCCTCCTCGTCAAAAGCCAGCCCGGTGGCCACGCCCATGCCCTCCACAAAGATGGACATGTTGCCGTTGGGAGTGATCTGGTAGACAATCCCGTCGAAGCGCGAAGAGACGTACAGCAGGCCCTGCCGGTCAAAGGCCAGGCCTGTAGCATTCATGAGGTCGTTAATAAAAGGCTTGACGTTGTAATTGAGGTCGATCTTGTAGACCGCGACCGGCACCTTTTGCCCGCGCGAACCGCTGAAGGTGCTGAAAATGTTGCCGAAGCTGTCGACGGCAGGATTGGCCACCGGATGCAGGCTGTCGGCAATGGGAATTCCGATGTCGCAGGCCCAGGTCTCGCTGGCCTGGTCGCCGCTTTCGACTACGAGTTCCCCGGCGGAAGCCCCTTCGGGAACCCGGGCAATCACCAGGGAATCCGACCCGATAATGACCGGAGCAGCGACTTCTCCGATATTGACCCGTGGACGCTCTCCCTTGGCAAAACCTTTCCCCCGGATCTGAAATTCGCCACCGGCGATGGCCGCCGCCGGCGTGACCTGAGCAATCTGGGGACGCCCGTTGGACGGTTTGCGCATAGCCATATATCAATACAGATTGTAACAGCCGCGACCTTCAGGGAGTGGTCTTCACGCGCATCGGCTCTCTGAATGCCTCCGGCCGATCCGCGCAGAAATACCGGTCAGGATAGAAAGTATCCCGCGATTCCCAGGACGAGTGCCGCGTAGAGGCCCGCCATCAGATCGTCGGCGACAATCCCCACCCCTCCGCGCAGCGCCTCGAGCTGGCGTACGGGAGCCGGCTTCCAGATGTCGAAGATGCGGAAGAGCAGAAACGCGCCGGCATAGGATTTCCAGTCGAGCGTATGAGCGCCCGCAAGGGCCAGCCACTGCCCCAGCACTTCGTCCACCACGACAAAACCCGGATCTTTGCGGCCGCTTTCGCGGGCAGCCACTCCGGCCGCCCACATGCCCGGCAAGGTTGCGGCCGCTGAAAGCACGGCGAAATGCCAGGGCCGCCATCCGGCACTCTCTCCCAGCAGAATGGCGATGGCCACCGCTGCCGCCGAGCCCGCCGTACCCGGAGCCACGGGTGCGTAGCCGCAGCCGAACCACGAAGCGATCGAAATCGCGAGCTTACTGCTCTTCATCATCCCCGCCTGGTTCCTCCGGCTTTTTGAGGGCGGTGGAAGGGTCGAGCGGCGTAGAGACCACGTACTTCTCCGAAGCCCAGTTGCCGAGATCGATCAGCTTGCAGCGCTCGCTGCAAAACGGGAAATAGGGCGCCCCCAACTCCACCGGATTCTTGCAGATGGGGCAGTGGATGCTCATATTCCGGAGGATGGCAATTGCGGCTTGACAGCCGGAGCGATGTGGACCAGATTGAGCGTCTGAGCAGGAAACGCTCCGCCGGAGATCCGGGGAGCCGGTTCATGAGGGGCAAGCAGCGTGCCCACCAGGTCGTAGTCATGCGCCTCGGTAACGCGCAGGCGGCGAATCTCTCCAGGCACCGGCTCGCGGCCTTCGACATCGTTGATCAAGGTGACTCCGTCGATCTCCGGCGCCTGCGACGGCATGCGGCCCTCCCACAACAGGTCCGTCTCCGCCGACCGGCCCTCCACCAGGACTGCAACTTCCGAGCCCACCATAGCCGCATTGCGCCGGCGCGAGATCCTGCGCTGCAGCGCCATCAGCCGCCGTTTGCGATTGTAGATGGTGCGGCGGTCCACCTTGGCACCCAGCGCGAAGCTGGCGCTGGTGTCTTCGTCGGAGTAAGAGAACACCCCCAGGCGGTCAAAGCACGCCGCCTCGACGAACGCGCAAAGCTCTTCAAAATCCTGGCTGGTCTCCCCGGGAAATCCGACGATGAAGCTGGTTCGAATGGCGACCCCGGGAATGGTACGCCGGATGCGCTCCAGCAGCTTCAGGAAAATGTCCCCCGAGGCGCCGCGCTTCATGCGCTTGAGCACCGCCGCGCTGGCGTGCTGCAGGGGCATGTCCAGATACTTCACCAGCGAGGGATGCGCCGCGATGGTGTCGAGCAGCTTCTGGGTCACCTTGTTGGGGTAGGCATAGAGAAAGCGGATCCACTTTTCGTGTTCGGTCTCGATCTGCGCCAAACGGTCGAGCAGCAGCGCCAGTCCGTCGCCCAGGCCCAGGTCCTCGCCAAAACAGGTGGTGTCCTGGCCGATCAGGTTGATCTCCCGCACCCCTTGTCCGAACAATCGTCCGGCCTCCGCCACCACCGATTCGAAGCGCCGGCTGCGAAACTTACCGCGGTACTGGGGAATGACACAGAACGTGCAGGGATGATCGCAGCCCTCGGCGATTTTCAGGTAGGCGAAATGCCGCGGCGTAGCCAGCACCCGGGGTGTGAGGTCGTGGTACAGGTAGGGGGCTGCCGCACCGGCTGTTTCCTCCTCGGTCCAGCCTTCGCATAGCGCGACAATGTGGTCCAGTTCGTTGGTGCCCAGCACCGCGTCCACTTCCGGCATCTGTTTCCGGATCTGGTCGCGATAGCGCTCCACCAGGCAGCCGGCCACGATGAGCTTTCTCGCCGCGCCGGTCTTCTTGTATTCGGCCATCTCCAGGATGGTATCGACGGACTCCTGCTTGGCGGGGTCGATGAAGCTGCAGGTGTTCACTACCAGGACTTCGGCCTGACCGGGCTCGGTCGTCAGTTCGTGGCCTTTGGCCACCAACTGCCCCATCATGACCTCGCTGTCCACCAGATTTTTTGGACAGCCCAAACTGACAAAACCAATTTTCAACGCGTGTATCCAGACGAGGGCGTACTCTTTATGAGGATAACATGAGGCAGAAAAAAGCCGCATCGGAGCAGCTCCAGAGACTTGCCGGAGCCTTTAACGCCCGATGCGGCTCGCCCGTGTGTTTGGGCTGGGAGTCCGGCGGCGGGTCATCGCAGAGCCACCCTGGCGAGGTCCGCGTCCTTTTTCCTTCGCCACGACAGCCCGTACGACCTCGGCCGCAACCGGAACCCCGGGAGAGCTCTTATCCACTCGTGATCGGCACAAAAAACCCCTCTGGTGCAACCAACAAGGGAAGACTAGCGAGCGAAGCAGTAAATCCAAACACCGGCTCCCGCAAGCACGTTGTCTTCTGCGCCCACTCTTCTTCCTCCTGCCTGTTGCAACAGAGGGCAGGTTTGAGAGTTACTTCGCCAATTCACCACCGAAAGTAGCAATCGGATGTCCATGTGTCAATACCGTAGAACCCGGCAAAGCCAAAGGACCTTACGCTTTCTAACAACCTCCGCCTTGTGGTCAAGTGGGCGGGACCTGTGTCGGTATGACACAATCAGGGAAGATGCGGCGGCTCCAGGTTTTTGTCCTGCTGCTTCTGGCCACAACCCCGGCGTGGACCCAGGGCCAGGAGGACAGCTTTTCCGTTTACGGTGATCACCCCCGGCTTTTCTTAGGGACCAAGCGGCTGAAGCTGCTGCGGCGCGAGCGCGAGCGCCAGTCGCTGCGCTGGCAACAGTTGGAGAACCTGATCGCGGGCAAGGCGCCGATGCCCGAACCCGGTTTCAGCTACGCCCTCTACTATCGCACCTCGGACGATCAGGACATCGGCCGGCGCGCCGTCGCGTGGGCCCTGGGCGCCGGAACCGACCTGCGCCAGTTGGCCCTGGTCTTCGACTGGTGCCAGCCGCTGCTCAGCCCAGCCGAGAAGAAAAACCTGATGGGCAAGCTGGTCCAGGGAATCGAAGGGAGTAGCTCTGATTCGCACGTCAGCACCGTGCGCGGCCGTGTTCTGGCCGCTATCGCTTTGGGAGGGGAAGATGAAAATCCGACTTTAGCCACCAGGGTGCTTTCCCAAACCGTCCGCGAGTGGTGGGAACAGCGCATCGCGCCGGAATTGAAACAAGGGCGCGGCCCGCTCGAACGGGACGACAGTTATCCCCTGTTCGAACTGCTGCACGCTCTGCGCGACAACCTGAACATCGAACTGCGCGACTCCGCTCCCCGGTTTTTCAAGGATCTGCCGATCTTTCAACTACTCAGCTATTACCCGGCCACTTACCCGGCGGCCGAAAACGAATATCGCATACCCGCCAGCGCCACTCTGGGCGAACCCGATCTTCGCCGGGCCGCGCTCTCGCGCGCCGCGGAGCTTTCCATGGTCGCCTACGACGTGAATGCCGCCGAGAGCCAGGTCTTGCAGGGCTGGCTCATGCACGACCATTTCCTGATGCGCGGCACCTTCGGTATCGGCTACGAGTTCCTTTGGGCCAATCCCTACCAGCCCGGATTAAGTTATTTTCATATTCCGTTGGTCTATCACGACGCCCACTTCGGCCGGCTGCTGATTCGCTCCTCCTGGGAGGATGACGCCACCTGGCTGGGCTATTTCGACGGCAAGCTGCAGATCTTCCGCGACGGACAACCAGCGCTGCTGAACCTCGATACGGCCCCCAGTCCGGTGCTGCTGCCCGATGCCGTGGTGGTCTTCGGGAAATCGGCTCGCAAATTCCGCGTTCAGCTTCAGGAGGACCAGGAAGAGGCTTTCGTCCTGGGTCTCAAGCCGCACCACCGCTACGATGTGGAAGTGGATGGGGAAGAGATGCGAGAACTGGAAGCGGACACCGGAGGAATCCTCGCGCTGGATCTGCCGCGCAAAGTGGAGATCGGCGTCCGCCTTCGGGAAGCGCCGGCGCGCCGCTAAGCGCCGGTTAGAAAGCCCATCGCCACAGACTGGCGCCCACCGTATAGCCGGCGCCGACCGCCACAAACAGGACCAGGTCACCCTTCTTCAGGCGTCCCTGCGCGATGGCATCGCGCGTGGCCAGGGGAATCGTTGCGGCCGTGGTGTTGCCGTAGCGCTCGATGTTGATGGAGACGCGCTCGGGACCGATCTTGAGACGCTCTGCGGTGGCCGTGATGATCCGCTTGTTGGCCTGGTGCGGGATCAACATGGCGACGTCCTCGCCGGTCAGCCCATTGCGGGCGAGCAACTGCTCGCAAACCTCGTGCATCTTGCGGACGGCGTACTTGAAGACCTGCTGGCCTTCCTGATGCACGTAGTGCATGCGCCCTTCCACCGTTTCCACGCTGGCGGGGCGGCGGCTGCCTCCCGCGGGCATCCGCAGAAACTCCGCACCGGAGCCGTCCACCTCGCCGAGAAAATCGATGAATCCCAGCCCGTCGTCGCTGCCGTCGGCCGGTTCCAGCAGCATGGCGCCGGCACCGTCGCCAAACAGGATACAGGTGCTGCGGTCCTGATAGTCGATGATCCGGCTCATGGTATCGGCGCCGATCACCAGCACTTTCCGCTGCGTTCCGCCCGAAACCAGGTGGGCGGCAGTGGTCAGGCCGTAGACGAATCCCGAACAGGCGGCAATCAGGTCGAACCCCCAGGCCCCTTGGGCACCCAGGCGATTCTGTACCAGGCAGGCTGTGGAGGGGAAAAACATGTCCGGTGTGACCGTGCAGACCAGAATGGCATCCAGTTCCGACGCCGCAATGCCGCGCTGCTCAAGCGCTGCCTTAGCCGCTTCCACCGCCATATCTGAGGTGGCGACGTCCGGATCGGCGATGCGACGCTCGCAGATCCCGGTTCGCTCCACGATCCATTGGCTGGTGGTATCCACCATTTTTTCCAGATCTCGATTTGTCAGGACGCGCGGAGGCGAGTAGCAACCGAGCGCCGTAATCTTGGCCTTAGGCAAGGTTCCTCTCAATCTTTATATGATCCTATTGTTCCACGCCGGGCGCTGCCGGCCAAATCTTGCGCGGCCCGGGTGCAATGCCGCATGCAAGGTTCGCCCTCACCTTGATATGTTAAATTCTAGAGGAATGCAAGACCGCTTCGCGGACTTGGCTGTTTCCGGACCCCAGAGTGCCCTGTTATTCGAGACGCCGGTCGAAATTTATGCGCGCGTCTTTCGGGATCTCAAACCACGGACCGCTCTCCCGGAGATCCGAGTCGACTTCTGTCAGTTTGCGAACGCCGACAGTTTCATTCGTCTGGAGAACGGCGCCATCCACGTCCGCATCACCGATTTGCTCGAGGGGGCTCCGGCTCCGGTACAGGAAGCCCTGGCCTATATTCTGATCGGCAAGCTCTTTCGCCGCCAGATCCCACGGGTTTACACGCACCGCTACCGGCTGTATCTCAACCGCCGCGACATGCGCCGGCAGATGCACCTCATTCGCCAGATTCGCGGGCGCAAATTCCTGTCCGGACCCCAGGGAAAATGCCGAAATTTAGAGGAGATTTTTCGGGAATTGAACGGGAATTATTTCGACGGATTGCTGGGACAACCACTGCTGGGTTGGAGCAGGAGGCCGTCGCGTAGCATGTTGGGCCACTTTGATCCCTCACACAACGCCATCATCATCAGTTCGCTGTTCGATGACCCGCAGGTGCCTATGCTGGCGCTTCGATACGTACTTTTCCACGAGATGCTGCACCTGCGCTTTCCCGTGGACCATACGGGAGCGCGCCGGAGAGTGCACACACGCGAATTCCGCGCCGCGGAACGCCAGTTCACAAGCTTCCAGGAAGCCAAAGAACTGCTCAAGAAGCTGTAGAGGGGATGGCGGCCGGGAGCCGGCCACTGGCAGGAAATCCAATAAATCCAGAGGCTTGCCGCAATCGACAAGCCTCTGGAATCCAGCGGATTACAAACTCGCGGCTTACGCCAGCGAACCGGCCGTCTGAGGAACCAACACAAGCCGACGCAGTTCGCCGCCCAGCACATCCAGGGTGCCGACCAGATCGCGCACATCCACCATGCGATTCCAGCCGCAGGCGTGCAGAAGCAGGCGGCACTCCACGGCCAACAGATTCAGACGGAAGATCGCCCGCTGTTTCACCAGGGCGGCAGCCAGATCCGGTCGATCGGCCGCCGAATCCATCAGCAGGAGCTGAATCGCGGTGCAAACACGGCCAAAATCCCTTGTCAGGCAGCGCAAATAGCCGCGAAATGCTTTGCGGCGCTCGCGGCGGAGACGTCGCGCCATCGCTCGGTTATAACCCGGTTGCGACGCCAAGAACCGGAAATCGTCATTGCTCAACAACCGCGCCATGGGGCGGTAACGGCTCGCGGAAAGATCCTGAATCCAATCGGTAGAAGTGGGAAGCGACCGTTGCGGCTGGAGCAACTTGCGGAACAGCAGGACCATGGCTGATCCGAACGTCCCGGCGATCAGCAAACTGGCAACTAGCAAAGTGTAATTCATTCGGTTCCTCTTATTTGCTTAGAGTAGTCGGAATTTTTCAAAAATGCAACGAAAAGTATTGCCTACTTATGTTATCTAGGTCCTGGTCCTGGCGGCACGAATGAGCGCTGAATTTAAGCTATTCAACTGACTCACCAGACGCTCTTCCTGCCCCGGCTCCCAGACCCGGTGGGCCGTCATGGTCACCGTTTCACCCTGTAAAGTGAGATAGCGTAGCCAGATGCCAATACAGGCCACCTGTACCACCGTCATGAGCAGATTGACGACTTCGGTAACGCTACGGCCGAGCATGCTTAAGAATAAAGAGCCTAGGGTATTGCTCAGGAAAAAGACGCTATAGACAATGCTGTGAATGATCACGTTGCGACTGAGGGGGATTGGATAGCGGGTCAGGACATAGATGATGAGCAGCAAAAAAATGACCAGGCTGCAAAACAGACCGCGTTTTAAGAGGAAAATGTAGGAGAGAGCGACAGATTGGGCGTAGGTGCCCCCGGAAGGTGGAATAAAAATAAGCGTAGAAACCAGGACCGCTACTCCCATGGCCCCGTACAACGTCCACCTTCCCAACGAATACAGTCCTTTGTGCTTCTCCAGCACAAGAGAATACAGCTCAAGCAACAACAGGATGTAAAAAAGCCATACTATCGGCTCTGTGACAATGTAAACCTTGGCGTAGAGGACGCTCCGCACGCCTAGCTTCATGAGCACGACGGAACGCAAAATCCAAAACAGCAGATACGCCGAGAAAACCCTATACTTATGGTGCAGCCCCATCTGATAGAGCCGCCAACTCAGTACACCGACGCCTGCCAACATCCCAACCCGGAGAAACAGAACGGCATTGCCACT
This sequence comes from uncultured Solibacteraceae bacterium, assembly GCA_964568355.1. Taxonomy (GTDB): domain Bacteria; phylum Acidobacteriota; class Terriglobia; order Bryobacterales; family Bryobacteraceae; genus JAJPJX01. The sequence goes on along the minus strand of CAZMRK010000296.1, from coordinate 481 downwards.
TTCGATCATCTTCGGGTGCGGCCCCAACTTTAGCTTACCATCAAATTGTTAAAATCGAGACCTCGCAAATTGGATCTTTTTTCACCAGGGTCAGTTCTGTGGCGGGACCTGGCCCGTGCAGTATGAGTAACTTACCGGACCCAAGGGCAAGGGTTACATTCCGGAGCGGGATCTTCCGCTACCGTCGTCCGGCTTGTCGCGAAGAAAGAGAGCGCCAGCAGCGCCACCATAAGAGCTTTGCGGATCATTTTCGTTTATCTCCTAAGTTATTGAAAAATATAGATCAACCTATCGAACCCAAGGGCAGGGGTTGCATTCCGGAGCGGGATCTTCCGCTACGGTTGTCTGGCTCGTCGCGAAGAAAGAGAGCGCCAGGAGCGCCACCAGGAAAGCTTTACGGATCATTTTCGTTTGTCTCCGAAGTTATTGAAAAATATAGATCAACCTATCGAACCCAAGGGCAGGGGTTGCATTCCGGAGC
>CAZMRK010000295.1:0-7475 GCA_964568355.1 uncultured Solibacteraceae bacterium | reverse complement strand
CCACTTTCGGATTCAATGAACTTGCAACTCCGGGCACCAGTGCTTACAGTCGCGGCTGAGCGGTCAGAACCTGGCGTATCGCAGCCGTAAATTCCGTCAGGGCGAACGGTTTCCGCAGGAACGCCAATCTCATTTCCGCCGTTATGGGTTCCTGCGCCAGCTTGCCCGACATCAGCAATACCCGGATTCCCGGACGTTCTTTCAGCAGGGTGGCCGCGAGCTCATCGCCGTGCAGCCGCGGCATCACGATATCGGTCACCAGCAAATGAATCTGGCCCTGATAACTACGCGCCAGGTCCAGAGCTTCCTGCCCGTCCGCAGTAATCAGCAGACGGTGCCCTTCGCGCTCCAACAATATTCTGACCAGGTTTCGCACGGCAGGCTCATCCTCTGCCACCAGCGTGACGACAGGGCGCACGTCGGTTCGTTCCGTCCCATTTGTTTCCAGCCCCTTCGAGACATCGTGGGAAGGGCCGCCACCCATGCCAGATGAAACGAGAGTGGCGACCCTGTGCATTACCGCCCTGCTCCCGAGGTACGCCCTGTAGTGGTAGGGTCGTTCAGGCTAGCATCGAAATTACGCAACTGCCGTTCCGCTTCGTCGCGCGCGATTCCATAGCGTTCCTGGATCTTTCCCAGCAGTTGCTCGCGCTTGCCGTCGATCACATCCAGGTCATCGTCGGTAAGTTTGCCCCAGGCTTCTTTCACCTTACCTTTTACTTGTTTCCAATTTCCTTCGAAACGATCCCGATTCATTTCTTCTCCTCCCGAAGTAAGTTTTCTCTAACTGCGCGTCCCCGGATTTTTTCACTCAGACACGTCCGAGCAAGATCAGCAATAGCAGAATCACAACGATCAAGCCGAGTCCGCCGCTGGGATAATAGCCCCAGCCGGTACTATACGGCCACGTAGGTAGCGCTCCAATCACCAACAGGATCAGGAAGATCAAAAGTAGCAGACTTAACACGTTATCCCCTTTCCAGTAGATTGCTCCGGCGGATCATCTCCGCCGGAGCATTCATCCGCTACCACGGATTCAGCAATTCGAATGCCTTCGATCGCTGTCTCACCTGGAAGATAGTTTAGGAAGCCACTGTGTTACAGAGATCCACTTAAAGGAAAGTAAGAAAACGCAGGTTGTCGCTCAGGGCCTCAGGCAGACAGTTCGCAACAGCACACCGAAACGCTCGTCGGCCCGCAAGGCGACGAACATGGGATCAACCGGCAACTCGACCAGCCTTGTGGAGCGATCCTCCACCGCTTTGTTCAGCCACTCGAAGGCCTGTTCGGTATCCTCCAGCCCCGCGTAAATGCGCGCCATGGAAAGAGATGGGAGGTAACTTTCCCGAGAGCTCGCGATTAATTCCGCAGCGATTGCCAGGGCCTCTTCCCGCTTCCCCTGCCGTCCCAGACAATAGGCGAGGCCGGCGCGGATATCCGTCAGGCCGCTCGAAGCCGCATAGGCTCGCTGCAGGGCTTCCGCAGCGAGTTCATATGCATTTGCGGCAAGGTAGGCGCGGCCCAGGTCCCACAACGCCGGCAGGAAATCAGGCTGCTGCTCCAGGACCCATTGGTGCTGCCGGATCGCTTCCCGGACCTCCCCGCGATATTGATGAATCAGTCCCACGTGGTTGTGCGCTTGCAGTGAATGAGGCCCCAGCAGCGCCGCCAATTGAATGGCTTCCAAAGCTTCGTCGAGCCGCCCGGCAGGTGCAAGGCTCAGGACCGCGTGCCAGTTTCGCGAGGAGAAATCCCGCGAGTCGAGCTCGGTGGCATGAGCGAACGACTTTTCGCCCTCCGTCCAATTCCAGTCGCCGGCGCAAAGCGCGCAGCCCAGCGCCACATGCGCCATCGACAGCGAAGCGTCCAACTCCAAGGCCTTCAGCGCACTGGCTTTTGCCTTGGACCACACTTCCGAGGCAGGTAGAACCTCCAGCCAGCCTAGCTGGCAGTAGCAGAGCGCCAGCCCTCCATACGCAAACGCATAGTTCGGATCGGCCGCAATCGCATCCTCGAAGCACCGGATCGCGGCGCGCAGATCTTCCGGGTTCGACTTATTCCGATGGTACAGGCCGCGCAGATTGGCCTGATAGGCACGGGCATTTTGCGTGTATCTTCGGGTCAGATGCTGGGATACCGCGCCGGCCCGCTGGACCTTCAGCGTATCCACGATGGCCGCGGCAATCCGCTCCTGCACCTCGAAGACTTCCTCCACTTGCTCGTCATAGGTCTCCGACCACAAATGGAAACCATCCGTCGTGTTCGTGAGCTGGGCGGTGATGCGAATGCGGTTTTCGACCCGGCGCACGCTGCCTTCAATCACGGCGTCCGCGCCCAGTTCGTCCCCGACGTGACGGATATTCTGAGCCTCTCCCTTGAACAGAAAAGAGGAACTACGCGAGACGACGCGCAACTCCGGCACGCTAGTTAGCGCGTGAATCAGTTCTTCGGTAATACCGTCGCAGAAATAACCCTGGTCCTTGTCGGGACTCATGTCGACAAACGGCAGGACCGCCACCGAATGAATCGAGGCAAGGACAGCGCTCTCCGGCTGCCGCTCTTCGAACGGCGTCTCCGGAGCGGCGGATACCAATTGTCGCCCCGGCACCGGCGAGCGCAAGGCAAATTTCGCTATATAGCCGATCTTTCCCAGAGAGACTTCGATCGGATCGTCCGCGCCCTCAGTGCTGTAGTATTCGCGCAGCTTATCCCGCAAGCGGCGCGCTTCTACACGCACGATGGGATCGGTGCGAGTGTCAAAGCCTTCTTTCTTTCCGAAAACCTGGACCGCCACGGCATACTCCTTCAGCGGGGCATGGCTCGAATCGAATGCGGCTTCCGACACCACGCGAAGAAAGCGCTTCATGCGCTCCGAGCGGGAAAAGACCTGGGACGCCAGAATCTTCTCCAACTGGGTGCGAAGCGCCGCCTCCGGAATCTCTCCTTCGGCCGCGCATTCTTTCGCTACGCCGCTTTCCTGGTGACTGGTTTTACTTTTGAGTTTTCTGCGGATGGTATCGGGGATACCTTCTCCTCCGTGCGCTCCAATACTAACATCAAAACCGCGGCTCTGCCAACCTATGAGCGCGAGGAATCACACATATGCCGCATTGCTGGTCCGTGCAGCCCAGACATTGGTGGCTCCCGAGTTTTCGAGTAACTCCGCGGCCTTAGCAGCAGAGTCCAAGTCTCCGCACATAACCACTACGAAGATGTCTCCGGAACGCAAGTCGCTTCCGGCCATAGCCGCGCATCCCGGCTCACATCCCAGAGCCTGCAGGATCTTGGCCGCCCAGCCACTGCGGATGGAAGGCTGCTTGCCGTCCTCAATTACCACAGAAGAAAGCGCCTGCCCGGGAAATCCGGCGCTCTTGAAGCGATCCACAACGCTATGCGCCTTTGCTCCCTCCGAGAGAACGGCATAGACCGCGATTCCTTTTGGCATAAACATATTTCGTTGCGCCGGCGCGAATACTCCAGAGGTCGATCATCTCTCGATCTCTCGCTTCAAACTCCTGCGCGCCCGCAGCAATCGGACGCGAGTAGCGCCATCGGACCAGTTATGCTGCCGGCCGATCTCCTGAATACTCAAGCCACTCCAATATCGCGACACGAGAATCTCGCTATCCTCGGGCCGGCACTTTTCCAGAAGCAAGCGAACTTCCCATGAGGCCCAGCCCTCCGGCCCGCAAGGTATGGTTTCGCTAAGAGCGCTCTCCCGGCTGCTTGAAAGCAGCGAGGTCCGATACATATTGAGGGCGATACTGTTGATCCAGGGGACGATGCGACTCCAGTCACGAAGCTGGTGCAGGCTCTCCCATCCTTTGGCCCAAGCCGCTTGCGCAAACTCGACAGCATCGGATTGCGAAGCACCCCGCGACCGGAGTAAGGCTACCGTCCGGCTATAACAACTCGTGTAGCATTTCGCATAGTCTTGGCTAGTGCCCTCACCGAGTGATTCGGTTCGTCCGCTTGCTGGTGCGCGCGGTTCCGTTCTGCCACCGAATCGCGACCGTAAGGAAGCGGACTTCACGGTCAGAGCGCTAACCGTTATTTTAGCGGTCGCATCATCAGCAGGAGTATATTCCAGAGGAGTCATCGCTAATTCTCCATGCTAAGGATGCGCTGCTTCCGCGGCCAGTATCTTACGGTAAGATCCTTTCCTCTACTTACGGTTCCTATATCTTTCTTAACGAGCTGACTGGAAAATTTTTCCCAGGCAAAGGGACGTTTTCATCCGCTGGAAACCGGGGTGCTACACGGAAATGCGAGGCGCCACGGATGAATGGCATCGCATCCCGGACGAAACATATTTTCCAAGTCCGCAAAGTTGTGTGGATCGCCGGAGCGAGCCTGCTAGGCCTGGCGATCCTGTGGTGGGCCGCGGCCAGGCCCTATCTGGAATCGATGCTTCGCGCACGCATGATCGATTTCCTGGAAGATCGCATGGCCAGCCAAGTCGAGCTAGGACCGGTGAAGCTCTCGCTGGTTCCGCACATCGGAGTCACCGGCGAGGCCTTCGTGTTCCGGCACCACGGCCGCATCGACCTGCCTCCCTTGATCCGGATCCGCCGCTTCGAGGCGCGGGTGAGTCCATGGGGAATTTTTCGATCGCCGCGCCATGTGCGGCAGGTCCGGCTGGAAGGCTTGCAGATCCACGTACCTCCGCGCGGCCAGCAGGCTCCGAAACGGTCTCCCCAGCGCAAGTCCGGCGGATCTTCGGGCGATGTCATCGTGGACGAGATCATCGCCGACGGCAGCTTTCTGCAGATTCTGCCGCAGCAGGCCGATAAATTGCCGCACGACATGAACCTTTACCGGCTGACGATCGAATCGGCCAGCGCCACCCGCCCTATGACTTTTCGGGCTACGCTCTCCAATCCGAAACCTCCGGGGTTGATCGTCAGCACCGGCAGGTTTGGCCCATGGCAAAAGGACGAACCCAGCCTGACTCCCGTCTCCGGCGACTACCGCTTCGAGCACGCTGACCTGTCCGTCTTCCGCACGATCGCCGGCATCCTCTCGTCGCGCGGACACTATCAGGGCGTGCTGGAGAATATCGAAGTGGATGGAGACACGGACGTCCCCGATTTCCAGGTCAAAGCGGCGGCCCATCCCGTGCATCTCCGGACGCGCTTTCATGCGGTCGTCGACGGCACGAACGGAGACACCCGACTGGAGCCTGTCGCCGCCGAGTTTCTTCGTTCCCGGATTACCGCTTGCGGGGCGGTCACCCAGGTCGAAGGCGTCCGCGGCAAGACGGTGATTCTGGATGTCACCGCCACCCAGGCGCGCATGGAAGATCTTTTGAAGCTCGGCGTCAAGTCCGCCGTACCGCCAATGACCGGCGCCGTCGATCTCCACACTGCCTTCCGGCTTCCGCCCGGAAAAGTGCCTACCTCGGAGAAGTTATTTCTGGACGGAGATATTCGTGTGCGGTCCGGCCACTTCACCAATCCCAAAGTCCAGGCCAAAGTAAATCAGCTCAGCGAGAAGGGCCGCGGCGACGATCAAGACAGAGACAAAGACAAGGCCAGCGCCGACGATACGCCGGAGCGTGTCGTCTCCAATCTCCGGGCCCGCTTCCGCGTCGACCGAGGCGTGATCCACATCTCCGATCTCTACTTCGAAGTACCCGGCGCCCGCGTGTCGATTCGCGGCAACTGCGGCATGCGGAGCCGGGAACTGGATTTCCGCGGAACGCTCCGGCTCGATGCCAAGCTTTCGGAGACCACCACCGGGATCAAGTCCTTTTTGCTGAAGCTGGTCGATCCGTTTTTCAAAAACAAAAAGAAAGGCTCCGGCGCGCAGTTGCCGATCAAGGTCACCGGCACGCTGCAGAAGCCTTCTTTCGGTTTGAACCTCGGCGGGAAATCTCCGTCGGAAGTGAATCCCTGAGCCGCCTCAGGCGATGCGATACTTTTCGAGCGTGGCTTCATCGACTTCCACGCCCAGCCCGGGTCCTGTGGGCACAGCCACAAAGCCGTCGTCGAGCCGCAGCGGGTCGCGCACCATGGCCCGGCTCAAGGGACCCTGCGAGGTATTGAACTCGATGAACACCGCCCTCCGCTGATAAGCATTCAGATGCAGGGAGGCCGCGGTCAGCAGGTCGGAGCACCAGGAGTGCGGAATCACCAGCACGTTGGCGCGCTCAGCCATATGCACGATCTTGCGGCCCACGGTCAGGCCGCCGCAACGGGTCAGGTCCGGCTGCAGGACGTCTACGCCGCCCTCTTCCATGAGGCGCTGGAACCCCCATTCCGTGGCCTCCTGCTCGCCACAGGCGATCAGCGGATCGACGGCCTGCGCCACCTCCCGATAGCCCTCGTAGTCTTCCGGATGAAGCAACTCCTCTACAAAAAACGGGCGATAGGGTTCAATCGAACGCACCACCTGGATGGCCTGTTTCGGCGTTCTCTCGACGAACCAGCCGGTATCGACGAGCAGGTCCAGTTTCTCGCCCATTTCGATCCGGGCGGCTTCGACCAGGCGGATATCCTGGTCCGGGTCCTTGCCGAAGACACCCCAGCCGAACTTGATCGCGGTGAATCCCTGATCCAAATAGCCGCGCGTCGCCTCACGCATCGCTTCCGGCGTAGGCCGGAACAGCGTGCTGGCATAGGCCCGCACCTTATCTCGCCATTTACCACCGAGCAAGATATGCACCGGCTGCCGGTAGAACTTGCCCATGATGTCCCACAGCGCGATGTCGATGGCGGAAATGGCTTGAATCGCTACTCCCCGCCGCCCGTAGTAGATACTACCCCGGTACATTCTGTACCAGAGCCGCTCGACCTCCAGCGGATTCTCTCCGATCAGCAGCGAAGCCAAGCCGTCGAAACACTCCATGCCCGGCTCGCTCCAGCGCGGCGCGTCCACAGCGGCTTTGGCGACGGTCGCCGAAGTCTCCATATCCGAGTATCCGGTGATGCCGGCATCGGTCGAGACGCGCACCACTCCCATATACGTCGGCCCCACCGGTTCCTCCGAGCCCTGGGGATTGTGATACAGCCCGGGCGACTTCAGAACCAGAACCTCCACATTGGTAATTTTCATGAGTGTGATTCTGAATTATAAAAGAAAGGGCCGCCGGCGCAGGAATCCGCCGGAGGCCCTATCCCATCTCGATGTGTGGGACTGTGTTTAAAAACTGCAACCAGCTTCAGGCCTGGGTGCCCAAAGCCTGATCCGTGCCTAAAGCCGGATGTTCTCCGAGGGAGTCTTCCTCGCCCACGGTGCCATCTGCTTCGCCATCTGGGAACGTGCCGTCCAGTTCGTCACCCAAGCCGCTGTTCGGATGAAGCATCTTCTCCATCTTCCGTTGCATCCTCCGGGCGGCTTTGTCGCGCTGCTTCTCCTGCCGGGCGAGTTCCTTTTGGCGTTTTTTAAAGGTAGTGCGCGATCTAGTAGCCATAATGATCCTTCCGTATCACTGCCTGCCACCCTGCCACCCGACCCGGACCGGCGTCCGGTTC
>CAZMRK010000294.1:0-13264 GCA_964568355.1 uncultured Solibacteraceae bacterium | reverse complement strand
TGCAGCGCGCCGTTCGAGACGGGAAAATCGGCGGAGCCGGTGCTGCCGGCGATGTACACATTTCCAGCGGAATCGAGCGCCAGCCTGGTGGCATAGTCGGTTCCGGAGCCGCCCAGATACCAGGAGGCCAACAGCTTGCCGGCCCGAGGATCCATGTGAGCCACGAAGGCATCCTGTGACCCACTGAGACCGCGCTGGAACAGAAGACCTGCCACGGGGAAGTCGGGAGACGTGGTCCCGCCGGCGATCCACGGGTCTCCCTGGGCATCTATGCCGATTCCGTAAACGACGTCGTTCCGGCTGCCACCCAGAAAGGTGCTGTAAGCCAGAGCATTTCCTGCCGGATTGACGGCCAGGGCGAACCCGTCGTTGCAGGGATAGGTGGATGTGAATCCCAGGCCGGAAGTGGAACACTGGCCCTCTTTCCAGGCCGTCTGCACGGCCTTCTCCGTAACCGGAAAGTCGCGCGAACTGGTGCTTCCGGCCACCCAGGCGGTACCAGCGGCATCCACGGCCAGGCTGGTAGCCAGGTTGGCACCGCTTCCTCCCAGATAGGTCAGGTAGACGAAATCGCCGCCATCGGGCAGCAGTTTGGCGAGAAATATCTGCTGGCAGGGGTAACTTTGGCCGGTAGCCGGGTTCGTGTTGCAAGTGGCAGGGGCAACGTGAGGCAGCGTGCCGGCAGTCGCGGCCAGATCGGTTGCTATGGTGTTGCCCACCACGTAGACGTAGCCCTGCGGATCCACGTGGATGGCTTGAATTGCGGTAGTAGCGTTCGCCTCCAGATCCTTGTGGTAGCTCACCAAGGGGTCTACTACGAGCGCGGCCCGTGGATCGTGGGTCTCAACGGACAACGCGACATCACCTGCCGGGAGCAGGTGAAACTTCGCGGGCACCGGACGCCGTACTCCGGCGATGATCTGGTATGCCCGGGGCGCCTGGTGCCGCATCTCGCCGCCCGCCGACCAAATCGCCAGGTCGCCATTTGGGAGCACGCGGAGGTTGCCGGCTCCGCTGAAGCGCAGACGGACTGGAGCGAGGGAGGCGCCGGGCGCCAGCAGAAAATCGTATTCCAGGCCGGCGCCGGATTCGTAGAAATCGACGCTCACTCCGGGATAGACGTCGCGATAGCGGACGCGGCGGAAACCGGGGACACCCGTGGTCCAGTGGCGTGGACGGCTTCCCAGCAGGTAGTTTGTCGTTCCCGCCAAGGGGTCCAGCCCCAGCGGCGGCGACGTCAGGTGCGCTCCCGCGAAGACCATGCGCAATGGAGCGGACGGTGCTCCGGCGAAACGCCATTCCACCTCACCGGCTTTCAGAAGGCACAGCGAGGCGGGCGTGCGCATCAGGAACCGGACTGGGCGGTCCACCTGCCCCTGGTTTTTCTCGAAATAAGGCGGGATCACGGCCAGACTCGCGGAGGCGCCGGAGGCCGCCGGCGCAACCAGGACGAGAAGCGCCGCCAATCTTCCAAACTGACCCTGGATCATGTTCCCATCATAGGCGCCGGCCGTCTTCGAGAGACTCCGATGTCATAATAGATACACCATGCAAGAGGTGAATGTAGGCATTGTGGGCCTGGGCAATGTGGGCTCGGGAACGCTTGCCATTCTCGCGGAAAATGCCGGCCAGATCGCGGAAAAGCTCGGATTCCGGCTGCGGGTGGCAGCCGTTTGCAGCCGTTCGGTCGCGCAGAAGACGCTGCCGGAATCGCTCGGGCCGGTTTTCCGCACCGCTGACTGGCGCGAGCTGATCGCGCATCCCGAAGTGGACATCGTGGCCGAACTGGTCGGCGGCACCACGGTTGCGCGGGAGATCATCGATTGCGCCATCGCCCGCGGCAAATCGGTCGTTACGGCCAACAAGGAGCTGATGGCCGTGGCCGGCTGTGAGATCTGCGACCGTGCCGTCCGGGCGGGCATCAACCTGGCGATGGAAGCCAGCGTGGCGGGCGGCATTCCGATTCACGCGGTGCTGCGCGAGGGGATCTCAGGGGATCGCATCGAGGCGATCTACGGAATTCTGAACGGCACCAGCAACTACATTCTGACCGAGATGGAAAAGCACGGCGCGCCCCTGGCCGATGTGCTGGCCGAGGCGCAGCGTTTGGGCTATGCCGAAGCCGATCCCAGCGCGGATGTGGACGGTCTGGATGCGCGCTCGAAGCTGGCGATCCTGGCGGCCCTGGCGTTCGGCCAAAAGATTACGCCCGCCGATATCTGTGTGGAAGGCATTCGCCGCATCTCGCCCATGGATTTTCAGTACGCGCACCAGTTGGGGCATACCATCCGCCTGATCTGCGCCGCCCGCAAAACGCCGGACGGCCTGATCCTTTCGGTGCGACCCGGATTGATTCCGCGCTCCACCATCCTGGCGGGCGTGCTGGGAGCATACAATGCCATCTGGGTGAAGGGTCACTACGGGCAGGACACGTTCTACTACGGGCGCGGCGCCGGACCGGCGCCCACGGGCGTGGCCGTAGTCAGCGACCTGATGCGCGTCGCCAGAGAAATTCGTAGCGGCAGCCCCGAGCGGGTTTCGCCGTTCGCCCACGAGCGGCTGGGAGAGTATTGCCCGGTTTCGGTCCAGGCACAGCGGCGGGCCTATTACCTGCGCTTTCGGGTAGATGACCAGCCCGGGATCATTGCCCGGCTGGGCGGCATCCTGGCAGCCAAGCACATCAGCCTGGAGGCAGTGCTGCAACTGCCCTGCGAGACCAAGCACGATCTCCCGTTTGTCATCACTGTGGAGCCAACCTCGGAACAATCCGTTCGCGAGGCGGTGGAAGAGATGGCGCACCTCGACTTCCTGCGCGAACCACCGTTGGCCCTGGCTATGGAGCCGCCCCTATGAGAGCCTGTTTTCTGCAGATCACCGTGTTCGCCGCACTCTGTGCCGGGTGGAATGTCCTCTCCGGCCAGATAGCCAACGACGCCAATACCCGCTACCAAACCCACGAGGGGCGTCAACAGATTGCGCAGGGACTGGCGAACCCAAGCCGCCCCACGACGCAGAAGCCCGAAGCACTGATCCAGGCCATGAGCATCCGGCCGGGCAGCGTGGTGGCCGATGTGGGTACGGGAGTGGGCTTCATGCTGCCTTACCTGAGCCGCGCGGTAGGTCCGCAGGGACGGGTCCTGGCCGAAGACATCTTCGGCGATTTCCTGAAGACCGCCACCGAGTATGCGCAGCGGGAGAAGCTGCAGAACGTCACGTTCATCCGCGGCAGCGAACGGGATCCCCATCTGCCCGATGGCCAGGTGGACATCATTCTGGCGCTCGATTCCTACCATCACTACAACTATCCGGAGCAGATGCTGAGCGGCTTTCACCGGGCGCTGAAGCCGGGCGGCCGGCTGGTGATCGTGGAGTACCACAAGAGCCCGCAGGCAATGCCCGGTGGCGATGCCATGAAGCACATCCGCCTGGATCAGGCAGGGCTGATCCGGGAAGTGGAGACCGGGCATTTCCGTCTGCTCTCGAAGCACGACCATATTCCGGAAAAGCAGTACATGGCCATCTTCGCTCGCGAGTAGGCCCACGCAGAAGTCCGCTCCCTCGCGGTCGCGGTTCCGTGCGGAACGGAACCGCGCGCCGGCTAGCGGGCGGCCAGATCTTCCAGAAACACGCGCCGCGCCTGGTGGTAATCTTCCGGCAGCATGGGACCCAGGCGGGATATCTCCTCGGCAGCCTGGCGCTCCTCCGCAAAAGTGGTCGAGAGCGATTGGAGCGCGAGCGTACAGCCGTTGACCAGGTCGCCGGTATATTGCGACGCCGCATCGATCACCTGATTGACCCGGGCCAGGATGTTCTCCGCTGTTTGCACCCGGCCGGCGGTTTCCGCCAGGATATCCGGATGCCTGCTGAGCTGGAGATGGCCGCCGAACGCACGCACCAGAGCGGCCCAGCGGTCCAGCACCAGCAGAGCGCCGTAGCGGTGGATATCCAGCGACATCTCGTAGGCAAAAGCCGATCCTTTGGGTTGTCCTTCGAGCTTGCGCAGGTACATGGCTGCGGAATTCAATTCGCCGAAAAGCGAATCCACAAACGCGGTGGTGCAGCCCAGGAATTGCGGTTCGCTCAGATGAGGGAAACGGGTAATCTGCAAGTCTGACGCGCTCAGGCGACGTGATCGCCCAAAGCCCTTTCCACGTCGTCCGGGGAAAGTGATTCACCGCCGTTCAAACGGGCCAGCATACCTTCGATGATCTCCTTGGCCTCTTCCTTGCGGTAGTTCTTGATGAAGCCGTCGTAGAAGTGCTCCCCCGCCATGGCACGATTGATTTCGGTCTCTTTGTTATGATCTTGCAGTTCGGTAAAGTAAACTACCCGGAACCGTCCTGAATACTCGGTTTCGCGGTAGATTTCGAACATCACTTTATCGGACTCAAACGCCATAGATACGAAAGTACCACAGGCCGGCCGCGCTAATGCATAGCTGCGGCGATAATCAGCGAGATTCCAATCGAGACCGCTCCGGCCAGGATTGCCAGCGCCGTGTTCTGCTTCTCCAGAATCTCCTGCCAAAGGTCGACGGGCAAGAGCTTCGCGAGAACGTAAAAAGCCACGGCGAATACGACGATGCCCAGGCCGGCAAAGAGGGTGGCATTCACGAAAGGATGCTCGGTCACGCCTTCAGTGTGTCACAGGCGCGCGGCGGCGTTCCAGCCAGGCTTGCCACTGGTCGATGCCTGCGCCCGAAGTGCACGAGACTTCCAGAATCCCGGCCTCCGGCTGCACGCGCCGGATATTCTCCCGCGCCTGCGCCAGGTCGAACGGCACGTAGGGCAGCAGATCGATCTTGTTGATCACCACCAGGTCGGCATGGAAGAACGTGGCCGGATACTTGAGCGGCTTGTCCTCGCCCTCGGGTACGCTCATCAATACCACGCGCGCTTCTTCGCCCAGATCGTAACTGGTGGGACAGACCAGGTTGCCGACGTTTTCGAGGAAGAGCAGATCGATCGTTTCCAGGCGCCAGGCGGCGAGCGCCTTCTCCACCATGCGGGCGTCCAGGTGGCAGGCGCCATCGGTCGAGATCTGTTGAACCGGGAAACCGAAGCGGGCCAGCCGCCTGGCATCGTTGTCGGTCTGGATATCGCCGGTCAGAACCGCCACACGCATCTCCGGCGGATACGCTCCCAACGTGCGCTCGAGTAGCGCTGTTTTCCCCGAGCCGGGTGAACTGATCAGGTTCAGACACAGGATGCCGTGCCGCACGAAGGCTGAGCGGAGTTCCGCGGCGATGCGGTCGTTCTCATTCAGAACTTTGCGTTCCAGGGGAATCCGGCTCATCTTTGCCAACCACCAGCTCGTCCACCTCCAGCCACGCCAACTCCAGTTCGGCGCCCCCGGCCGGCTCGGTCTCCACGGAGCCACAGGCCGGACACTTGACATTGTAGTCCTCCACCCGAAAGGTGTGGCCGCAGCGCCGGCAGCGGTTCGTCCAGGGCCGGAATTCGATCGAAAGCGGAAGACGACCCAGCTCCGTATCCGCCACCAGCACTTCCCAACAGAAGCGCAGGGATTCGGGATCCACGCCAGCCAACTCGCCGACTCGCAGCCCGACTCCGATCGGGCGGCACTCGCCCCGGCGCCGGGATTCGGCTCGGACTGCATCCAGTACCGATGCGGCTATGCTCATCTCGTGCATCGTTTCAGCCTGTGCATCTTCCAGCATGCCGCACATTGACCGGCGTCGCAGCCATCTCCTACAATGAAAGTGCCAAGCGGGAGTAACTCAATGGTAGAGTCACAGCCTTCCAAGCTGTTGGTTGCGGGTTCGATTCCCGTCTCCCGCTCCACCGCTTAATCCCTCCCCCTCGAGCCATGGAAGAGAATAGTTCCATGCGCCCCCGCACGTTTGCTATTTTTGTTCCGCTGCTTGTGGCCCAGGCTTCGGCCCAGTTCACGATCCCCCCGGCGGTTCGCGATATTCATGTTTTGAAGTCGTATCGCCCCGGGAAGAACAGCTTCGTAGAAAGCACAGATCGCCATGCGGGATATTTCACCGGCAAGGGCTTCCGTTTCACCGTGCTCGACATCAAGGGAACCGGCTCCCTTCGCCATATCTGGTCGACATGGACCAAGGATGGGCCGCACTTTGAATGGCAGTTCTTCGTCGATGGAGAGACGAAACCCAGCCTGCGCGGCTCGCTGGACCAGATTGTAGACGCCGCGGCGCGGGTGACGCAGGCACCGGGGGCGGGCAGTTCGGTGCCGGTCGACCCTGAGAAGCGTGATTACAACCTGTATCTGCCGGTACCCTTCGAAAAAAGCCTTCGCATTGACCTGGTGCAGGTCAAGGATCGCGTGGAGCTCTTCTTCTGCCAGATCGATTATCGGACTGGAGATGACAGCCTGCGCGGCATCAGATTACGCGCGCGAACTTCCGACTCCGGACTCGAGATGCGATACGAAGGCTGGCATCCGCAGGCCGCGGCGCCGGTCTCCACCACGCATGTCGAATTTCCATCGAAGCACATTGAGCCGGGCGAACGGGTTCTACTCGGGCGGGCGAGTGGGCCGGCGATTGTCCGCCGCCTGCTGTTGGATGCACCCATCGATGCGGACCTCCGGCTCAAGGTCCGCTACGACCAAGCCAAATCGGATGCCGTGGATGTACCGCTGCGGCGTTATTTCGGCGAGTTCAAAGGGGCGTCCTTCGAGCGCATCTCCGAGCACCTCGCCGCCAGTTATCTGCCCATGCCGTTTCGCAGCGGCTGTGAGATATATCTGGAGAATCGAAGTACGACTTCCGCGACCGCTACCCTGCAACTGGATCTGGAGCGCGTTCCCGCTTTCTCGGCCGACTGGGGATATTTCCATGCTCTGTATCATCAATCCTTGCGGACGAATGGCCACCATCCGCACCAGGTACTCTATATCCGCGGAAGAGGCCAGTGGCTCGGCATGTCCCTGTTCAACTCGGGACATGATCATGGCGGCGGCGACTTCGCGGTGATTGACGGCGAATCGTCCCATCCCGCATTTCTGCACGGCGTCAACGGCGAGGACTACTTCACCTTCGCCTGGTTCGGGCGCGGGCAGCACCAGCCGTATGCGCAAGCAATCAACAACGTCGCCGGACGATACCGGCACCACTTCGAGAACCCCTACGTCTTCCAGAAATCCTTCCAATTGGAGTGGGGCGCATTTCCCGGACTCCGCCCGGAGACGGTCGCGGTCTGGTATCAGGACTCACCGGAGGACACAACGGTTCCCGATGGTTCGCCTGAAATCACAGAAACCTGGGACGCCTTTGGACCGGTTCCGATTCCTCTCGAATCCAGCGCCCGCCATGCAGGGCTGTATGCCGGCTTGCCTTCAGTCGCTGATCTGGATCGCGGAGAGAGCTTTGATGTCCACAATGAAGGAGAGTCCTTCCGGGCCGGCTGGCTCTGGGAGGAGACCAGCGGCCCCTCCCTCAACCTTACCTATCTGAGCCGTCACGGAGTTGCCGTGAACGGGGAGAAGTTCCTGGGCGGGAACGGCCACGCGTTTCTGGCGCGTAGACGGTTCCTTGCCAAACATGCCGCCGTGTTACCAGCCTGGCTCAGTCATGATGATCCGATCGAAATAGAACTGAATGGCGCGACCGTGTACCACAATGCCGAGCTTGGCCCGGGCTTCCGAACGCGCTCCCTCAGCCTGCCGATACGCGCCGGTGAGAACGAGTTGGTAGTGCGGCTGACCAACTATTTCAATCAGACGTTCAACTGGACCGGTTTTGCGCTCTGGCTGCAAGACGAGAACGGCCGGCCCGTGCACCTGTCCGATTTATTCCGCTGAGGCGCGATGCGGGCACCCTGTCCCGTTCGATACATGTAAACTGTGTAAATTCTCGGCATACACTCTCGCTAAGTGTTAGGAGCCATTGTTTTCTCAGACGGGTTGCAGGCATACTCTGCCTATGCGCACTCTGCTTGTCACTCTGTCTGTGATTGCCTTGCTTGCCTGTACCGCACCCGCGCAGGCTTCGATTCTGAATTACACTGTGAACCTGGATGGAGCGCAGGCCGGAACCGACTCCCCGGGAACTGGTTTCGCCACCGTAACCTTGGATGACATTGCCATGACGCTGATGGTCGATCTCTCCTACTCGGGATTGCTGGCGCCGACCACCAACGCGCACATTCACTGCTGTGCCTCTTTCGGGTCGAATGCCGGCGTGGTGATCCCCTTTGTCCCGCCGTTCGTAACGGGTGACACTTCGGGTACGTTCACCAATACGTTCACCTTGACTCCCGAACTCGTAACGGATATCAAGTCTTTCCAGTCCTACATCAACATTCACACCAGCATGTTCCCGGCGGGTGAGATTCGTGGGCAGATTGTCCCCGAACCGGCCACCGTGTCCCTATTCGCGATCTCCATGGCCGGCCTGGCGTTGATGGTCCGCCGGAAAACGTGGATCGGCAATCGTACTAAGTAATCGGAGATAATCAGAAAACCGCTCGGACACTTGCTCTTCCGAATCGGCCGCGGCATCAGGGGAGGGCCCTGTACCGTCGTATTCAGTTGTATAGTGTCGATAAGATAACAAGTGCGGGTGTCCTTCATTCGAACCTTCTGCGGCGTCTCCTGCCTGCTGCTGGCGTTGCCGGCGGCAGCGCAACGCTACGAATTTAAGGTCTATGGAAGGGAAGACGGTCTCACCAATCTGGCGATCACCAGCATCGCCCAGGACCGCACAGGCTTCTTGTGGGTAGCGACGCCGCGGGGACTCCTTCGCTATAACGGGAATCGTTTCGAGACTTTCGGCGCGGAGCATGGCCTCCCAGCCACTCCGATTCAGGCAATGCACCTGGCGACTGACGGCAGCCTGTGGATCGCCACGAGGGATTTCCTGACCCGCCAAATCGGAGGCCAATTCCAATCTTTTCGCCTCTCGCGCTCGATTGAAGTAGTTTCCCGCAATTCGCTGACATCGGACGCAACCCACCTGTACCTGGGTACTTCCAAAGGGCTTCACCTGGTGGAACTACGGGCCATGCCCGGGCAATTTCGGATGGCTCCCATACACCCCCGAGGCATGCCCGATGGGGAGGTGCAAGCTGTTGCCAACACTCGGACGGGCATCTGGTTTGGCTGCGGGAACCGATTGTGCCGGCTGGCACAAGGGCGTGTCGAGGTCTTCGATGCATCACGCGGCGTTCCGAATGACCGCTGGCAGGCGATCGTCGAAGACCAGGCGGGCGACGTCTGGGCTCGCAGTGTAACCCGTCTGCTTGTCAGGCGTCATGGCTCTGATCGGTTTACGAGCCAGGACGGCGGACTACCCCAGGCCGGATTCATCTGCTCTTTGCTGAATGCCCCCGATGGTAGCCTGCTGGTTTCGACCGGACGCGGCGTGGCCGTGCGGCGGGGGGATCGCTGGCACCTGGTAGGTCCTCCACAGGGCTTGCCGGCCAACGGAACGTCCTGCCTGTTCCGGGATCGGGAAGACGGGATCTGGATCGGATTCTGGGGTTCCGGCTTGACCCGCTGGCTGGGCTACGGCAAGTGGGAGGGCTGGACCCCCGCTGAAGGACTGGTACACGAAAGCGTCTCTGCGATCGCCAGGGACGCACACAACCGCCTCTGGATCGGGACCGACGGCGGGCTGAATCTCTTCTCTCCGGGAGCCGCCAGATGGCCGCTCTGGAGCGCGCGCGACGGTCTGCCCGCCGACAAGGTTCGCAGCATTCAAGCAGCCGGCCACATGTTATGGATCGGCGCGCTTCCCGGCGGGGTCGCCAGCTTCGATCCCGACACCCGGCAGATCCATCGCTACGGTCCCGCCCAGGGCCTTACCGACGATCGCCTGAACGGGATGCAGTTGGATGCCGAGAACCGCCTTTGGGTAAGCACCAGCGGGGGCCTGTTTCGTAGTACGGGCTCCGGGGCCGGCATCCTCTTCGAAAAGCTCACGGTCCCGGTTCCTGAGGCCGCGGAAGAAGCCTATTTTCGGATGGCGCGCGATCGGGCCAACCGTCTCTGGATCGCCGGCAGCCGCGGTCTTCTCCTTTGGGACCGCGGCCGGTGGAAGCGGTTTCGCCAAAACCACGGATTGGCGGACAACTCCCTTTCGAACGTCTCCACCAGCTCGGACGGATCCGTCTGGGTAAGCTACCGGCGCGCCCTGGGGATCTCCCGCTTGCACTGGCCGGACGGCACGCTGAAAGTTGCTTCATTTACCGAACGCGACGGCCTCCCTTCGAACTACATCCTCTTCCTGGGTGAAGATTCGCGGGGTCGTCTCTGGGTCGGCACGGATGCCGGAATCGCGGCTCGGGTTGGTGAGGATTGGATCGCGTACAGCCAGCAGGACGGCGTCGTTTGGGACGACTGCAACGCCAACGCGTTCCACGCCGACAACAATGGCGAGGTTTGGATCGGAACCAGCCGAGGACTGGCTCACCTGACAGCCCCCAACCGTGTGAAACTACTATCGCCTGTGCCGGCCGTTCTCTCCTCCGCTTACCTGGGCTCCACAGAGGTCACTCCCGGCCGGTCTTGGAAGGTGCCTTACCAGGCCAATTCCTTCACGGCGGAACTGGCCTCCCTTTCATTCCTCAATCGCGGGATATTTCGCTATCGCATGTCGGGCGCCGACGACCAGTGGACCGAAACCAGCCAGCCCCTTGTGCGGTATCCGGCGCTCTACCCCGGCACCTTTACCTTCGAAGCGATGGCCGGAGATGCACACGGCCACTGGAGCGCTTCACCCGTTTCCCTGACTTTTACGGTTGCGCCTCCCTGGTATCGAAGCTGGTGGTTTCGAACGCTATACGTTCTGGTCGCCTTGGGTCTGATCGGCCTGGCGGTGCGCTGGAAGGCGCGCAGCCTGGTGCGCGAGCAGGCACGGCTGAAGGCCGCCGTCGAGCAGCGCACCGGCGAGTTGTTCAGCGAAAAAGCGGTCGTCGAGCACCAGAAACAGGAAATCGAAGCCCTGCTCCTCAAGGCGAAAGAAGCCAATGAAATGAAGAGCCAGTTTCTGGCCAACACGAGCCATGAGATCCGTACGCCGATGAACGGCATTCTGGGAGCGCTCGCCCTTACGCTGGAGACAGAACTGAACAACGAGCAGCGCGACTATCTGACCATTGCCCGTCAATCCGCCAACTCTCTGCTGGCCCTGCTGAACGATATTCTGGATCTCTCCAAGATTGAAGCCAACCGCATGGAACTGGCGGCGGTTCCCTTCTGCATTCGGGAATCCGTGGAGCAATCCATCCAGACGATCGTGGTACGCGCCTCGGAAAAGGGGCTGGCGGTCCACCACGCGGTCGCCGCGGACGTTCCCGAACTTGTGGTCGGAGATCCGGGCCGCCTGGGCCAGGTTCTGATCAATCTGCTAGGCAATGCCATCAAGTTTACGGATCGAGGTCACATCCGTGTTGATGTGCAGGTCGAGGAACGCTCCGCTGATGATGTTACGATGCGGTTCTCGGTAGCCGACACCGGTATCGGAATCGCGCGAGACAAGCAGGCGCTCATCTTCGAGCCATTCCGGCAGGTCGATGGCTCGTCTGCCCGGAGCTACGGCGGCACCGGCCTGGGATTGGCCATCAGCTCACGGCTGGCAGCCATGATGAACGGACGGATCTGGCTCGAAAGCGCCGTCGGCGCCGGCTCGACGTTTTATTTCACGGCGCAGTTTGCGCTTCGTCCGGCGCTAAAGCCGCTGACGAACTGCCACGAGGCCGATCCGGCAAACGGGTCGTGCTTCGACATCCTGGTAGCCGAAGACAATCGGGTGAATCAGCTTATCCTCTCGCGCCTGCTGGAGCGGAAGGGGCACCGTGTAGAGACAGCGGCGAATGGCGAAGAGGTCCTGGTAAAACTGGCTCAGCGCGAGTTCGATGTGATTCTGATGGACGTCCAGATGCCAAACCTCGACGGTTTGGCTACCACGCGGCGCATTCGGGAGATGGAACAGGCCACCGGCAGCCGCCTGACCATCATTGCCCTCACCGCCAACGCCATGCAGGGCGACCGTGAAAAATGCCTGAACGCCGGAATGAACGATTACCTCGCCAAGCCGGTGAACCCCCAGGAACTGTATGCGATGTTGAACCGCGCCACGCCGGCCAAGCCGCCCGCCTAGCGCCATATTCCGCCAAGCCGGCCGTGACGTCGCGGCCCAAAATCTGTATTCTTGTATGGAGGTAATTCGATGGCGACTCAGACGCTGCCGTCCACAACCACCCCTGCCGCGGCCACTCCGCCGGCGCCTTCCAAACCAGAAAAAACTTCCGGCCGGTTTGTTAGCCTGGACGCCTATCGTGGAGTCGTCATGGTGCTCCTCACCTGCCATGGCTTCGGCCTGGCCGCGCTTCAGGTCTACCCGCAATGGGCCTGGCTGGCCCGACAGGTGGATCACACCGAGTGGACCGGCGTCACGCTTTGGGATCTCATCCAGCCCGCTTTCACGTTCATCGTGGGCGTCGCTATGCCGTTCGCTTTCGCCCGCCGTATCGAGCAGGGCGCTACGGCGCGCCAGTTGTTCGGGCACGTCGCCTGGCGCGCATTGATCCTGATCGTGTTGAGCAACATCCTCTCGAATTTCAATGCCGGCCAGCGGGGTCCGCAGTTGCAGTTGATCAACGTCCTCTGCCAGATCGCTTTCGGCTACGTGATCTGTTTTTTGATCACCCGGCTGCGTTTCTCCTGGCAGGTGGTCTCCGCGATTACTCTGGTGGGCGGCTATTGGGCCTTGTTCGTTCTCTTCCCTGGGTCGGACGGTCCGTTTTCCCAAACGGGCAACATCGGCGCCGTGATCGACCGGCGCGTTCTGGGTTATAACTACTCGGGCTACTACACCACCATCAACTTCCTGGGCAACGCTGTCACCATCCTGTTCGGCTGCTGGGCCGGGATGCTGCTCCGCACCGGCCGCTCGCACGCGCAGAAGCTCAAGATTCTGCTCGCCGCCGCTGCCGCCGGCTTTGTGCTGGGTCTGGCCCTCGAACCGTTCAACCCCATGGTCAAGCGCCTGTGGACCGCCTCGTTCACCCTTTTCAGCGCCGGCTGGGTCATCCTTTTGCTGGCAGCGTTCTACTGGATCATTGAAGTGAAGCAGTGGAAGGGCTGGACGTTCCCGTTCCTGGTGGTCGGCATGAATTCCATCTTCATCTACTCGTTCTCGCAGGTGCTGCGCGGCTGGCTCGACCGCGGTATCGGAGTATTCACCGGCCGGTTCGCGTTCCTGGGAAACCTGGGAGCCATTCCACAAAACCTCGTGGTCTTCGCCGCCATGTGGTACATGTGCTACTGGCTC
>CAZMRK010000293.1:0-6831 GCA_964568355.1 uncultured Solibacteraceae bacterium | reverse complement strand
TTCCATTCGGCGCTCCACTGCCGCGCCAGCACTTGCATATCGGCGCGCGCCTGCTCCTCCGATACTCCCGGCCTGCGCCTTGCCACAACCCGGAATATCATTGCGACCGGGTTCCGGAGCGGGCTGCGGAGCCCGTCCCGGTTCACTGCCGTCACGGGCACCCACAAATCCACCGGTTGTCCCACGGCCAGGCCGCGGAAGCCGGCGGGAGCCACCCCGGCAATGGTGTATGTTTGGTCGCCCACTCGTAAGGGTTTGCCCAAAACAGCGGGATCGCCGGCGAATGCCTGCTGCCAGAGGCCGAAGCTGATCACGATCGTATTTGCAGCCGCAAGATCCTCTTCCGTCAGAACGCGCCCGATCACGGGTCGAACGCCCAGGACCGCGAAATAATCGCCCGAAACCGGTGCGAAGGACGCATCTCCCGCATCCAGATCTCCGAGCCGCACGCTGGCGCGGAACCGGCCGGACGAAGTCAGCAGCACACCCGAGAAAACCTGGTTGTGGTCCCGAATGATCTCATATATGGGATAACTGAGCGTCCCTCCGCCCACTCGGCCCACCTCGACCAGTTGCTGCGGCTCGCGTACCGGAAGCATGCGCAGCAGGACGGCATCCACGAGGCTGAAAATCGCCGTGTTGGCCCCAATCCCCAGGGCCAGCGACAATACCGCGGTCAGCGTGAACCCCGGCGACTTTCGTAACAGCCGGAACGCATACGCCAGATCCCTGGCCAGATCTTCGAAGAGATTCACTCGGCGCATATCGCGGCACCGTTCCTTGGTGGCTTCCAGCGATCCAAACTCTCTCCGGGCTGCCCAACGAGCCTCGCGCTCGCTCATCCCCGCGGCCCTGTGCTCTTTCGCAAGCTGCTCGATGTGCAGCTCGATCTCCTGCTGCAACTCCGCTTCGGCGCGCGACCGCCGCAGAAGGGAACGGAACCGATACGCCACGATCCGAGCCAATCTCATCGGTTTCCTCCGTTAGGCGCTTTCGATAACGAGCTGAACGGCGGACGAAAGCCGGTCCCAGCTCTGGAGCTCACGCTCCAGTTGCTTCTTTCCCTCGCGCGTCAGCAGGTAGAACTTGGCGGAACGGCCAAGATCGGAGTCCTTCCACTCCGCCGTAATCCAGCCTTGCTGCTCCAACCGGTGCAGGGCCGGATAAAGAGAGCCTTGCCCAACCGAGAGGACGTCGCCCGAGAGTAGCTGGATGCGTTTGGCGATCCCCCAGCCGTGCAAAGACTCCCTTGCCAGAATCTTCAGAATCAGCAGGTCCAGCGTCCCCTGCAACAGGTCGGAAGGCTTCGGCATAGGATACCTCGATCATCGATAATATACCTCGACTATCGACAATGCACAAGATCCTGAGAGATGCCGGTCAGGAACGGACCCTTTTTGTGATATAAAAACAAAATTCCACATGCTTCTCATTCTGGTCTTCCTATTGGCGGCCGGTTTGTCCTCGGCCCAGACGTTCGACTTGTTGCTGCAAGGCGGCCACGTCATCGATCCCGCTAACCAGATCGATGCCACGATGGATGTCGCCATCTCGGGCGGCAAGATCGCCCACGTCGCTGCGAACATTCCCGCGCAGCAGGCCCGCAAGACAGTCGACGTCCATGGCCTGTACGTCACCCCGGGGCTGATCGATCTGCACGCGCACGTCTTCGGATATGAGGGCTCGTTGTTTCCCGACGATACCTCGCTCATCGCCGGTACCACCACGATCGTCGATGCCGGAGGCAGCGGCTGGCGCACCTTCGACGAGTTCCGGCGCTCCATCATCAATAAGTCGCAAACACGGGTTTTGGTCTTGATCAAAATCGTGGTCTGGGGTTTTAAGGGGTCGCGCTACGAGAGCGACACCAACGACATGGACTCCACTGCCACAGCCGAGAAGATCAAGCAGAACCGGGACGTGATCGTGGGCATCAAAACCGCCCACTTCGGAGGACATGGCTGGACCGCAATTGACCGGGCCGTCGCCGCCGGTAAATTGGCGGGCGTTCCGATCATGGTGGACGACCACATCTTCACCAACTCCGGCCGCACCACCCGGGAAAAGCTGCTGGATCACCTGCGGCCCGGCGACATGCACACCCATATGTACAACGACCGGCAAGTCGAGCTGCTCGATCGTTTTACCGGCAAGGTGCAGCCCTACATGCTGGAAGCCCGCCGCCGCGGCGTGCTGTTCGATATGGGCCATGGTGGCGGAAGCTTCCTCTGGCCGGTAGCGGTCAAGGCCATGGCCCAGGGTTTCGCCCCGGATACCATCAGCACGGATCTCCACGGCACCAGCATCATGATGCAACAGCCGGACATGCCCAACTGCATCACCAAGATGCTCAGCCTGGGAATGTCTCTGAAGGACGCCATCCTGCGCTCCACGGTGAACCCCGCCAAAAACATCCACCGTTTTCCGGAGTTGGGCACCTTGAGCCCCGGAGCGACCGCTGACGTGGCCGTCCTGACTCTCAAAAGCGGCGTCTTCGCGCTCAAGGACGCCTGGGCGAAGAAGCGCATGGCAACCCAGAAACTGGAAAACGTCCTGACCGTTCGCAACGGGAAAATTGTCTACGATGTCAATGGACTATCCTTCCCGCTCTGGACCTCGGCCGGCGACTACGGGAGGATTCAATGAAAACGCTGGCCCTTTTTCTTCTGTCACTATCGCCTCTGCCCGCCCAACAGATCTATGATCTGCTGCTCAAAAACGGGCATATCCTCGATCCTGCCAACCATCGCGACGGACGCTTCGATGTCGCGATCATCGGCACCCGGATCGCCCGCGTGGCTCCGGATCTGCCCGCCTCCCATGCCCGCACGGTCGTGGATGTCAGCCAGTACTACGTCACCCCCGGCCTGATCGATATCCATACTCACTTCGACTCCGAGGGAGCGGACTTGAACCTGCGCCCCGATCCGGAAGCACTGCCAAACGGCGTGACTACGGCGGTGGATGCGGGCAGCTCGGGCTGGAAGACTTTCGAGGCCTTCAAAACTGAGGTCATCGACCACTCCAAGACGCGGATTCTGGCCTTCCTGAATATCGTCGGCGCCGGCATGTATGGCCCACAGGTGGAAAACGACGTTGCCCAGATGGATCCCGAGGCCGCCGCCCGCATGGTGGAAAAATACCCCAAGATCCTGGTGGGCATCAAGACAGCGCATTTCGAACCGCCGGGCTGGGACGCGGTCGATCGCGCCGTGAAAGCCGCGGAACTTAGTCACTCGATCGTGATGGTGGACTTTTACGAAAAGCCCGGCCGCAGCTATTCCGACCTGATCCTCAAGCACCTGCGCCCGGGGGATATCCACACCCACTTCTACGGTCGCCTGATGCCCCAACTCGACGCCAACAAAAAGATCCAGCCATATATGCTGGAAGCACGGCGGCGCGGGGTCTTGTTTGATGTCGGCCATGGCAGCGGCAGCTTCTGGTTCAGGATCGCTGCGCCGATGATCCAGCAGGGCTTTCTTCCGGATACGATTTCGACCGATATCCACAAGGAAAGCATCATGTTACCGCGCGCCAACATGACCACCACCATGTCCAAGTTCCTGAACCTGGGCGTGAGCCTGGAGCAGGTCATCGAGCGCAGCACGGTGAACCCCGCCAAAGCGATCCACCGCCCCGAGTTGGGTACTTTGAGCGAGGGGGCTACGGCCGATATCGCTGTGCTCGAGCTCGAACATGGCCAGTTCGGCTTTGTGGATTCCGGCCACGCCAAACTGGTGGGCGACAAGAAGCTGCGCTGCGTGCTCACCGTGCGTAATGGAGCCGTGGTGTGGGATAGCGATGGGCTAAGCCTGACCGACTGGACCAAGGCCGGACCCTATACCAACTTCCGCTAGCGTTCACAACTGCTTTCCGATTTACAAGTGGTTCATTATCATGGGGTTGGCCTCCCGGGGGAGACTCCGGGCGGCCGGCGGCACACTAGACTGTAGTGTGATGATGCCGCAGAGCAATCCCACCCTCAACGCAGCCGTCGGTTTCAACGACGAGCTCACCATGATCCTGAACCAATTGGCAATCTCCCTGAAACTGCTGGGACCCGAGCACCCGGCTTCGCCCAATCTCCTCGATTTGCAGCGTTCCGCCCTGCGCTGCGTGGATATCAGCCGCCGGCTGCTGGCCAGTTCCCGGCCGGTTGCCGGAAGCGCATGAGACAATGGTATTTGCGCATCCTCGCGATTGAATCCTCGTGTGACGAAACCGCCGCCGCCGTGGTGGAGGACGGCAGCGCGATTCTCTCTTCCGTAGTCGCTTCCCAGCTCGATACCCATGGAAAATACGGCGGTGTGGTGCCCGAACTGGCTTCCCGCGAGCATCTGCGCGCCATCGTGCCGGTGGTGCGCGAGGCTCTGGCGCAGGCGGACACGCGGCTGGAGGACCTGTCCGCCGTGGCAGTCACCGAAGGTCCCGGACTGGTCGGCTCGCTCCTGGTTGGAATCACCTACGCCAAGGCTCTGTGCTTTGCGGCCGGTCTGCCGCTGATCGGCGTGAATCATATCGAGGGCCACATCCACGCGGTGATCCTGGAGGCCAAGCGGGATGGCGCTCCGGTAGAATACCCGGCGCTGGCCCTGGTAGTCAGCGGAGGACACACCCACCTGTTCGAGGTGCAGGATGGTTTCCGCTACCGGCTGCTGGGCAAGACTCGCGATGATGCGGCAGGGGAGGCCTTCGACAAGGTCGGAAAATTACTCGGCTTTGGCTATCCCGGCGGTCCGGTAATCGACCGGATCGCTCCTTACGGGAATCCTCGAGCGGTACGTTTCACTCTGGCGAAGATGAAGGGCAATGCCCTCGATTTCAGCTTCAGCGGGCTCAAGACAGCGGTCCTCCGCTGGGTAGAGGCGCATGATCTGACCGAGGAGATCGAAGCCCGGCGGCAATTCCTGCGAGCTACTCCGCATCCCACTCTCGACCAGTGGCTGGAAGTGACGCCCAAGACTACACGCGACCTGGTGGCTTCCTTCCAGCGCACCGTGATTGTGGAACTGCTTCACCGCGCGGCGGCCGCCGCCGAGGAGATTGAGGCCCGGTCGCTGGTGATCTCGGGCGGCGTCGCCTGCAACACCGGACTCCGGCTGGCTGCTCGGGAGGCGGCGCTGCCCTATCCGGTCCACTTCCCGACGCCCGGGCTTTCGACGGATAACGCCGCCATGATCGGGGCGGCGGCCTTTCCGAAGCTCGCGCGCGGCGAATTCGACGATTTCGGACTGCGCGCGCGAGCCAACCTGGCACTGGCCTAAGCCAGGGCTGCCTTACAGTACTCCAGGCACTTACGGACTTCGGCGACGGTATCCTCGCCCTTGTACTCGTACTCGATGTTGGCCGGGATTTTATACTTCTCGGTCTTGAGCACCTGGAGCACCTGCTTGATGGGCGTATCTCCCTGACCGAAGGGCATATTGGGACCGTGGTCCTTCTTGCGGTCCTTAATATGCAACGTCACGATGCGCCTGTGATGCTGCTTCAGGTAGTCGACCGGATCGTAACCCGCCGCGAAGAAGTGGCCGATATCCAGGTTGATGCCGATGTAGTCGGAATACTTCATGGCCGTTTCGAAGCTTTCCGGCTTGGCGAATTCGTTGGGGTCTTTCACGTTGTCGTGGCCGTGCATCCCGACCATCATCTTGGCCTTGTCGGCGTAAGGCGCCACGCGCTTGGCACAGGTGACGGTGGAAGAGGCCGTGATCACCTTCACGCCCAGCGCCTTGGCGATGTCGAATCCACGGGCGATTTCCTCGTCGGTGTAGTCGTCGCGGAAGCTGTAGTTGTAGGCATACAACTGGACTCCCGCCTTATCAAACTTCTTGCGAACTTTTTTGAAGGTATCGAGCGGCTCGTTGATGCGGAACTGACGCAGTTGGGCGCGCCCCTCCTGCCCGCGCGGCGCCTTGGGCTCCACATGGCCGGAGTAGAGCTCACATTCGCTGAGCCCGATCTCCTGCATGGCCTTGATGGCGTCATCCAGCGAGCGATCCCGAAAGCTATAGGACTGGACCCCAATCAGGACGCCATTCACTTCCGAGCTCAGGCGGCCCCAGGCCAGCGAAGCCGGAATCGCGGCCAGCGCCGCTTTTCCAAAATCCCTTCTGGAATATGTCATTCTTGCATTCTCCTCCCGTGAATTGCCCATGCTATCACTGTTCAGAAGCTGTAGCTCTGGAAGGCGTAGAGGTAACGGGTAGCCGCTCCGGGAGTGGCACGCTTCAAAAACTCTCCCGGAAATACGTTGGCAAAACCGGCGCCGAAGGTCCAGCCGGCGACTCGGAATGTGGCGAACAGATCCGCCTCGTTGCCGATGTGGCGCCCGGCGCTGCCGTCGGCCGATCGCGCAATCTGCGCGCCTGAGCCGGCATAAAGCCCATCCACGGCGCTGTCGAGCCACCAGTCGTTGTACATAAAGTTCAGAGCGACGGCTTTGCTGAGGTGCAGGGTCTCGAGCGAGCGCAGGTTGCGGATATTGCGCCAGCCGAACAGGTCGGCGTGGCCGAACTTGTCGTGGTTGGCCGGATAAAGTTGGTCGTAGGTGTTGTCGCGGTGCAACGGGTCGTTGCTGCCGGAGGCAAATTTGTACTCCAGTTCGAGATCGAGCGGCCGGCCGACTTCGACCTGGCGCGAGATCGAGGCGTACCAGGCATAGGCGCGGTGTATCAGCGGGCCGGTTTTGCCGGTCTGGGCGATGGCTTCGGCGCCATAGGCGAAAGCGTATGGCAGGCGGCCCGCCATGCGACCGCCGAAGGAGTTGGTTCCCAGGCGGCCCGCACCGGTGAACCCCCCAGGCCGGTTCTGGTCGTGGCGCAGCAGGTA
>CAZMRK010000292.1:0-7813 GCA_964568355.1 uncultured Solibacteraceae bacterium | reverse complement strand
TGAATACCACCACGGTGATGTCGCCCTTGAGCGCGGAGTAGGAGACCGCATTTCCACGCAGGTCGGTGATCTGGAAGTCGGAGACCTTCGAGCCTACTTTGAATTCCTGCCCGAAAGCCAGTAAGCAACAGAGGATCAGGGCGCCGAGCAACGGGAGCCGCTTCATGTTTTCCCTCCAGTCAATGCGGCCGCAGCGGGCCGCGGGTTATTTTTTGGGTTCCAGTTTCAGGTTCATCACGGCCTGCTTGCGGGAATCGAACGAGCTGAGCGTCTTCGTGGAACTGGCGGTCCCCTGATATTCCGCCCGCAGTTCGTAGTCCACGTCAGGGCTCAAGCCGTGAAAATAATACGCTCCGTGTTCTTTGGTGATGAACGAGCGCACTTGCAGAGATTTGGTATTCTTGATCTGCACCACCGCGCCATCCACAGCTTTTTCTTCCGCGTTGGTGACTGTGCCTTGGACCGAACGAAGTCTGCTGTCAGCACCCTTCTTATCTTTATCCGCCGGCAAGGCCAGCGCGGCGCCAAGCAATATGATGAAGAGACCTGCGATCCAGCTTTTTTGAGGCATTTCCATACTTCCCTATTTTGACGCGGTAGCTGTCGGATGCGTTACCCGCCCCCCGGGGCCAGGCCGACGACCTATTTCCAGTCGTCTTCCATCTCATCTTCGTCGTCGTTTTCCAGGAATTCTTCCTCTTCTTCGTCCTCCTCGAGTTCCTCGGCAGATTCGAGTTCCAGCGGATCGGTGCCGACGACCTTCAAGTCTGCGCCGCACTCATCGCAACTAATCGAATCACCTTCGTCGACGTCTTCCTCATCCACGTCGATTGCGCCATCACAAACGGGACAAGTCACCATGATCGAATTCCTCCCCAAGTACTCTTTCTTTATACGAAACTCTATGCGCCTTGCCAACTCCCCGCGAAGCCCCTCAACGCCCGGCTTGTGCTGCCATGCGGCGGCGCGTGGTCGCGGGCACAATTCCCTGCAGACGCAGGCAAAGAAACAGATGCTGGCGGTGCGTCAATTCGTGTTCTTTAATCGTTTGCACCATCTCCAGGCGGGTCACTTGCTGGCCGTCAAAACGCGTGATGAGCTGGGAGAAAAATTCCGGAGTCTGCTGCGCGAACTCGCTCGTGCGGCGGTTTACCGCCTCGCGCAATTCGGCCGCCAGCGCGCTGGCGCCGGCATCGGCGGGAAGCGCGGAACGGTAGGCCTTCATCTTCTCGCGAAAGTCCGGGGCCGTCATATTAGTCTCGCCTGCCAGGAGAAGGCCGGAGAGCGCATTTCCCGCGTCCAGAATGTGGAGGGCGCTTTCCCGAAAAGACATCAACTCCGGCGCGGGACGGAAATCCAGAGCTCCTGCCGGACAGTCTTCCACGGCCTGGGCCGTGTCCTGGCGGATCGTTTTCCAGGAGCCAAGTACTGATTCTACGCGTACCATATAGGCCCATTGTACCCGCGCCATCCTTTCCGCAAACCCTCCGCCGCGTGATTTTTTCGCCCGGGAAACCGCGCCGCGTTGTACTATCATTCCCTCATGAACCGTCGCGATTTCTTCCAACTCGCGGCCGCCGCTGGGACCCCCGCGCTGGCCGGTGCGGCCGCGCTCAAAGGCCAGCTCAAAATCACCGGCCTCCAGACTGATCTGTTGCGATTTCCCGCCCGGCGTCCCTACTACGACTCCATTCACACTTTCGGAGTCGAAGGAGGCGGAGTCGTGCTGCGGCTGGAGACCGATGCCGGCATCACCGGATGGGCGTATACCTCCTTCGGTACCATCGCCGGCGGTCCCAAAGTGGTTCAGACCATCCTGGAAACCGAAATTAAGCCCGTACTCGTCGGTCAGGATCCGAGCTTCCCCAAGAAACTCCGCTCCGATCTCTGGAAGGCGCTCGAATATCACGGCGTACAGGGAGTGGTGCAGTTTGCGATCGCTGCCGCCGATATCGCCGTGTGGGACATCCTGGGGAAGGCCGCGGGATTGCCGGTCTACAAGATGATTGGCGCCTACGGCCAGCGGATGCCGGCCTATTCGATGTCCGGCTGGTATTACGAAAATGACGCGGATCTGTCGCACTTCCGGCGCGCCCTCTCGTCCGCCTTTGAAGAGGGCTTCCACGCCGTCAAGATTAAGGTGGGCCGCGATACGCTCGAAGACGACGTCCGCCGGATCCGTGCCGCCCTGGATCTCGCCGGTAAGGGGCACCGCGTCATGGTGGATGCCAATCAGGTCTTCCATACCAATGAGGCCATTCGTCGGGGCCGCGTTTACCAGGAGATGGGTTGTTTCTGGTACGAAGAGCCCCTCACGCCCTTTGAGAAGGACGGCTACGCCGAACTGGCACGGACCCTCGATATCCGCATTGCCACCGGTGAAAACGAGTACACCAAGTACGCCTACGTCGATCTCATTAGCCGGCACGGCGCCGACGTGGTGCAGCCCGATAACCGGCGCGCCGGCGGACTGACCGAATGGCTCGAGATCGGTGCGATCGCCGACGGCTTTGGCCTGGAACTCGCCAGCCATGGCGGCGGACCGACCAATCTGCACATGCTGCTGTCCATGCCCAATGCGATCTACATGGAGACCGGCAGCTTGAAAGGGGACTCCTCCGCTGTGGAGAAATTGCGCATGGCCGATGGCGCCATCCTGGCCCCGGAGACTCCCGGCATGGGCAGCGAGCTGCGCCCCGATTACGTGCGAAAGTTCAAGGTAGGATAACTCATGCTCGAAAAGGTGGACCTTCACCGGCGCCTGCCCAAAGAAGAGTACAAGACGCGCCTTCCGGCCTTACGCCAGCGGTTGGCGGTTCTCGAAACCGAGTGCTGGAAAAACCAGGTCGGCAGCCTGATCGTGTTTGAGGGGTGGGATGCCTCGGGCAAAGGCCGCTGCATCGAATTGCTGACCGAAAAAATCGATCCGCGCGGCTTTCGCTTGCACGCTGTCCTGCCGCCCCGAACCTATGAACAGCACCTGCCCTGGCTCCATCGCTTCTGGCTGCGTGTGCCCGAGTACGGACAGATCGCGTTGTTTCACCGAAGCTGGTACCGCCGCGTGTTGGAGGATCGCGTCGAAAAGATCCTCCCCAAAGGCCAATGGCAGGACGCCTACCACGATATCTCCGGCTTCGAGCGCGCTCTCGCCGACGATGGTTATGTGATCGTCAAGCTCTTTCTCCACATCAGCCGCAAGGAGCAGGAGCGCCGCTTGAAGAAACTGGAAAAAGACCGCATGACCCGCTGGCAGGTGCGCCCGGAAGACTGGGAGCGGCACGCCAAATATCGCCACTACCTGGATGCCTCCGAAGAGATGCTGGAGAAAACCAACTCGGAATGGGCGCCCTGGACCATCGTGGAATCCAACGATCGTTGTTGGTCGCGCATTAAGGTGTTTGACACCGTGATCGCGGCCCTGGATGGCGCGCTCCGCCGGCGCGGAGGCCTTTCCCTCTCGGAGAGCGGACTCAAGGCCCGGAAACGGAAATAGCTCATGCTCGAAACCTTGGACCTCAACCAGCAGCTCTCGCGTGAAGAGTATGAGCGCGACCTGCTGCGCTATCAGTTGCGCATGCGCGAACTGGCCGTGGAGCTGTATGAGCGCAAACGCTCGCTCGTGGTCGTCTATGAAGGGTGGGATGCCGCTGGCAAGGGCGGGAGTATCCGGCGGGTGACCGAGAAGCTGGACCCCCGCGGCTATGAAGTCTTCTCCATCGCCGCGCCCCGGGGCGAAGAGAAAATCCACCACTACCTCTGGCGTTTCTGGCGGCGCCTGGAGCCGCCGGATGAAAAACAGATTCTCATCTTCGACCGGAGCTGGTATGGGCGAGTCCTGGTCGAGCGCGTGGAGGGTTTTGCCCAGGAGAGCGCCTGGAAGCGGGCCTATCGGGAGATCAACGACTTCGAACGTCAGTTGACCTTCGGCGGCGTCATTGTCGTGAAATTCTGGCTGCACATCAGCAAGGAGGAACAGCTTCGCCGGTTTCGGGGGCGCGAAGAGACTTCCTACAAACGCTGGAAATTGACTGCTGAAGACTGGCGCAATCGGGAAAAGTGGGATCAGTATACGCTGGCTGTGGAGGATATGCTGGTCAAAACCAGCACCACCTCCGCACCCTGGACGGTGGTGGAGGCTAACTTCAAGTGGTATGCCCGGGTCAAGTGCCTGCGCACGCTGGTGCAGTCAGTCTCGGCCGCGCTGAATTCCAAAAAGAACAGCTCAAAAAAGAACGATTCGAAGCAAAATCATCACTGACCCCGCCGGCCGGCGCCAGTCACGCCTTCGCAGCGGCTGCTTTTTCTTCCTCCGCCACCTCGGCGGCATAACGCGCCAGTTGCGCCGGCGTCACCGTCACCAGTTCCTTGTCCAGGTCTTCGCCGGTACGGACCATATAGGCCAGGTGCTGTACCGCCAGGCGGCAGCACCACGGATCGGTTACCGCGTGCCCGCTCGTTTTGCTCACGGCCAACAGGTCCGGCAGCATCAGGGCGATGGTTTTCTCCTGCCGCGACTCGCTATCCTGAAGAATGAACTTGACGTCGACCGAATCGCTGTGCCGGATGGAAATAGCTGTCTGCATCCATTTGAGCAGCACTTGGTAAGTCTGGCCGAAAGGGTCGGGTCCGAGTTCGAATTGGCGGAAGTTCAGCATCTGAAAGCTATTTTACTGCACAACAAGCGAGGATCATGTTCGAAAAAGAAGTGGAGACGGGGCTTCGCATCGCCCGCGGTGCGGGCGAAATCGCCTTACGGTATTTTCGTAGCGGGCTGAAGTTCGAATCCAAATCCGATGACTCCCCGGTGACCGTGGCCGATCGCGAGAGCGAACGTTTCATCGCCCGCTCTCTGGAAGAGCTTTTCCCCGACGACGGGCTGCTCGGGGAAGAAGGATCCAGCAAAGAGTCCCGCAGCGGCCGGCGCTGGATCATCGATCCCATCGACGGAACCCGCGATTTTGTCCGCGGCTCCCTCCCTTGGGCTGTCCTGATCGGCCTGGAGGCGCAGGGAGAGGTGGTCGCCGGCTTTTCTTTTTTGCCCGCTCTGGGCGAGCTATACCATGCTTCCCAGGGAGGGGGCGCGTTCCGCAACGGTGAGCGGATACAGGTGTCCGCCGTGAGTGAGGTCTCCCAGGCGGTCGTCTGTGTCAACGGCCTCAACGGCCTGACCGGATATGGCTTCGCTCCCCGTCTGCTCGATTGGCTCAAGCCTTTCTGGTCCGTGCGCAGCATGGGTGGTTGCCTCGATGCCATGCTCGTTGCCCAGGGTCAGGCTGACCTCTGGATCGAGCCCAGCGGCAAAGCCTGGGACTTCGCTCCGCTGAAAATCATTGCGGAGGAGTCCGGCGGGCGCTTCTTCGACTTCGCCGGCCGCAAGACCATTTACGGAGGCAACTGCGTGATCGCCACCCCGGCTCTGGAGGAGGTAGCACGCCGTTTCGTATCATGAGAGTGTGAAAACAGTTTTTTGGGCCCTCCTCCTGGCTGCCGGGCTACAGGCAGTCGAGATCAGGAGCGGGGCCATGCTGGGGCGGAGTTACGACCAGCGCGCATTTTACATCCGTTATAACCCCGCCGATCCCTGGCAGAAAACGTATTCCGGCCCCGAGTATCGCCCTGAAGCTCAGGGCAAGCTCATGAATATCCGCCTGGCCCAGGCTGTTTTCCAGGACGAGTATCTCAAGGAGCGGCCTTTCGATCCGGACCGCAATACCGACGCCGTCATCGACGCGCTGGACTTCTACAAACGCCACGGCGTCCTCATGATCAACGTGAGCCTCCAGGGCGCCCAGGCGGGCTATGATGTGGCAGTCAATGGCATCGATCGGGGTAATGCTTTTCGTTTTGGGCCGCTCAAAGGGACCTATGTCAGCGCCTTCCGGCCGGACGGCAGCCTGAAGCAGGAATGGCTCGACCGGTTGGACCGTCTCCTCCGCGCCGCCGACCAGCGCGGCATGATCGTCAACCTGATGTATTTCTATCAGGGGCAGGACGAAGTCTTCCGGTCGACCGCTGCCATCCACGGAGCTGCCCGCAGCATCACCGACTGGCTGATCCTCCACCACCACCGCAACGTGCTGATCGACGTTGCCAACGAATACGATCTCCCCGGCGAGAACTGGCACTTCACCAACTACATCCCCCAGAACATCCTGCAACTGGTCGATAATGTCCGCGAGCGGTTCAAATTCCGGCGGGCGGATTTCCAGGCTCCGGTAGGAGCCTCCAGCGACGGGCGCATGCTCTATCCCCGCACCGTCGAGGGCCAAGTGGACGTGATCCTGGTCCACGGCAACGGCCGCACCGTGGACTACAAGCAGAGGCGTCTGGAACAGCTACGGCAGCTCCAGCGGCCGCTGCTGATGACCGAGGATGACAACGGCCGGGCCACCAGCACCGAAAATCTCGCCAAAGAGCTGCAAAGCTGCGATCTGCTCTTTCGAGAAGCCGCCGGATGGGGTTATATGCCCTGGGTTCAGGCCCAGCGCTTCCCTTTTCGTTTCCATCCAGCCGCTAGCGGGCAGATGCGCGATGATTTGCCGGAGCCAGAACGAGATATGGTCTATTTTCATGCCGTCCTCGACCACATCGCACGGCTCGTTCTGAAAGAAGCACCTCAGGAATGATGATGCAAGTTGCTGAATTGATTGCGCCTCACTGCTTTCAGGTGGTTCAGGCGCCGGTCCGGGAGCCTGGTCCGGGCGAAATCCTGGTGCGGGTGGACGCCGTGGGTATCTGCGGCTCGGATCTGCACTCGTATTCCGAAGGAGCAGTAGGAGATACCCCCTGTGAATATCCTCAGGTGCTGGGCCATGAACCTGCCGGAACCGTAGTCCGCGCGGGCGCCGGTGTCAGCGGCTGGTCCGCCGGAGACCGGGCCGCGCTCGAGCCGGCGATCTACTGCTACCACTGCGAGTTCTGCCGGACCGGCCATCACAACGTCTGCGAACATATCCGCTTCCTGAGCATGCCGGGGGATCCGGGCTTTTTTCGGGAGTACGTGACGCTGCCTGCGGGCAATCTGCTGGCGATTCCGCCGGGCCTGGGAGCGGCGGAGGCGACCATCGTGGAGCCGCTGGCGGTGGTGCTCCACTCGATGCAGTTTGCCGCCGTCCGTCCGGGCGAGACGGCCGTCGTTTTCGGCAGCGGTCCGATCGGACTGCTGACGGTGATCTGCCTGAAGCTGCACGGGGCTGGAAGGGTATGGGCGGTCGAGCCGGTGGCCCACCGGCGGGAAATGGCCCGTACGGCCGGCGCGGACGCCGTCCTCGATCCCGCCGAAGGCGATCCGGTCCAGGAGATTTTGCGGGAGACCGGCGGCCGGGGCGTGGATGTGGCGATCGACTGCGCCACGAAAAAGAACACGGTGAACCAGTGCCTGCACGCTGCGAGGAACGCCGGACGGGTAGTGATCACCGGGATCCCGTCAGAAGTCAGCCTGCCTGTGGAATTCTCGCCGCTACGGCGGAAAGAGCTCACGATCTATAACGTCCGCCGGTCGAATCATGAATCGGCGAGGGCGCTGGCTCTTTTGCTCGATCATGTACCACGCTTCGCCGCACTGATTACCCACCAGCGATCTCTGGCAGAACTGCCACAGGCGTTCGAGATGGTGGAACGGCGCTCCGATGGCGCGGGCAAGGTGATTGTCACGCCTTAGTCGAGCAATAAAGCGCCGTAAATGTTCAGCTTAGGGATGGTGATTTCGAGTTTATCTTCCACTTTGTCGATGGATAAAGGAACTGCCGGTCCTTCGGGCGTATAGTAGCGCGCGGTGGTGTACTTCCCGGGGACGCGGACGGTGATGGTTTCG
>CAZMRK010000291.1:0-3642 GCA_964568355.1 uncultured Solibacteraceae bacterium | reverse complement strand
GGGTTGTTCTTGAAGAACGACCAGTTGACCGTTTTGCGCCAGGGCGTGCGGAGATCCGGCTGGCTCAAGCTGTCAGTCGGTACCGTAAAAGCGGCCGCGGGCCGAAACGCCGAGGTATCGAACCACTTCGTCGTGGTTGGGTTGCTGATGACCGGGTCTTTCAAACGATCGGCGCGGCCGTTGGTGTAGGCGAAATCCAGCAGGCCGGTGTTGTCGGGTGCGGTGATCAGGATCGGCCGGCCGGCTTGCAGCACAGTGATTCCGGAAAACTGCCAGTTGCCCAGAATGCGCGCTGCGATGCCTTTGGAAAGATACGGACGTCCGACGCCGAAGGGCAAATCCCAGAGGTGGCTGATCACGATGCGATGCGGCGTGTCGTTGGCGTCGAGCCCACGGTTGTAGCGCGGATTGTAAAGCGCGTTGGACGGTCCAACCACCCAGGTGTTGGACTCGGCCGTCGAAGCAATAATCTTGGACAGCGTGTATGCCACCGACAAGGTGAAGCCCCTGCTGTAGGTCTTCTCGATACGAGCCGTGGCGCTCTGATAGCTGGCATCTCCGTAGGGGCGGCGGACAGCCAGAATCTGCTGGTACTGCGGGAACGGCCGCAAAAGCTGGCGTAGTGGAATCGTAGAGAAGGCCCCGATTCCACCTTGTATCTTCCCGTAGAACGGATTGGGCACGCTTTGGGCCAGGCTCGGTCCATACTGCTGGAGCAGCAGCGGGTCGTTGGCATTGTCCATGCGGTTCCAGAACAGGTGCGTCGTCTTGGTTCCCACGTAGCCGGCTTCCACCATCGTGGTGGAGTTCACCATGCGCTGGATCGAGAGCGTCCAGTCGCTGAGATAGGCCAGCGGATGGTCGGGGAAATCAACGCGGATGCTCTGTCCCACGAAACTGGTGACTCCCTTTTGTGGCTGCACGAGACCGGTAGCAAAGGGGTTGGACCAGGAGCCTCCAACCGGAGGCGTGAACAGGATCGGGTTAGTAGGACCGAGTGATAACTGGTTGGTGACGAACAGGCCCGAGCCAAAGTCGCTCGCTGCGGCATTCAGCCCGTTGTTCGCGGCATTAAACATGCCGCCGGCAACGCGCAGCACGGTCTTGGAATCGATCTGATAGGCGAAGCCCACGCGCGGACCGAACGTTTTGTAGTTGGGATTGCTGTGATAGCCTCCCGGAGGCACCCACTTGAACAGTCCTTTGAGTCCAGTCACCGGTTCAATGGCGTTGGCGTCCAAATAGCCGATCTGGCCGAACTTCTCACCATAGGGTGAGGTGTATTCGTAACGGAAGCCCAGATTAAGCGTCAGGCGGCTGCTGATACGCCAGTCG
Source organism: uncultured Solibacteraceae bacterium (assembly GCA_964568355.1). GTDB lineage: Bacteria > Acidobacteriota > Terriglobia > Bryobacterales > Bryobacteraceae > JAJPJX01. Next base: position 2,307 of record CAZMRK010000291.1, on the reverse strand, counting down.
TCCTGGAAGTATCCGGCGTTATAGCGCTGGAACAGCATCATGCGCGGCGTGGTGTCGAGGCTGCCGTTGATGGGCACGCCCAATAGAAAACTGGCGAACGCATTCCCTGAGTTGAGGGCGGTCACCGAAGGGTCGGGGCCTTGCGTATAGACGCGGTCGAAGACGAACTGGCCGCCGGAGTTGCGGGAGTTGAACGCAGCCATCTTTTGCCGCTGGAACTCCACTCCGCCTTTAAATTTGTGGCGTCCGCGCACCCAGGTAACGTGGTACTGCGCGCCCCAGCTATCCTGCGGCAGCAGGTTCTTCCCTGCGCCGCCCAGACCGGTAATTTCATCGGCGCCGAATGTGGCCACCGCCAGGCCGTTCCCCGTCGCATATTGCTGGATCTGGATCTGTGGGAACTGGCGATAGGTGACGTAATTGGCCAGGCTCTGCGAAAATCCTAGCGAAGCCAGGTCGAAGCCCTCGCTGATGGGATAGCTGTTGTTCTGCAGCCGCGTGTACGATACCCGGAACTCACCGAGAAGGTTCGGCGAGAAGGTGGACGTCAGGCTGATGCCGGCATTGCGCGTAGGGTTGGAAGCAATGCTGGTCGCCGGAAAGGCGGGATCGATCAGTCCCGAGGCATAGTTGGCATATTGAGAGCCTCCGAAGCGGCCAAAGATCCGGTGCTTGTCGTTGATCTGATGATCCAGCCGGGTGAACCACAGGTCCACGTTGGTTACGTTTTTCCCGGATTTGAAATAGTTATTCACCTGTGCCGGACCCTCTCCCGTGCGATTGGCGTCGGGCCAATACTTCACGATGTTCTGGGAAATCGGATGGATCCGGCTGGACGGGATTACATTATTCGGGAAGGGATCGCGGATGAAGCCCGTGCCGCTGGGGTTGGGCCGGGTCGTCGTGTAGTCGTAGATCAACACCTGGCTGCCATTGCGGTCGAAGACGCCGCGGAAATCGCCGGATTTTTCACCCGCCACCGGAACGGTTGCCAGGAAGTTGCGCGGGCTGCCTTCTCGCACGCCTTCGTAGTTGGCGAAAAAGAACGTGCGGTCGCGCTTGATGGGGCCGCCCATGGCTGCGCCGAATTCGTTATGCAGGAACAGAGTCCGCGGTACTTTGTTGCGGTTATTGGACCAGGAGTTGGCGTTCAGATGATTGTTGCGCAGATACTCGTAGCCCACGCCGTGAAACTGGTTCGTCCCGGACTTGGAAGCAACGTTTACCACTCCGCCGCCCGAACGGCCGAACTCGGCGGAATAGTTGGCAGTCTCCACTTTGAATTCCGCCACCGATTCGAGAGGGAAACTATAGCTCTGCCCTCCGGAGGTGAATCCGCGACTGTCCCCGCCGTCCATCAAGATGGCGTTCTGGTTGGCGAGCCCGCCGGAGATACGCGCATTGCCGGCCTGGCCGATCGCATCGCCGCCCACGCCGACCTGCCCGCGGGTGGGGATGACGCCGGGGGCCAGCGACGCCAGTTGCAGCACGCTGCGGCCCAGCAGCGGAAGTTCGGCAACACGGCGGGTCTCGACGGTCTTCCCTAACCCTGACGTCTGCGCTTCCAACTGTACCGCCGTAGCGCTTACCTGGACCGCTTCTGATACAGAGCCCACCTCCAGTTTTACATCTACGGTTGCGGTGAGTCCGACTGACAGGGGAATACCGGTTGTCTTAAACAGGTGAAAGCCCTGCTTCTCGGCGGTCAGATCGTAGGTTCCCGGCGGCAGAGCGGGGAGTACGTAAATCCCCGACGTGTTCGATTCCGTCCGGTAGAGAACGTTGGTGTTTACATTACGAACGATCACGGATACGCCCGGAACAATGGCTTGTGAGGAATCGGTAACCGTTCCGGAAATCGTGGCTCGTTCACCCTGCCCTAATAGTAGGGCGGAAGCAAATAACAGCAGTACGAATAGCCTGACTCTCAACATGGAATCACCCTCTTACCTGGAAGCATCTCACCCCCCACGACTGCGGGTTCAGATGATTACATCCCAGCAGTCAGGTGATGTCAAGTAAATATAAAGAAGCTCCCACGGCACGTAGCGCGCGCTTCAGCGTGCCGCGTCGACGCTCTCGTCGACGTACGCTTTGCCCGGACTACCACCGCAAAATGCCACCCGCAAAGCGCCAGCCGGGAACCCCGGTTGCAAACACAAACACGTTCAACCGCCTCCCGCCCCCTCCGCATCCTGCCTGGCCCCGTGCGTGGGCCGCAGCCCTTCGCTGCTGCCAGCCTTCGCCACGATCTCGTTAGTGCTTTGCATCTTTGTCGGTTAGCCGTGCCTCACACGCGTGGAACGC
>CAZMRK010000290.1:0-6734 GCA_964568355.1 uncultured Solibacteraceae bacterium | reverse complement strand
CGCGTTCGAAAAGAACGCCTATCGCGACCTGGCCTTCCGCCAGTTGGAGTGGGTGATGGGCGCCAATCCGTTCGGCGCCTGCCTCATGACCGGGGAAGGCATGCGCAATCCTTACCCGCATTCGCGCTTCGTGGGCCTGATCCCGGGTGGAATCATGAACGGCATCGCCGGCAACGCGAAAGACGATCCGGTGCTCGACACCCAGTATGGATTTGACTGGCGCACCACCGAATACTGGAGTCCACACAACGCCTACTATATCTGGACGCTTGCCACGCTCGAACGGCCTTGAACACCGGAAAAATCCGAGCCGTGACGGTAACGGAGCGGTACAGGAACCTCGACAGGGACTCAGAACAGGATTTTCACCGCCCTCTGCAAAATGCGCGGATCCCCTGCCGCCGTCAGGTGGCCGAACAGCGGATTGGTCAGCCCTGTGACCGGATTGCTGAAGTTCGTCCGGTTGAACAGGTTGAAGGCTTCCAGCCGCAGTTCCGCTGCGCCCGCTTCGCCGAGGAAGGGTAGTTTTAGTCCCTTGGCCAGCGATACATCCACATTGGAGGTGCCCGGGCCTTCGAGCGCATTGCGGCCGAGGGTGCCTACCGAATCCGGGCCGGCGTTGCGAAACCGCGCCGGATCGAAGTAAGCGGCGATCTTCTGTCCTTTGCTCCTTCCGGCGTCCAACACCGGATTCCCCGAGCCGATCAGATCGGCTCGCGCGCCCGAAATTCCGGCCAGCGGATCGCCAGTTGCCGCGATATCAAACGGCAAGCCCGATTGGAAGGTCAGAATGCCGCTCAGCCGCCAGTTCTTCGCGAGCAGCTTGAGCGCCTGGGATTGCGTCTGCGGCCCCGGAATGTCCCATACGAACGAAGTCACGAAACGCTGCGGGACATTTGCGTTCGCCGGTCCTCTCCACAGAAAGAAGTTGGTCGGGTAAGACGCCGAGAAACCGCCGATGCCGTCGTTCACCGATTCATAATCCAGGCTTTTCGACCACGTGTAAGAGCCCAGAATGCTGAAACCGTGGCTGAAGCGCTTGTCTACGGAGACCTGCAAGCCGTGGTAGGACGAATTCAGCCCGTGAAAGAATCGCTGGATCTGTTCAAATCCCTGGATCGGCCGCCGCGCGTCGATGGTCGCCCGGTTTTGCGCCAGCGACAGGGTGGGGTCATAGATCGGCGCGTTCTGGTCGTAGTAGCCCATCAGGTGGGTCGCCTTGGTTCCCACGTAGCCCACGCGCAGCCGCGTGTCCAGCAGCACCTGCCGCTCCACCGTAAGGTTCCAGTTCTGCGTATACGCCGTGACCCACTTGCTATCCAGCACGTACATTGGCAGCGGGCTGGGATAGGGACTATCCTTTCCGAAGTTCGTGACCGGGTACCGGTTCTGATCCTCGCGACCCAGGAACGGATCGTCCAGCAATCCATCATAGAACTGCACGCCGTAGCTGAACGGCGAGACATCGTTCGAGTTGTTCTGCGCGCGCGTCATCGGCACGTCGTAGAACAGGGCGTAACCGCCGCGCACGCTGGTCTTGCCGTCGCCGAACGGGTCCCAGGCCAGGCCGATGCGCGGGGCAAAGTTATTGTTGTCCGGACAGGTCACCTGGAGCGGAATCGCCGATCCGCAGGGGTAGCCCGCGGGCGCCTTGTCGCCGCGATACAGCAATCCCGCGGGCGCATTGAGGAAGATCTCCGATTTGACGCCTTTCTGGTAGTTGGCCAGATCGAAAGTCTGATTGCGATCCTTGGTGTCGCTGAAGAAGGTGTACGGCTCGTACCGCAGGCCCAGGTTCAGCGTCAGGCGCCGCGTCAGGCGCCAGGTATCGCCCACATAGAAACCCTTCAGAAACTCGCGCCGGTTCTCCAGTTCGCCGTTGTTCTGGTCGTAGCTCGAAAAGCGCCCGATGATGAAGTCCGAGCGATCAAAACCGGTGACGTGGCCGTCAAATGCGAAGGCGCCGGAGGCGTGCCAAAGTGTCGCCTCGTTGTACTGCCCCCAATTGAACTGCACGCCCCACACCAGAGTGTGCGCTCCACGCGTCCAGGTCCAATCATGAATAATCTCCTGCGACGAGCGCTTGAACTGGCGCTGGTAGGGCGTGTTGAAGGCCACCCCGGTGTTGGACATGCTCAGCGCGATATCGTTGGAGCCGGCATAGTTCTTCACCCCGAAATCCGCCCACGACTTGGGATAGTCGCTCTGTCCCTGCTCGATGATGTGGGTGCCGCTGAGTTGGGTGTGGGCGATCATGTTCGGGCTGACCGTGAAATTGTGCGCCAGCGTCGCGCTGCTCGACGGTGTGTCGGTGGCTCGCCGCGAGGCGTTCATATTATCCGCCGTTGAATGAAACGGCGCGACGTCGTCGCTGTCGAAGGCGCGAAACATCAGCGTCTGCCGGTCACTGATCACGTAGTCCAGCCGGCCGATGTACTGCCGGCCGTTCTCGGGAAGCGCGATCGAATAGTTAACATAGCCGTCCGGTCCGGGCAGCGGCGATGCGGTCAGCAGTTTCTGCGCGGCCGGCGAAAACTGGCTCGTGGGAATGCGGTTGCCCGGATAAGGCATCCCCGTTGCCGGGTCCTTGATGGTCACGTTATCACCGGAGAAATCGCCCTGCCGTTCCGCGGCGGTGAGCGCCTGGTACCGCAGGTCCCCAGGAGCCGAGCGGATCCAGAGCTGCTGAAATCCGCCGAAGGCGAAAAGCTTATTCTTGACGATCGGTCCACCCAGCGTGAAGCCGGCCTGGTTGCGCTTCAGACGGTCCGGCTGCTGCGAAAAGAAATTGTTCGCGTTGAAATTGGAGTTCCGCACAAACCAGAACGCATCCCCATGCACCTGGTTGCCGCCCGACTTGGTCACGATGTTCACCGCGCCCGCCGAAACGTTGCCCTGGTCCGGACCCATATTGCTGGTCTGCACCGAAAATTCCTCCACGGCATCCGGAAAGGGGAACGGGATATTCATGTTGTAGTGGTTATCCATGTTCTGCCCTCCGTCCAGCGTGAAGCGCACATTGTTGTTGCGGGATCCGTTGAAGCTGAACGAGTCCTGGCCGTTGACTCCGGTCTTGTACTGCCCGCTCACCACGCCCGGAACCAGCAGCGCCAATTGCGCCGCGTCGCGCCCGTTCAACGGCAGGTCGACGACCCTTTTGCGGTCTACGGTTTCTTTGATCGTCGCCACCTGCGTCTCAATCTGGGTCGCGGCCGCGTCTACCGATACGGTCGTTTTCACATCGCCGACCTGCATCTGGATGTCGATCTTCACATTCTCGTTCGCCTGCAGCACGATCCCGCTGCGCTGGTAGCGCTGGAAGGAAGACTGCTCGACCTCCAGTTGATAGGCGCCCACCGGCAGCAGGTTGAACGTGTAGCGGCCGGACACATCCGATGTGGTGGTTCGTCCCTGGCCCGTAGCCGTATTGCGCAGAGTCAGCGTAGCGCCTGCGATGACCGCGCCTTGAGCATCATCCACCGTGCCGAAAATCGCGGCAGTATCGCGGGTCTGCGCCCACGCGCACGCCGCCACCGACAGCAGAACGACAAATCGCATCAACATTTGTTTTGGAATGCCCTCCCCAATGCGCAATCTGATCGGTTTTACAGTGGAACCGGCCTGACTGTCAAGATAAAAGCATTTTTGAGTTGGACAAATACTTTTTATGGGGCGGGAATAGGTAAAAGCAATTGAGGATAATTTCAGCGTAAATCGCGGGCTTTGCGTGCGCTACTTCACAAATTTCACGTAGCCGAATGCCGATGGCGTGTGGAAGGATCGTACGCCCGCGGGCAATGGCGACCACGTGCTGTCCTGCTTGTTGGTCATGCCGCCGGTGCGCATCAGGTTGAGCCGCCATTGGTCGCCCTCGTGGGGCGGTGTGTGCGCCGCGTCGCGCGCGAAGTTCCGGAAGGGTATGGCGAGCTCCATAATCCAGTGATCGTCCTGCGGCGACTCCTGCTTTCCGGCCAGCCCCTGATAGGTGGTCCGGTAGCGCACGCCTTCCGGATCCCAGGTCGGCGGCCCCGTCCACCACTTTGTCCGGCAGCGGTTCAGCATGGTGCCGATCGCGTTGATCTCGAACGTATAGTAGTTTTCGAAGTGCTCCGGGTCCGGGCTCAGGAAGATCTCCACGCAATCGTCCTTCGAGACCGGTCCATGCCGCTGGACCACCGACGCCGAGATATGTTGATCCCGGCAATACCAACTCACGTAAAGGTTCTCGTCATCCCACAATAACTTCGCAATCGTGGGCTCCTTTTCGCCTTCTTTCCACCAATTGAAGTGAAAATCGCCCACTGGAACCGCATCGCGCCAGGCCGCTTCATTCAGCTTGCCGTCAATCCGGATCGGCGAAGAAGCCTTGTGAATGGCATAGGAAGATAAAGATTGTCCGGCAGCAGACAGACAGAGAAGAGTAAATAGAGGGAGAAGACGGTTCACTTTTTGACCAGGTATACAGCCACTTCGGCTCGGAGATTCGGCCGCGCCGTAACTCTGCTGCGGCCGGAGAGAAAATAACGGCGCTCGATCTCGATCGCTTCCTTTGCCGCCAGTTCCTCGAAATCGGTCACGGTGAGGAAGTGGATGTTCGGCGAGTCGTACCAGTTATAAGGGAACAAGGGCGTCTTCGGTGCCTGTCCTGTCATCAGCATGGAAAGCCGCACCCGCCAGTGCCCGAAATTGGGGAAGGCGACAATCACCCGGCGTCCGACGCGCAGCATCTCACGCAGCACTTTTTGAGGCTGCCGCGTCTCTTGCAGCGTTTGCGAAAGAATCACGTAGTCGAACACCTGATCCGGATAATCCGCCAGACCCTCGTCGATATCGCCCTGGTAAACGGAAACACCGCGCGCGATGGCGCGCTGCACTTTGCTGCCGGAGATCTCCACGCCGCGCGCATCCACGCCCTTGTTTTCCGCCAGCCATTCCAGGAGTTCGCCGTCGCCGCAGCCCAGGTCCAGCACTTTGGTGCGCGGCTCCACAATCTCGCTGATGATCGCGTAATCGCTGCGGCCCAGCAACTCTCTCACGAACGGGGTACGCTGCGACGCGGCAACGTCGGGCTGAGCAGTCGTCATAGTCTCTCGAACGTACTCGCTAAGAATCCTCGGATCAGGTCGGTTTGCTCCGCTACGTCCACCAGGAAAGCGTCATGGCCGTAGTTGGATGGCAATTCGCAGTATGCCACGTCCACGTTCCGGCTGCGCAGCGCCCGTACAATCTCCTGGGACTGGTAGCTCGGGTATAACCAGTCCGAACTGAAGCTGATGACCAGAAAACGCACTTTGGTCGTCTCGAACGCGCTGGCCAGCGAGCCATGCCCGTTGGTCAGGTCGAAGTAGTCCATCGCCTTGGTGATGTACAGGTAGGAGTTGGCGTCGAAGCGGTTCACGAACTCGCTGCCCCGGTATCGGAGGTAGCTCTCTACTTCGAAATCCACCTCGAAGTCGTAGCCGAAGTGATCCTTGTTGCGCAGGCGCCGGCCGAACTTTTCCCGCATCGAGTCATCGCTCATGTAGGTGATGTGACCCACCATGCGAGCCACCGCCAATCCCCGCGCCGGCGGTTTGCCACTGTAATAATTGCCCTCGTTCCAGTCCGGATCGGCGATAATCGCCTGCCGCCCCACCTCATTGAACGCGATCTGCTGCGCGCTGTGCCGCGCCGTTGAAGCCACAGGAATGGCCGACACGACGGCGTCCGGATAGGCGACTGCCCACTCCAGCGCCTGCATGCCACCCATCGAACCGCCGGACACGGACAGCAGCCTTTCGATTCCCAGGTGGTCAATCAGCTTTTTTTGCAGCCGCACCATGTCGCTCACCGTGATCACCGGAAACGACATCGCATACGGACAGCCGGTCGCCGGGTCGACCGACGACGGGCCGGTCGTGCCCCGGCACCCTCCCAGAACGTTGGAACAGATCACGAAATAGCGATTGGTGTCGAATGCCTTGCCCGGGCCGATCATGTTGTCCCACCAGCCCGGCTTTCCCGTCTCCGCACTGATTCCCGCCGCGTGAGAATCTCCGGAGAACGCGTGTAAGATCAAGATTGCATTGGATTTGGCCGCATTCAAGCTGCCGTAGGTCTCGTACGCCACATCGACAGGGGAAATGCTCGCTCCACTGTCGAGCGAGATCGAATCAAAACGCACGACATTTGCTTCCACGGTCATCGGTGGGATTCTTCATCATAGCAAAGTGGCTCTTTGGAGCACTCCAGGCCACCGGGAGGCCTCTACAATGAACAAAGAATGTGGGTTGCCCTCCTGCTGCTCTTCCTGGCCACCGGCCCGTCTTACCGCCAGGTGCTCCCCGGCTACTCCTACCACTTCCCCGAAGACCATTTCGACCATCCTGCCTATCGCACCGAGTGGTGGTATTACACCGGCAATCTCCGCACCTCTTCCGGCCATCGCTACGGCTTCGAACTGGTTTTCTTCCGCCAGGGCCAGCGGCGCGGCCCTCTCCGGCGGCCTTCTGGCTGACGCCGTTTTCTCCGTGAATGACGAGAGGCTTGACCGGCTTCAGACGGAGATGCAGGCGGAGGTCCTCGGCGGTGGCGTCGAGTGTCTGGACCTCGCACTCCCATTGTGAGGACCAGTTGGCGTTCCAGATGCGGCGGCTGGCGAGGCTGGCGCCGGCAATGCCGGGACCGGCGCGGTTGAGACGCTCGAAATAGCGGAAGGTTCCGCCGTCGATGTCGGTGAGCGCCAGATGGGCGAG
>CAZMRK010000289.1:0-2784 GCA_964568355.1 uncultured Solibacteraceae bacterium | reverse complement strand
GCTGTAGTGTCCGAAATCTGGTATACCGAAGCTCCTGGGTAGCACGCAGTCAAGGAGGAAGGCATGCTTCACTTTCTTTGGATGTGTATCATCGGTCTGGTGGCCGGTGCGCTCGCAAAACTGATTATGCCCGGCAAAGATCCTGGTGGCATCATCATCACGATCCTGCTGGGTATCGCCGGGTCGATCGTGGCGGGGTTTATCGGACGCGCGTTGGGGCTGTATGAACCAGGGCAGGGAGCCGGGCTGATTATGTCGGTGGTCGGCGCGATCCTGCTGCTCGCGGTGTACCGCCTGTTTCGGCGGAGCGCGGCGTAACCCCCTGAACTCAGCCGTACCAAGGAGGCGTTGTGAGCCTATTCGATGACGTTATCGGTCAATTCACGGGAGGTGCAACTAGCGGTGGGGGCGGGCAGGGATTGGTCCCACTGGTTCTGGAACTGTTGAGTAATCGACAGGGTGGGATCTCCGGCCTGCTTCAGGCGTTCCATCAGAACGGCTTGGGGCAAATTGCTTCCTCCTGGATCGGTACCGGCGAGAATCTGCCGATCTCGGCGGAACAGATCCAGCAGGTCTTCGGGAGCGAGCAAATTCAGGCTTTTGCCCAGAAGGCGGGTGTCGCTCCAGAAGCGGCGAGCTCCCAGTTGGCAGGCGTGCTGCCGGCTATCGTGGACAAACTTTCTCCAAACGGTGAGGTTCCCCAGGGTGACCTGACGTCCACCGGCCTGGAGCTGTTACAGGGCCTGTTTTCGAAAAGCACGTCTGCGTCGTAGAAACGGAAATTTCGGTGTATAGACAGGCCCCGGCTGGGTACCGGGGCCTTGCACTCAGAGGGGTTGGCGATGGGAGGGGTCTCATCGCCAGGGATGCTGTCTGTATTGGTTTGAGTATAGTCGTTTCAGACCCGGTTGTCCAGTTTTTCGCAAAAGTTTTTTCGATTTATTTTTCGCGTGGAGATCCGCAACAAGTTGTGGAAATTCAGGCGGGCTGCGCTATACTACCATCCACCATGCGAACCGTAGTCCGGCTGGCGGCGCTACTCGGCGTTGCGGGGTTGGCATATCCGGCCGATGTCCTGACAAATTTCCGGCCTTCGCCGATCCGTTCTGCCTATGGCACGACCAGCGAAGTGGAGTTTTCAACCGGATTCGTGCTGCTGGAGTCCGGTGTGCTCGCGTATCATCTGCCGCAGGCGATGCGAGATTTCCAGTTTGCCGAGCCGGTCTGGGTGATCGGGTATCAGACGTCGATTGTGGATGCTCAGGGCAAAGCGCCGCGCGAGAACTATCTCTGCCACACATTTTTTGCGGACCAGCGTGTGGATCAGCACCAGGAACACGAATTACACGGGATTTACTCGGACGCGTTTACGCCGGAGGTGCGCTTGCCGGAGGGGTACGGCCTGCCGATCGGGCCGGAGCAGCGCCTGCACTGGATGCCGATGTTCAACAATCGCGGGGAGGATTCGGTCAGGGTAGCCATGAAAGTGGTACTTACGGTGATCCGGGCCAAGGACCTGGCCAAGCCGCTGGTTCCACTGTATGGGAGCTTACGCAGCATCCAGGTGCCGCACCTTTTCTTCGTATCCCCAGGCAAGGATGAGCGCCAGGTGAGCTTTGACGCGCCGTTCAATGGGCGAATCCATTTCCTGGGCACTCACTTGCATCCTTACGGTGTTTCGATCGAGCTCTACAACGTATCCCGCAAGGAGCAGGTCTGGAAAGGGGTGCGCAAAGGCGGGCCGGAGAGTCCTATGACCGTCTATACGAGCGCCGAAGGCTACGCTGTGCGCGCCGGCGAAAGGTACCGCATCACCGCTGTGTATGAAAATCCGACGAGTGACAAGATCGACGCCATGGCCGGGTTGTTTCTGCTTTACTCTCGTAACTAATCGGAAGTTTTGTTTTCAAATTTTCTCTTGACTTCCCTTGCCCAGCCGTTCTACTGTTGACCAAATAATTGGTTCCTATTAGAAAACTGGGAGGGGGTGAGCGTGCTGCGAAAGCCGTTTCTCTCTTTGCTGTTCGTTGCGTCCTTGACTGCCTTGCCGGGCACGGTCTTTGGACAAGCCAGGGATACCGCGTCGCTATTTGGGAGTGTTACCGACGCGCAAGCCTCCGCGGTGCCGGGAGCGAAAGTTACGGTCACCAATCCGGCTACAGGCCTTACGCGCACAGTCACTACAGACCCCTCCGGAGGCTATGTCTTTTCTCTGCTGCCGGTGGGAAGTTACCAACTGACCGTAGAAGGCGCCGGTTTTCGCAAGTTCGAACAACGCAATATTCTGCTCCAGGCCAATGAAAACGTGCGTGCCGACGCCAAGCTGGAGATCGGCAACGTGCAGGAGACGGTAACCGTGGAGGCGCTGGCGGCGCAGGTGGATACTCGCTCGGCGACGCTGAACCACACCGTGGACTCGAAGAGCGTGGTGGAACTGCCTTTGAACGGCCGTAATCCGGCGGACCTGGTGCTGCTGGCCCCCGGCGTAGCTTCCGGGGCGGGAAATAACGGCGGCGACGTAGGCAGCAGTAACTGGCGTCCCAAGGGCCAAAAAGAAATTACAGTCAACGGCTCGCGCAACAATAACTTGCGCTACACGCTCGACGGCGGTACGAACATGGACGACCTGGTCAACGAGAACCTGGACTTCCCGTTTCCCGACGCAGTGCAGGAGTTCAGCGCGCAGACCAGTAACATGGGCGTGGAGATGGGCGGTCTTTCCGGCGGCGTTTTGAACGTAGTCACCAAGTCCGGGACCAACCAGCTTCACGGCGATGTTTTCTG
>CAZMRK010000288.1:0-3584 GCA_964568355.1 uncultured Solibacteraceae bacterium | reverse complement strand
GGCGCTGGCGGCGCTGCGGCGGTCCAGGCTCGAGCTGGCCTGGCTGGCCCTGCTGCCGCTTCTGGTGCTGCTTCCGGCGCTGCCGCCCGCCGAGCGCGGCAAATCGAGCGCCGTGCTCCTGCAGCCCAACGTTTCCGTGAGCGAGGAATGGACCCGGGAGTCGCTGCTGCGGCTGGAGCGGCGGCTGGTCTCGGTCTCGCTCCAAAGCGCAATGACCGCCGGTTCACAGAAGGCGGATGTGATTGTATGGCCGGAGGTCCCGGCGCCGTTTTACTACGATCAGGATGCGGGGCTGCGGAGCCTGGTGGCAGACCTGGCGCGCAGTTCCGGTGCCAGCGTACTGTTCGGAACCGTAGGCCACACGCCGGGCGGCGAGCCGCTCAATTCGGCCCAACTGGTCTCTTCCTCCGGCGAGCCGGTCAGCCGCTACGACAAGATCGAGCTGGTGCCCTTCGGTGAGTTTGTTCCCTGGCCGTTTGGATTCGCCCGCAAGATCTCGCACGAGGTGGGCGATTTCGCTCCGGGCACCCAGGTGGTCGTTTCGCCGGTAAACGGCCACCGCCTGGGCACGTTCATCTGCTACGAATCGGTATTTCCAAGCCTGGCGCGGCGTTTTGCGGCAGGCGGGGCGGAGGTGCTGTTCAACATCTCCAACGACGGCTGGTTCGGCCGGAGCGGGGCGCGCCAGCAGCACCTGGCAATCGTGCGCATGCGCGCGGCGGAGAATCGCCGCTGGATCCTGCGCTCCACCAATGACGGCATCACCGCCACCGTCGACTCGGCCGGACGCCTGCGCGGCACTCTGCCCTCCTTCCGCGAGGCAGCTTCGGTGAGCGGCTTCAACTATCTTTCCGAGCAGACGTTCTATACGCGCCACGGCGACTGGTTCGCCGTGCTCTGTGCCATCCTCGCCGCGGCGCTGCTGGCACTGGCCCTGCAGGGGCGGATTGCCACCAGGCCGTCCTGAGGCCGCTGCGAGAAACCTGGCGCGAGCGCGGCGTCGCGTGCCGGCGGACCATTACAATAAAAGCATGCTCGCCCTCCTCCTCCTGGCCGCCCTGTCAGGCGACCTGCACGATGCGGTGAAGGCGGGCGATCTTAGCCAGGTACAGGCGCTGGTCACCGCCGGCGCGGATGCCAACGCGCGCGATACTCTCGGCTCCACACCTCTGCACGACGCCGCCTGGACTGGAGCTCTGGACATCGCGGCTTTCCTGATCGAGCACGGCGCCGACGTCAATGCCCGCCACCTGGAGGGCGGCTCTACTCCCCTGCACTACGCCATCATCAAGAACCACCGCGAGCTGGTCCAATTGCTTCTGGATAAGGGCGCCGATGTGCGCGCTCCCTACCGTTCGGGCGACACCCCGCTGCATCTCGCCTGCGAGCGCGGCTATCGGGAGATCGCCGAATTGCTGATCGCGCGCGGGGCGGAAATACAGGCGCGGGATGAGTCCGGCTCTTCTCCTCTCGATGAAGCCGCGGCGCGCGGCTACCGCGAGATCGTGACGCTGCTGCTGGACAAGGGGGCCAAGGCGGATGCTCCCAATCCGGAGACCGGCGCAACGCCGCTCCACGAGGCGGCCGCCAAGGGGCAGCGCGAGATCGTGGAGCTGCTGCTCGCGCGGGGAGCCGATCCGGCAATCGCCGACAAGACGGGCGCCACACCGCTCGATCGCGCAGTGCGGTCCCGGCATTCCGAGATCGTCCAGCTTCTGGTAGCCAAAGCGGGGCCCGCCGCGCAGAAAAATTCCTCCGGCACGCGGCTTTTGCATGAAGCGGTGCTCAAGGGCCAGACCGACGTGGTGGAACTGCTGGTCTCCCGCGGCGCCGATGTCAACGCCCGCAGCGAGGAGGGATCGACGGCTCTCGGCGATGCCGCCCTGAAGGGTTATCTGGAGATCGTGCGCTTCCTGATCGATCACAGCGCCGACGTCAACGCGCGAAACTCCTACGGAGCCACGCCGCTGCACGACGCCGCGCTCTCCGGGCATCGCGAGGTCGCGGCGCTGCTGCTCGATCACGGCGCGGGGATCAACGCGCGCGATAACGATTCGGGAGCCACCCCGCTCTATAACGCCGCTTCCTGGGGCCGCCGCGACGTGGTCGAGCTACTCCTGGAACGCGGCGCAGATCCGAATCTCCGCAACAAGGCGGGCTTCACCGCGCTGCACGGGGCGCAGACCAACGGCTTTCCGGAGATCGCCGCGCTGCTGCGGGCCAAAGGCGCCAAATAACACGACTCAGCGGGCCGGATCCGCACCCCGTTCAACTGCTCGGGTTCAGCCGCCCGCTGCGCTCCAGCCACGTCCGGAACATGGCGGTGAAGCTCCGGGCCAGCGGATCGCTGCGCAACTGTTCCAGGGTGAATTTCATTTTGCGGCTCCAGTTGGGATACTGCCAGGTGGTGGCGGGCAGGTTCTGCTGCTCGGTCTCCTTGGTCAGATCCTCCTGATTCACCACCAGCAACTCGGAAGCCGCCAAAGCCAGGAAGCCGATCACGCCGTTGTGCAGTTCGCCGGTAAGCTCCGGGATCTGGCTGGCCTGACGGGGAAACCAGTCGGGCAGCAGATTTTCCTGGAACAGCACGTCCAGCATCTTCTGTTTTTCCACGGCCCGCTCCTCCAGCGCCGCACGATAGCCGGCTTCGTCGGAAAACACGCCGGCTTCGCGCCGCGCCTCGATATCCCGATTCACCCAGAAGCCCGCCAGAGTGGGCAGGTCGTGGGTGGTGGAAGAGACCAGGGCCTGGCGGGAATACTCGTGCGCGCGTTTGAATCCGCCCTGCGCATTCTTCTCGAAATAAAACAGGCGATAGCCCAAAATTCCGAAGCGCTCCAGCGTCTCGCGCACGAACGGCTCCACCGTTCCCAGATCCTCGCCCACGATCACCACGCGGTTGCGCAAGCTCTCGAGGGCCAGGATGCGGACCAGGTCTTCGTAGCGCTCTCTCACATAAGAGCCGTAAGTGGGTTCCTGACCGTCCGGAATCCAGAACAGCCGGAAGAAGCGCATCACGTGATCGATGCGCAGCGCACCTCCGTGGCGGCAATTCTGCCGGATGGACTCGGCGAAGAGGCGATATCCGGTCTCGCGGTGATGCTCCGAGTGGGGCGGAGGAAACCCCCAATCCTGTCCCTTGGGCGAAAAATCGTCCGGGGGGGATCCCACGCGGCAGCCCGAGACAAAGAACGACCGGTAGGCCCACAGATCCGAGCCGCAGCGATCGGTCGCCAGGGCCAGGTCGTGGTAGAGGCCGATGGCGAGTCCCCGCTCCAGCGCGTATTTCTGCGCCGCCGCCAGTTGCAGATCAAGCTGCCACTGGACGTACTGATAAAACAACACCAGGCGCCAATGCTTCTTCCGAAAGGCCTGCGTTTCGGCGGACTCCGGATCGCGATAGGGTTCCGGCCAGTCCGGCCAGATCCACAGATCCGGATTGCGCTGGTGCAGGCGCTCGTCCAAAGCGCAATAGAGCGCATAGCGCTCCAGCAGCTCTCCCTCGCGCTTCAGGAACGTACGAAACGCTTCGGCCCTGGCCGAGTTGCCGCGCCACTCGCGAAGAAAGGCCGCAAACGCAAGCT
>CAZMRK010000287.1:0-7566 GCA_964568355.1 uncultured Solibacteraceae bacterium | reverse complement strand
CAATTGCTCCACAAAGCTTGCTGGACGGGCGACGCCATAGAAGTGGCGCGCCTTCTTGACGCTGGAGCGGACCCGAATCAAGTAGCTCCGACAAACTGGCGTCAGACTCCTCTGGGCCGCACGCTGGAGTTTCGCATTACGTCTCCGAGGCATGCCGGTCATGTCGAAACGGTTCACGTCCTGCTTCAGAGAGGTGCAGATCCGACGGTTCGCTCCACCTATCTGGACATGACGCCCTACGAACTCGCCGCGTTCTGTGGGCTTGAACCGGCCGCGGAACTGCTTCGCGAGTTTCGACCGGCTACGCCGCATCCTACGGGTATGACCGGCCTCTGGCTCGCTTCTGCATCGCGTCTCCCCGAACCCACCAAACTGGAAGGAGTGCGCCGATTGGCTGGCGAGCAGTACGTGAATTCAAGCTGGCGTCAGGCGACACCATTGATGATGGCAGTTGGCCACGCCGCTCACTTTCGTATTGCCGATGAGCTCTTGAAGGCGGGCGCTGACCCAAATGCCGGCAATTCGATTCTGCACGCAAGTTGCGAGTGGCACTTCGAACATCTAATTCCTGCACTGCGCTACCTGGCGCAAGTTGGATGGGACGTGAATTCGTGCGATTCGACTGGACAGACAGCCCTTCATAAGGCAGCGTTTCTTGGCTACGCAGCAGCTGTTCGAGTCCTCTTGGACAAGGAGGCGGATCCTGGCGCAAGGGATTCCTCGGGACTTACAGCACTCGACGTCGCCCATCAATGGAACAAAGTTGCTGTCATCAAAGCGCTGGATCGAGCAGCATAAGTCCGCCCTTGTCGCCAAGGAGTGAGTGGTCTGCCCGCCCACATGTGGCCAGTTCTTCGGTTCCAGCTCGATGCCCTTCTGGTCGTTCACCGCGTCGCGGAGCTTCTGCTTGCATCCGAGGTATCTCTCGGTGGCCTGGATGGAGACGTGCCCAAGCAAGAATTGGATCTGATCCAACTCGCCGCCGGCCAAGTGGCAGAGCCTCGCGCAAGTGCGTCGCAAATCGTGCGGGGCGAGCTTCTCGATTCCTGCAAGCGAGGCAGCCTCGCGGACGACCTCCCACAGGACCTTCGGAGTCATTCCGTTGCCCCAGACTTTACCAGCCTTGCCCAAGAGATCGGCGACGACCCAGTGCTCCTCTCGCAATGGATCGCATCGACGCGGAGCGCCAACACCTCGCCGCGGCGAAGTCCACATCCGATCAGCACGGCGAGGATTGCGTAGTTTCTTTTGCCACGCAGTGAATCGCTCTCTGCGGCTGTCAGACGCAGATTGATCGTTGTCGGCGCATACTGTTTCTGTTAGAGATAGATCCGGTAGCGGAGGACCACGGTGCGATTGAACGCGAGGCGTGGTTCTGAGCAGTACCAATCCACGAAATCGGTGCTGGCGAGGTCGGGGAGTGCCAGGACTCGCTTTGGTGATCGTTGCTTCTTTCTGGATTTCGGCATGGGAGGCGGCCTCCTCGACCGCCGCTGTTTTAGACGCTCGAAGTGCTCATACACCATTTTGGTGCATAATGGTGTTATGAAGGTGGCTGAGAAGGCGGTTCGCCAGAGCGTCAGCCTGCCGCCCAGGGTGGCGAAGCAGGTGGGTAGCATGGCCAAGAGCCGAAAGCTGAGCAAGAATCGCATGCTGTTGGAACTGATCGAGAACGGAATCGAGGCAGAGAAGCGAAAACAGCAGCAGTTTTTTGCCCTGGCTGAGCGTTTCCGCAACGAACAGGATCCGGAAGCGGCGAACCGCTTGGGCGATGAACTCGGCAGAATGGTTTTCGGCGGCTAATGCCGCAGCTCGAACGCTGGGACAGCCTGCCCGAAGGGGTACGGCAACATCTGATCGAGCGGATGCGTGATCGCGCGATCAGCATCTCGGATCTCAATCAACTTCGCCTGTGGGTCGAGACGCGGCCTGAGGTTCCCGAGGGCGACTGGTACAAGGATTTCGGCTCTTTCAAAATCTGTGGCAGCGGATCCTACCCCAAGACGTTCCTGATCCGAGGGCAAGCTTCCAAGGGCGAGGCCCTCTGATCATCGCGCTTTTGGCGATAGATCCTGCCTGGTCGCCCAACGTTTACCGGTGGCGAACACGGAGCGTTCCGGTCGAGTGATGCCTACCCGAAAACTGAACATATTTCGATCCGCGGGCGGGCGCGACGCCCCACGAGCGGTTGGAGCCGCCTTAAGTGAACAGCATTGGGGCTAAACCCGGTTAGCGGCCTTATTCAGGCGGAACGACACCTCGATGGTGGCGGGCGTGACGACCGGGACGCCGTCCTTCTCCCCCGGCAGAAAGCGCCACTTTCGGACAGCCTCCATAGCCTTCTCATCCAGCCCGAGGCCCAATCCTCGAATCACGCGGACCTGGTGCGCGCGCCCGTCCCGGCCGATGCGGACATACAGCAGCACCGTACCCTCGCGGCCCGCCCGCAAGGCCGCGGGCGTATATTCCGGCTCGGTTCGGAAGACGACCGAAGGTGAGATTAGCTGGGCCGGCGGCAGATCCACCACTCGCCGTACAGGTGCGGAAGGTTGCGGGTCCTGGCTCGCCCCGGCGGCAACTCCCGCCGAGACGGCCGCGGCCAGAAGCAGAATACCGGCTGCGGTCATGCGTACAGCATGGCAGCAGCCTTCACACGAGTCAAGCGGGCTGCTGCGAAGACTGTTCTTTCCGGCGATAGGCCAGGTAGAAGCCGGCCGGCACGATAAACACCGTGCACATGCCCGATACAGTCAGGCCGCCGACCAACGCGCGCGCCAGCGGAGCATAGGATTCGCTGCCTTCTCCCATCTTCAGGGCCATCGGCAGCAGGCCGATGATCGTGGCCAGCGTGGTCATCAGGATCGGCCGCAGCCGGACCCGGCACGCCGTGATCACCGCATCGCGCACCGGCAATCCTTCCTGGATGAGATGATGCGCGAATTCCACGATCAGGATGCTGTCGGACATCGTAATGCCCGCCAGCATCACCACGCCCATCAGGGACATGACGTTCAGCGTGGTGCCGGTGGCCCACAGCGTCAGGATCACTCCCGTCAGTCCGGGCGGGAAGGCCAGCAGGATCAGAAAAGGATCCCGGAAGGAGCGGAACTGCGCCACCAGAATCAAGTAGAGCAGCATTACCGAAAGAGTCAATCCCACGCTGAAACTTTTCAGCGAGGCGCGCATGCCCTCCACCATTCCGCGCATGGTCACATCCACGCCATTGGGAATCTTGGCATCGGCTACCAGGCCGCTGATATGATCCGCGATGCGCGCCAGGTCCTCCCCGCGCGGGCGCACATAGATATCGAGCGTGCGCCGGATCTGGTAGTGGTCTACCTCGGTGGGAGCTTCAAAGCGGGTGATCTTGCTGACCATGTCCAGACGCGTCGGCCGTGCGAGGCCCGCACCGCGCAGCGGAATGGAGCGCAGGTCCAGCATGCTGCGGATCTGCTGCTCCGGGTATTGGATATTCAGGAAGTAGTTGTTGTTGTTCTTCGGGTCGATCCAGACGTTGGGCGCCACCATCTGATTGGACGTCAGCGCCGTGATGATATTGGTCACCACTTCCTTTTCGCTCAGGCCCAGTTCACCGGCGCGCATCCGGTCGATCTCCAGCCGCAAAGCGGGGTAGTCCAGGTCCTGCGGGATGTAGACATCGGCCACGTCGGGATAGCTGCGGATGCGCGCGGCCAGGTCGAGCGCGGTCTGGTAGCTGGCGCGCATGTTGGTTCCGGAGACCTGCACGTCGATCGGCGCCTGCATGCCCATATTCAGCACCGCATCTACCAGGCTGCCCGACGAGAAGAAGGTGGCCAGTTGCGGCAGTTCGCGTTGGACCCGCTCTTTCACCTGATCGATGTACTCATAGCTGCCCACGCGGTGGCCCGGCTTGAGATTCACCTGCACGAAAGCGGTGTGCATGGCTGAATTCGTGGTGTAGATGGCGGAGAAGCCCGGATCGACTCCGATGTTGGAAACGATCATTCCCATATCCTCGGGAGCCACCGTGCGCCGCACCAGCTTTTCCAGCCTCTCGATCTCCTTTTCCGTCTCGGTCAGCTTCGTGCCGGAAGGAGCCTTTACGCTGATGACGAACTGGCCCGCGTCAGTCCGCGGGAAGAAGGAAAGCCCCAGTTGCGGGAACAGGCACAGGCTTCCGCCAAAGGCCAGGGCGAAGACCACCAGCGTGAGGGCAGGACGCGCCAGCACATAGACTACAAGCCGGCTGTATCCCGTCTGAAGCCGGGCGAAACGCGCGGAGAACCAGGGATTGAAGCGCTCTCCAAAACCGCGCCGGCGCTCGTCGTCAGCCGCTTCACCGCTTGGCGCATGCTCGCCGGCATGCTTGATGAATCGCGCGCAGAACAGCGGCACCACAGTCATGGCCACCAGGTAGGAAGCCGCCAGGGAAAGCACCACGGCCAGCGCCAGGGCCGAGAACAGGAACTTACTCACGCCGTAGAGCAGCGTCACCGGAAAGAACACCACGATCGTGGTCAGCGTGGCGGCCAGCACCGGCAGCGCCACTTCGCGCCCGCCCTTCTCCGCCGCCACGGCCGCCGGTTCGCCCAGTTCCAGATGGCGATGGATGTTTTCGAGCACGACCACCGAATTGTCGATCAATCGGGAAAAGGCCAGCGCCAGTCCTCCCAGCACCATGCTGTTGATCGAGCTGCCGCCCAGTTGCAGCGCAATCATCGTGGCGAGCGCGGAGATCGGGATCGAAAAGAATACCGCTATCGTGGCCCGCAAGCTGCCCAGAAACACCAGGATCATGACGCAGGTCAGGAACAGTCCCACGCCGCCTTCGTGCAGCAGGGTCTCGATCGCGGTCTTCACGAATTGCGACTGGTCGAAGACCACCTGGCTCGCCAGCGATGCCGGCACATCAAACAGCCGCGCCAGTTTCTGCCGTACTCCGTCCACGACCTGGATCGTGTTGGAATCGCCGCCCTGTTTGAGCACCGGCAGGTACACCGAGCGCTGTCCGTCCACGCGCACGGCGTTGTATTGCAGGGTGTAGGCATCCTTGGCCTCGCCGATATCGGAGACGCGCACCGGCGCCTGGCCCACGATCTTGATGGGTACGTTATTGATGTCTTTGACGTTGCTGACCTGGCTGTTGGCGTAGATGTTATAGTCGTAGCGACCGATCTGCACGTCGCCGGCCGGCAGGATGAGGTTGGACTCGTTCATCGCCCGTACCACATCCATCGGACTCAGTTGGTGCGACTCCAGCTTATAGGGATCCACATACAGCATGATCTGGCGCCAGCGGCCTCCGAAAGGCTGCGGCACCGCGGCGCCGGCTACCCCGGCCAATTGGTTGCGCACGGTATTCTGCGCCACGTCTTTCAACTGCGTTTCGCTCAGCCCCTCGCCGGAGAACGTAACCAGGCAGACCGGAAGACTGGAGGCGTCGAATTTCAGCACGAAAGGCGGCAGTGTTCCGGGTGGCAGGTGGCTGATCTCCGCCATCGCCAGGCTGGCGATGGTGGTTACCGCCGAATCCGGATTCGTGCCCGGTTGGAAATAGACTTTGATCAGGCTGACACCGGCGAGCGATCGCGACTCCATGTGGTCAATCCCGCTGGCCAGTGTGAAGAAGCGCTCCAGGTGAAAGGTGATATTGCCTTCGATCTGTTCCGGCGGCATCCCGGGATAGAACGTCGCCACGGCCACTACGGGAATGTTCATGGCCGGAAACAGGTCGATCGGCATGCGGATCACGCTGACCAGTCCGACCAGCACGATCACCAGGCAGACCACTACGATCAGATAAGGGGTACGGATGGCGAATCGGGACATACTACTTGGCCTGGGGCTTCACAGCCGCATCCGCGGCATATTCGGTGAGCCGGGTTTGCACCTTGTCCCCGCTCTTCAACCCGGCGTGACGGCCCACGATCACTAAATCGCCCTCGGCCAGTCCATCGCGGATTTCGGCCAGTGAGGCCGTCTCCAGCCCGACGCTGACCGGAACCACTTGAATGGTTTCATTCTGTACGCGGTAGACACGCGCCGTCGAGCCGGCCCCTTCCACTGCATCCAGTGGAACGGCCAGGACGTCCTTGCGCTCTTCGACACGTAAATTCACCTCCGCATACATACCCGGAATCAAAGTCAGGCTGGGATTGGGAACATCCACCTCCGTATCCATGGTGCGCGTGGCGGACTGGACCTTATCGGCGAAGCGCGCGACCCTGCCGGGGAACGTGCGCCCCAGCGAAGGCACACGTACATCCACGGTCCCGCCGATCTTCACGCGCGATACCGACGATTCCGGCACAGGCAGGATCAGCCGCAGCAGGTTGTTTTGCGAAAGGCGCACCACCGGCATCGCCTGGCTTTGCGAAGCGGTGCCCGCCTGGATCATCGATCCGGTATTGGCGTAGCGCTTGGTCACCACACCCGCGAAGGGCGCGGCGATGGTGGCGTAGCGATAGAGCGTTTTGAGCCTGGACTGCTCGGCGCGCGCCACGCGGGTCCGTTGTTCCGCGACCCGCAGCCCGGATTTCGCGGCGGCTACCTGCGCTTCCGCTACCAGATCGCGCGAGCGGAACTCATCCACTTCCTGCATGGGCACCAGGCCCTTTTCACGCTTGGCGACATCCTGGATGCGGGTAAAAGAAAGATGTGCCAGCTCGTGCGCGGACTCCGCCTGGCGCAACTGGTCGGCGGCGGTGGCCACCTCGGCATCGGCCTGGTGCACGGCCGCCTCGGCTTTGGAGACCTCGTCCTCCATCTCGGGGATTTCGAGCGTGGCCAGCAACTGGCCCTCGCTCACCCGGTCTCCGATATCCACCTTGATCTGGCGCACGTAGCCCGAGACCTTGGCCATCACATCGACTTCCTGAAACGGCTGGAACTCGGCTGTCAGGACCAGGTCGCCGGCCAGGTCATTGCGCTCCGTCTTCGCCACCGGAACGGTGGGCGCGGAATGCGCCGCGGTGTCCCGCGCTACCGGCTCTCCCCGGCTGGTGCATCCGGTCAGCCCGGCTCCCAGACACAGCCCGGCCAAAGCAGTCAGGCCGATTCCCCGACTTTGCCCAAAAACGTACTTTCCGCCTGTGAACACGTCCGTCCCCTCCCCTTGCGCCCCTCAGGGCAATTGGCCGATTGCGAAATTCAGAGCGGCCCGCCGCCCCAGGTACTCGTATTTGGCGCTGGCTGCTTCAATCTGCGCCGATGTCTGGCTGAGTTGTGCCTGGTTCAGTTCCACGATGCTGCCCAGGCCGTTGTCATAGCGGACTTGAGCCAGGCGCAGCGCCTGCTCCGCCTCCGCCACCAGGCGGGCAGTCACATCCAGGCGGCGATACGCCGTATTGGCTTCCAGCCAGGCCAGCCGGACATCCCGCGAAATCTGCAAAGCCAGGTCCTGAACATCTTCCCGGGCCGCGCGCGCCCGCAAATCCGCCTCGGCTCGCCGCGCCGCGAAGAGTCCCCCGTTCAAAACCGGGATGTTTACGTTCACGCCCACCGAACTGTAGGTTCCGCGGAGCCGCTCATCGCGCGCCGGCACGCCGCCGGCGGCCGCAATCAGTCCGACGGTGGGATAACGCA
>CAZMRK010000286.1:0-20301 GCA_964568355.1 uncultured Solibacteraceae bacterium | reverse complement strand
ACCAATTGGGCCTCACTGGGTAAGCGTGCTCCCTGTTTAAACTCTCCGGCGGCGATGCGGCTACGGAGCGATTCGAAGACATCCTGGTACTTCGGCATCCATAGCTGATATTACAGCTTAATCAAAATTAACGCAAGCTGTTATATAGCAACCTGGATAAGCTGCTATAATGGCTCCTATGAGTGACCGACCGGAAGTCGCGAGGCATTTTTTGCTCGCAAGCGATTTCGACCAGACGTTGAGTTTTAACGATTCGGGGCACGTACTTAGCGAACTGATTGGGGCCTCCCGGTTCCAGGAAAAGGTCGCTGGGCTGGCCCGGATCAACCTGGTGCAGCAAGGCGGCGAACTGGCTTACCTGTTGCGGCACGATCCGGAGTTTCGGGCGGTACGGCGGGAGCACCTGATCGAGGCCGGCAAGCATATCCGCTTGAAGAAGAATATCGACCTGCTTGCCAAGATTCTGGAGGGCGGCGTAGGGGGATGCCAGTTTTCGTTCTACGTGGTTTCGGCGGCGCCGCGGGAGGTGGTGCAATCGGCTCTGGAGGGGATTGTTCCGCCGGACCACATTTTCGGCACGGAATTCGAATACGACGGGCACAGCGGGGAGATCCGATCCATCCGGAGAGTTCCGGCCGGCTACGGCAAAGTAGCCGTGCTGGAGGAACTGGAGGCGCAACTGGGGATCAGCCCGCACCGGACGATCTACGTAGGCGACGGCAGTTCGGACGTGCACGTCATGCTGCACGTGAACAATGGGGGCGGGTTTACGATCGCCGTTTCGGAGGCCAAGTTCATCACCCGCATCGCCAAGCGGACGGTATTGAGCGAAAACTGCCTGAGCGTGCTGGTGCCGGTGCTGGAGGAGATGCTGGGCTGGGGTCCGGCGCAGGTTCGCGAGCTGTTCGATGCGCACGGGCTGATGCTGCAGGAGTGGGACAAGGCGCGCACGGACTGGCTGACGATCCGCGAGTCCCTTCCGGCCGTAGCGACAGGTGAGCTGGCGCAGGCGGTGGAGGCCAAGTGAAGGACTGGATCGGGTGGACCGCCACGGCGGTTTTCGCGGCCTCGTATTTCAGCAAGACGCCGGCAGGGTTGCGATGGATCCAGGCGCTGGCGGCGATGTTGTGGATCAGCTATGGGGTAGCGACGGGCGCTGCGCCGGTAGTGGTGGCCAATGTGGTGGTGGCCCTGATGGCGGTGGTCTCGATGGCGCGCAAGCGGCGGGACCAGGAAAGTTAAGGCAGCGCCTCGATGCGATATTCTTCGAACGCCAATCCGGCCAGGCGAATGGAATCCAGGCGGACTTCGAGGGCGTTCACCAGCGAAACAAAGGGACCGGGCCCGGAAAAGCGCGCCAGCACTTGCGGGAGGGGGATCGCGCCGCGTACGCGCGCGACCCGAGGCGATTCGGGCGAGAAGGCACGGTCGAGTACCAGGCCCTGGGCGAGCAGAAATTCGAGCACCCCGGTAGCCGCCGCCAGGCCCGCCTGATCCACAGGTAACTGGTCAGGCTCCAGGCCGAGCCATCCGGTAATCAATCGATAAGTGAAGCCCCAGAGGGGCAGACCATCCAGAGGGACGGCGGGGAAGAGCATTTCCGCGGGCCGGCCGGGCACGGGTGTCAGCACGTGTCGCGCCGGTTCGCGAAGGGCGGCGACGGGTGTCCACAGCGCGCCAACGGCCTCCTCCGGCTGGAGCACGGTGGGCAGAGCCCGTTCCACGTGAAAGACGAAAGGGGCTACCAGGAGATAAGGGCGGACCTGGCGGAGGGCGAAGCGCGGGGGCAGCGCGGACTGCATCTGGCCGCGCGCGAGAGCGATGCCGCATTCCTCGGACAGTTCCCGGAGAGCGGTATCGAGCGGGTCGGGATCGCCGGGGTCGCAACGGCCACCGGGAAAGGACCAATGCCCCGACCAGGGGTCGCCCCGACGTTCGGCGCGCCGGATGAGCAGGACCGACTCTTCCGGCGCCTGGGCATGCACGATTGCAACCGCCGCTCCTGGTTTTTCCATCGGTGGTTTCATTATCGCAGCGCGGCGGATGTTATCCTGCGAACAAGCGCTATGGCACCTTGGAGGGCGGTGTGGCGACTGGGCTGCGGACTCGCTCTGATCAGCGTATTGTGTGCGTTTCAACGGCCGTTCCGAGTCTATCCGGGACTTGAGCCCTACGATGATGTGCCGCTGCCGGCAGACTGGCGCAGGCCGGGGGAGTGGATCTTCGGCCGGCTCATGTATCCGCAGCATCCGGCGGCGCGCTTCGGCCGCTATTCGCGGCAGTACGGGGCGGTGCTCGACTGGCGGGAGGGCGGTACGAGCTGGACGCAGGACTATCCACGGGCGGACCGGCATTTCGCCCAGGCGGTGCGGCGACTGACCCGAATCGACGCGCGGTCGGTGGAGCAGCCGGTAAACCTGGACGACGGGGACGACGTCTTCAACTGGCCGTGGTTGTGCGCCGGCGAAATGGGGGACTGGAAGCTGACCGACGCCCAGGCAGCCAAACTGCGCGAATACCTGCTGCGCGGCGGTTTCCTCATGCTGGACGATTTCTGGGGGACGCCGGAATGGGACCGCTTCCAGGAGAGCATGCGGCGGGTCTTTCCGGACCGCCCGATCGTGGAGATCGAGGACGGCAACGCCATCTTTCACTCGGTGTACGATCTGGACGAGCGCTACCAGATTCCGGGGACGTGGGCGATCCGGCGCGGAACGACGTATCGCAACGATGGCTCGGTGCCGCACTGGCGCGGGATTCTGGACGACCAGGGGCGGGTGATGGTGGCGATGGCGTTCAACTCCGACGTAGGCGATTCGTGGGAATGGGCGGACGATCCGCATTATCCGGAGAAGTATTCGGAGCTGGGCATCCGGCTGGGCGTGAATTTTGTGGTGTACTCGATGACGCATTGAGGCAACCGCCGATGCACGCGGATGCACGCAGATAAAATCTGGAACTTTCTGGGCCGGGCGGTCGTATGCGGACTATCTATGAGAAAGATGGTGCCGCAGGCGTTGCGCGACCTGGTACAGGATACGGTTTTCACGGCTCGAATGATCCGGCAGCGGCGCGGCTTTGCCGCGGCGGCGGCAGTTTCGGCCGCGCTGGGGATCGGCGCGTGCTCCACGATTTTCACCCTGGCGAACTATGCGTTGCTCCGCCCGTTGCCGGTGAAAGATGCTTCCCGCCTGGTGAGCGTGTCCGGCCGGAACCTGCGGCAAGGCAGAGCCGGCCGGTCGATGGCCTATCCCGATTTCGCGGACCTGCGGCAGGCACGGTCCTTCGAAGGGATGACGGCTTTCTTCTCATTCCTGCCGGCCACCATTGCGAGCGGAGGCGAGCCGCAGCGATATTGGGGGTCCCTGGTAACCGCCGACTATTTCGATGTAGTCCGTCCGGCGTTTGCGATCGGGCGGGGTTTTGACCCGCAGAAGGACGACCGGAAGGGCGAAGCAGCGGTGGTGGTGCTGAGCCATCGGCTATGGCGCTCGCGCTTTAGAGGCGATCCGGATATTCTCGGGCGCAGCATCGAAGTGAACGGGCGCAAAGCGAAGGTGGTGGGCGTGACGGGTCCAGGCTTTCGAGGCACGGAAGCGCTGTTCT
Organism: uncultured Solibacteraceae bacterium; assembly: GCA_964568355.1. Lineage (GTDB taxonomy): Bacteria > Acidobacteriota > Terriglobia > Bryobacterales > Bryobacteraceae > JAJPJX01. Next base: position 16,695 of record CAZMRK010000286.1, on the reverse strand, counting down.
TTTCGGATTTCTGGCTGCCGTTTTCGATGTTCGACCTCCTCCAGGACGCCGGAATGGGCGGGGACCGCGTGCACGACCGCGGGAGTCAATGGCTGATGGCGGCCGGGCGGCTTCACAACGGCGTGAGCGAGGCGGCGGCGGCAGCGGAGTTAGAAGTGATCGGAGAACGCCTCCGGGCGGCCTATCCAGCTACCAATCGGGACCGCGGATTTCATCTGGAGCGCGCCGGCCAGATGAATCCCGGACTGCGAAAGATGATTGTGGCGTTCTTTCTACTGTTGCTGGCAGTCGCGGGGCTGGTGTTGTTCACGGCCTGCGCCAACGTGGCCAACCTGCTGCTGGCGCGCGCCTCGGCACGGCAGAAAGAGATCGCCACACGGCTTGCTATCGGCGCCGGACGCGGGCGGCTGATTCGCCAACTGCTCACGGAGAGCGTGATGCTGGCGCTGATAGGCGGCATCGGCGGCTACGCGATCGCATGGCTGGGAGCGAGCGGCATCGGGAGAGCGCGGCTTCCGATCGGCATGCCGGTGGATCTCTCGGTCCCGCTTGACCACCGGGTGATGCTGTTCTCGATCGCTCTTTCGGCCGTCACGGGGGTGGTTTTCGGGCTGGTTCCGGCATTGCGAGCCGCGCGCGTGGACCTGGTGGGCGGGCTGAAGGACCAGCCGGTACGGCTGGGCCAGTCGCGGCGGTTCGGGCTGCGCAACCTGCTGGTGGTGGCGCAGGTCACCGTCTGCATGGTGCTGCTGATCTGCTCCGGCTTGTTCCTGCGCAGTTTCAGCTCCGCGCGCCATCTGGCGACCGGGTTCGCGCATCGCAATCTGCTCCTGGTAGGGTTCGATCCGAGCATGAACCGCTACTCCAAAGACGAGACGCGGCGCATCGTGGACGCCGTGCTGGCGGACGCCCGCGCGCTTCCGGGTGTGGAATCCGCCAGCCTGAGCAGCGGCGTCCCGCTGGATCTGGAGGGTACGCAGAATTCCTTTGTGCCGGAGGGACAAGGCGGCGACGAGAAGAGCCGCACCTCCGCCGATATTTATGCGGTCTCGCCCGGCTTTTTTGAGACCCTTGGCATTCGCAGGACGGAGGGGGAAGATTTTCGCCCCGGCGTTGCCACGGAGGATGTGGCGATTGTCAACCAGGCGCTTGTCCATAAGGCCTTTCGCGGTCAGAGTCCCCTGGGGCGGCGGATTTTGTATATGGGCAGGGTGGTACAGATCATCGGCGTGGTTGAGACCGTAAAGTCCCGCAGCATCGGCGAAGAACCTCGTCCGTGCCTGTACTTTCCGATGGCCAGGGACCTGCGGGGCAACGATTCCCTCACGGGCATGAAGCTGGTACTGCGCACGCGGGGCAATCCAGCCGGCTACACGGCGGCGGTGCACCGGATGATCCGGAGGATCGACCCGACGCTGGCAATTTTCGATGTGCGCACGATGGAGGAGCAACTCTCCCGCGCGCTGTTTTTCCCACGCGCGGCCGCCTTGCTATTCGGGCTTGCCGGCGGTATGGGATTGCTGATCGCTACGGTGGGCTTGTATGGCGTGATCAGCTTCACGGTGGCGCAGCAGACCAAGGAGATCGGCATCCGCATGGCGCTGGGGGCGATGCGCTGGCAGGTATTGCGAATGGTACTACAGCGCGGGCTGGTGTTAACGGTGATCGGCGCCGTGGCGGGACTGGGGCTCTCCGCCGCGCTCGCACGAGCGGCCGCCAGCCTGCTTTACGGGATCAGCCCGACCGATGGGGTGACGTTCGTGTGTGTGCCGGCGCTGTTGCTGACAATCGCGCTGGCGGCCTGCCTGGTACCGGCGCGGCGGGCGGCGGCGCTCGATCCGATGCAGGCGTTGCGATATGAGTGAGGCGGGGGAACCCCGGGAAGGCCACTACGAGGATTCCGGTCCCGGCTCGACCCAGGCGTCGCCAGGAGTGGCGACGCGGCACACTGAAGGTGTGCGCTACGGCTGCGATTGCGGACGGCGGCGGCGAGGGGGCGCGGCGTAGCCGTCCCAGCGGGCGTCTCCCTGGCGATTGTAGTCGGCGGGGAGTTTGTCCCAGCGCTCCCGGCTGAGGCCGTTGAGGTCGTAGAGTACTTTGCCGTCGCGGAGGGTCAGCTCGCATTGCAGGCGCTGGGTGCCGTCGAGGCGGGCTCCGTACATGTCGACGAATCCGAATTTGCCTTTTTCGACGCGCAGGACCGCCACGTCGGCGGGGGCTCCCACGGAGAGATTGCCGAGTTCTTCGTGCTTGATTTCGCGGGCGGGGTGCCAGGTGGAGCGCAGAACGACTTCATCGAGCGACATGCCCATGGCGAGGAATTTATCCATGACGTTGAGCATGTCCTTCATGCCGGCGTTCATGCTGCCGACGTGCAGGTCCGTAGAGATGGAATCGGGAATGAAACCGGCCTTCATGAGGGGTACGGCAATGCGCCAGAGAAAGCTGCCGCCGCCGTGGCCGACGTCGAAGATCACGCCGCGGGCGCGGCCTTCGACCATGCCCTTGCTGGGACCTTTGGTCTCCGGATCCTGCTCGCCGCGGAGGCCGGAGTAGCAGTGGGTATAGATATCGCCGGGACGGAGGACCTTGGTCAGGAGATCATAGAGCGGGCGCTCGGGGCGGTTGGTGCCGTAATCGATCATGACGGGGATATCGGCAAGTTTGCCGACCTCCACAGCGCGTTCGTACGGCGTCCATTCGGGCCCCGCGAAGTGGGCGGACTTGATGCCGACGATCAGGCCCTTGTGCTTGAGGGCCATATCGGCGGTAGGCTTGACCTGCATGTCTTCGAGGTTTTGCTCGTACTTTTCGCCGCGCATACCAGCGCCGACGATGTTCAGGAAGACGAAGACGCGCGTGCGCGAGCGATCGATGACGTGCTCTTTGAAATCTTCAAAGTTGCGCCAGCCGGAACATCCGGCATCGGCCACGGCGGTGATCCCGTTGCGGAGGGTGAAGCCGTCCGGATAGACGCTCAGGTCGCCGGCATAGGAACGACGTTCGCCGGTACTGGCATAGACATGCGCGTGGATATCGATAAGTCCCGGAGTGACATACAAGCCGGCGATATTTACGACTTTGTGCGCCTGAGAGGCGGGAATTTTGGCTGCTACGGCAGCGATTTTGCCGTCCTTGATGGCGACGTCGCGGATGGCGCTGATGTGATTTTTCCCGTCGATGACGTGGCCGCCCTGCAGCAGCAGATCATAGTCCGCCTGGGCCCAGGCACACGACGCGACAGCGAGAATCAACCAGAATTTCATGACACCTGGATTATACTCAATCCCGGTAACCGGCTTACACGCGAATTAGTGTAGTGGGTCGCAGGCTCCACGCAGAATACCTGCGTTCCGGGCAAACCGGGTACAGGCAACGAATTTCGCAAATGCAGCGAAATTCATGCCAGTCCCCGTTCTGCAGCCTCGTTTCCGATTGGGCACCATTAGTGTGAGGCTTCGGGGGGCGGCTGGGTCTTGGACTTCCCGGCGGAGGCTTTCTCGACGAAGACGTTGAGGGCCAGGGGCTTCATCTCCGGATCTTTGGTTACGTCAAGAGAAAGCTGGGTACCGGCGGGGATATCGGCCGGCTTGATTTCCTGATCGCCTTTGAGGAACTTGGTTTTGCGGTTGCGGCGGAGCACGATGACCTGCTCTTCTTCCGATTCCACGACGATTTCCTTGTTGGTGATCTGCTTCAGTTTGCCGTGCAGAGTGACGGCAGGACCACCGTAGGCCCCGGCGTTGAGGGTGGAGTTGGGGCCGCGGCGAGTCCTGGGGTAATATTGCGCCGGCGCCGCGACAACCAGCGCCAGGAAGAGAACCAGGAGGGAACCGCGCATAACTTCATCGTAGCAAAGGCCGGGCGTCTCGACGCGACCCGCTAAAAGCGGGCGCCACCGGTTAGCGCAGTTGCAGGGCGCGGCCGGCCGCGGTGCCAGCCTGGCGAAGGACGAGGCGATCAGGGAATACGTCCATGACCTGGCAGCTTTGGCTCACTTCGTGCTCAACCACCGCGGGGAGCGTGACGAAGTGAATGCCGTCCTGCTGCGCATAGCCGCCAAGATGGTCGTGCCCGTTCACGTAGGCGGCGACGGCGGGCTCGGCTTTCAGGATTTCCAAGACTTCGCGATAGTCCCAGAGGAGATGCGCCGGGCGGCAGGATTCGGGCAGCACGGGGGCATGGGCGAAGACGATCGCCCTTTCGTGCTGCCGGCCCGCCTTTCGCAAGACGCCGCGCAGCCATTCCCTCTGATCCGGCCCCAGGGCCCCATCCCAGGTTTGGGCATTCACGGCCCGGGAGGCGCGAAGCTTCTCCAGTAACTGCCGGCCCGCGACGGCGTGCGGATCGTCTTCGGGCCAGCTTCCGGCCACGCTCTGCTGCATGCTGTCAAGGACCACAAAACGCCAGCCGTGAACGGCGAAGTCATAGTAGGCCGCCGGCATATCCAAATGTTTCAGCAGGGTGGGCCGGTCGGCGCAGAAGTCGTGATTCCCGAGGACGTGATAGCGCGGGGCCGGCATCCGGCGGTAGACCTGGAGAATCCGGTCGAGGTTCGGGAGACCGCCATCCACCAGATCGCCCAACTGGATGGTGAAGGCGGGCCGTTCCTTCCGGAGCAGGGCCGCGCACTGCTCCAGTTTTCCGGAGGAGCGGCGGTATTCCCGCACCCCCGCCGTATCCTTGTCCGCATACTGCACATCGGCGATTACGCCAAAAGAAAACTGCGGCTGTTCCGCACCGGCGGAGACCGCCAGTGCCGCCAACGCGAGGATGATCTGTGTTCGTGTCATTAGAAGAAGATTTTCAAAGCCAATTGTACCTGCCGCTGCGTGCGGGAGAAGGTGAGCACGGAGCCGGCGCTGCTGATGCTTCCAGCACTGGCGCTGCCGATACTGGAATTCGGGTTGTTGAACTGCGGCGTATTGAAGATATTGAAGAATTCGCCGCGCAACTGCACGTAGCGCGCTTCGGAGGCGCTCCAGCGGAAGTTCTTAAAGAGAGAGAAATCCAACTGCTTGGTACCGGGACCGCGCAAGATATTCCGTCCGGAGCTGCCGAACGTGAATGCCGGCGGAGTGGTGAAGCATGCGGTATTGAAGTAGCGGCCCAAGGTCCGCTGGGAATCGGGGAGCACCGGGTCGCAGCCGCCGATATAGGCGGCGCGCTGGGAACTGCCGGGCGCATTCAGAGTGTTGGTGGACGATGTGGGAGTGAACGGAAAGCCGGTGTAGAAACTGGCGATTCCATTCATCTGCCAGCCGCCCAGCAGCAGGTCGGCCGCGCGGCCGGCGCCGGTCAGGAATTTTCTGCCGCGGCCCAGCGGGAGATCCCAGTTGTAGCTGAACACGAAGCGCTGGCGCAGGTCATAGTCGGAATTGCCGCGATCGCTCACGCGATTGCGCGGGTCCTGCACGGAACCGAACAGCGAGGAGACATCGTCGATGGCGTGCGCCCATCCGTAGGAAGCCAGGAACGAGAGGCCGCGCGCGGCGCGCTTTTCCGCGGAGAGCTGCAGCCCGTGATAGTTGGATCCGGCCGAAGGCGTGAAATAGGTGATATTGCCATAGTCCGGGTAGGGCCGCCGCGAGGCCACGGCGCCCGGTCCGGGATAAGGCAGGTTGATGTTCGGGAAGTAGAGCAGGTGGGTTCCCTTCGAGCCGACGTAGGCAACGGTAAGCAGGATCTGGCCCGGGATCTGGCGCTCGACGTTCAGATTCCACTGCTGCACGTACGGGGTAGTCGCATTGACGGCCACAGCGTTGAGATTGGCGCCCAGCGTGGGGAAGACCGAGGGCCTCGGAAAGCCCTGCGACGCTCTCCAGCTATTCGCGTAATCAAACTGATTGTTGGCATAGTTGATGCTGCCGACGAAGGGAGGATTGCTGGCGAGGCTGCGGTCGATGCTGAGCGGCATGGCGTCGTAGAAAACTCCGTACCCGGCGCGGATCACGGTTTTCGGGGTGAGGCTGTAGGCCAGTCCCACGCGGGGGGAGAGGTTCAGATGGTCCGTGTTCGTTCCGCTGGCCTGCGGCACCTGAGACGTGCCCACCTGATACACCTGCCCGGTTTCGGGAAGAAACTGGGCCTGACGGTTGGCCACTTCGGTCCAGGGCCAACCGAACAGGACATCGTAGCGCAGTCCATAGTTCAGCGTGAGCCGGCTCGATACCTTGAAGGTGTCCTGGAGATACAGCGCCCATTCGGTACGGCGCAAGCCGCGGGTGCCGGCGATGCTCTGGATATTGCCGCTTTGCGGCACGCCGAGGAGCAGATCCGCTACGCCATTGCCGGTGCCCGCAGGCGAGAGGGGATTGGTGGTGTAGACGCTGCCGTAGCTGATGGCACCGCGCGGCGAGGTTGCCTGAAAGACGTTGTATTGCCGCCGCTGCACCTCGGTACCGAACTTCATCGTATGCCGGCCTCGAACATAACTGAGGTTGTCGTTCCACTGGAAGTTGTTTGAGATCACGATGGCCGGCAAATAGCCCGCGTCTCCCAACGAGCTGTAGCCGGCAATGGCGATGCTGCTCAGGCCGCCGGAGGTGGAAATATCGCCGGGTACGTTGACTCCGGGAACGCCCAGAGATTGGGCCAGGTTGTCGCCATAGTTCAATTGCCGAGAGGTGAGGTTCAGGCGGCTGTAGCCGGCGCGAAACTCATTGATCAGCGCCGGTGTGAAGGTGTGGGTATAGCTGGCCATCGCCTGGTGGTGCGGCTGGTCGTAATAGCCGGGAAAGCCGGGTCCGGCGCCGACCGCCGGCGGAGGCAGGGCCGACGGCTCGAAGACGTTGGTCATTCCCTGGCTGTATCGAAACGTGAACCAGTTGGCTTCGTCGGCGAAGTGATCGATCTTGACGTCGCCGTTGTTGGTAGCCAGGGTCCGCACGGGGTTATAGACGAAGTTGTTGGCGGTTCCGGAGAGAACCGGGCTGGGATACAGCGAAGCGATGTTGTGTCCAACCGGATCGATGCGGTCGGCCGGAATCCGATTTCCGGGGAAGGGCCGGCGCTGGTAGCTGGCGCCGGAGGCAACCGTCGTGAGGGGATCGTAGATGACCGAAGCAGAGCCCGAGAAATCGCCCTGCACAAAAGCGGGGGGCGGGACGGTGCTCACCGTGGTGACGGACTGGGTCCGGCGGACGCCTTCGTAGTCCACAAAGAAGAAGGTACTCTTGCGATCGGTATTGTAGATGCCGGGGATCATGAGAGGTCCGCCGAGGGTGGCGCCGAACTGATTCATGATGAAGCGGGCAGGCTTGCCGGGCGGATCAAAGAAATTCTTCGCGTCCATGGCGGAATTGCGCCAGAATTCGAAGACGTCGCCATGAAATTCGCGGGTCCCCGATTTCATGGTGAGGTTGAGGACGGCGCCTCCGGCGCGGCCGTACTGGGCATCGGACGCCGATGTCTGCACTTTGAATTCGAGCAGCGCGTCGATGGGTGGATAGACCACCACACCGGTACCGTTATGGTTTTCGGTGTTGTTGATTCCTTCGATCAGCACGTTGTTGTCTTCGCCGCGCAAGCCATTGACCGAGGTCAGCGCGGCGCCGCGGGCCTGCGTGATGGGAAGGCCGGTCGACTGCGTGGCCAGCGGCACGGTTCCGGGCGCCAGCTCAAACAACTTGGTGACGTTGCGGAGGTTCAACGGCAATTCCTTGATGGCTTTCTCACTGCGAATGTTGCCCAGCGCGGACGTCTCGGTGACATTGACCATGGGATTGTCCGCGGTGACGGTAACCGATTCGTTGGTAGCCCCGAGTTCCAGGGTGAAATCGACTTCGGCGCGATCTCCCACGTTCAGGCGGAGGTCGGACCTCTGGAACTTCTTGAAGCCGCGCGCGGAGACGTCCACATCGTAGACGCCGGGCTGCAAGGAGGGCACGGCATAGACGCCGGCTTCGTTGGTCTCGGTGGTTCGCGTGGTTCCGGTGGCCTTGCTGACCACGTTCACCGCCGCCTTGGGTACGACGGCGCCAGTGGTGTCGCGCACGGTACCGGACAGATCCGCGTACTGCGCCAGGGCGCCCGGCAGGCACAAAGCTGCCGCTATGCTCATCCGACAAATCGTTTTCATGATCTCTCCTCCCGCCGGCAGAGGGCCCCTTACTCGAGGGGGCACAACTGCCGCAGGTCTTCTCGTAATCGGGATCTGCGCCGCGCGGCTTCCTCCAGAAGGGCGTGGGCAGGCTGGTCCTCGGGCTGTTCCACCTGATCGCGGATGAAAAGCCGGCTATGGGCCTTCTGCAATCCGCGCAGATCGTCCACCAGGGACTCGCTGACGGCCCGCGCAGGGCCGCACGCAGCAGGATCGGACTCCGACCCGGGGAGCGCCGGCACTCCGGCACGGCGCATCATCTCTTCGAGCACCGGCGCGATCAGGCGCTGATACTCCTCCACACCGGACGCGATGGCGTGGAGGTGGTCGGCGGAGATTGCCGCAATTCGCCCGCGCGCCTCGGGCGACAGGCGCGCCAACCGGGCGGAATCGTACCGCCCCGCCAGACGCGAAAGCGCAGACGCCTCCGAGAGGGTGCGCAGGAAGGCATCCCGCACGGCGTCGAGGTACCGGTTGGCGGCTTCCGGGCCGCCGGCGTAGTCTTGCAGATCCTTTTCCAGAGGCGGCGTAGTGGCATAGGGCGCGGTGAAGGTCCGGGCCGGAGCAGGGTGATCCGGCGCCGGCGGCAAGGGCTCCCGGTTTTCGGCGCGGCGAAGGTGCGGAATGCTCGCGGTAGCGCGCGATATTTCGTCGTTTCTCTGAGGCGAGTCGGTCCACAGGCGATAGTACACGTCCTGGCCGAGACGGCCGATCTCGGGGGCCTCGCGCACATCGGCGCCCACTTCATGGAACGCTTCGCGCAGGCGCGCCTCCACATCGTCCAGATCCGGCTGGGGCGGCGCGGCGCGCGGAATGACCCTGGCTACGGGCTCCGCCGGCTTGTGCGCGGGTACGCTTTCGTGAAAGACACTGGCGCGGACGCGATCGAACAGCAGGACTTCAAAGCTGATCTCCCGCATCTCGTAGTCGGCGACTTCGCCGCTGCTGGAGCGGACGCGAAGGGTCTGGGCGACGGTATGCCAGTCTGTTTTTCGGAGAGTCAGGTTGGCTTCCAGAATCGGGCCGTGGGCGGCCCAGGGCTCGGGCGCGGTGGAAATACGCAGATACTCGCCGCCGTCCTGAGTTACGCGTTCGGTCTTGGCGGCCAGAGAATTCCTCCAGCGGACGAAGGTGCGCGCGGAAAGAGGATCCTGGAAATCGAGCCGGCTGGCGCGAAACGCGGAGGCCAGACGTTCGACCATCTGCTGCTCCCCGCTCCACCGGCCGCGATAGCGCTCAAACCGGGGCGCTCGCCAGATCTCGCCTTCGGCTTCCGCCGTGCCGCTTCTGAGCCGGATGCGCTGGTGGACGACGGGCTGGCTCACGCGGTCGAGAGCGGCCTTCTCGAGGCGCGCGGCGTCGTCCAGGGCCTCCTGGGCCGATACGGTGGGAGTGCGCCCAACGAACAGGATCCAGGCCAGGACGGCGGCCACTCCCAGCAGCTTGGGCCAGAGAGCGCGTCCCTGCGCCAGGAGGGAGAACATTCTGCCGCGCATCTGCGAGGCCTCCCGACGCTCGCGCACCGCCTGGCGGAGGCGGCCGGCAAAGCGAAGCCAGTTTCCCGGGGGAGGTGGAGCACCGGGGCCAAGCACGAAGTCCTGGTAGCGAACGTAATCGTTGATGACCTCCACCTGGCGCTCGATCTGCGCCCGGCAGCGCCAACAGGCCGCGACGTGCTTGCGGATCCGCGCGGAGTGGCGCCGGCCCAGCTCGGACTCGATCCACAGGAAGAGTTCCTCTTCCGAGGGGTGCCCGTCGGTGAGATATGCGCGGGGATCCTTCATCACGCCGGACCTCTCATATCGCCGTGCCTTTCGCCAGGCGCGCGATCGCGCGGCGCAACAGGTCGGCCACGGTGGAGATCCCCAGGCCCATGATGCCGGCGATCTCCCGATGACGAAAGCCAGCGGCGCGAAGGTAGATACATTCGCGCTGATGCGGGGTAAGCTGTTTCAGGCTGTCATGAAGCTTCTCCAACCGCTCCTGGGCGAGGACGGCCTGTTCGGGAGAGGGGGCGGGGTCCATGCGGTTCTCGCACAGCTCGGCAAAGCTGAAGACTTCGAGCGCGGTCTCGCGAGCCGCGGAGCGAGCCTGATCCACGAGCAGGTTACGAGCGACACGGAACAGCCAGTGCGCGGGCGCTTCCACTTTCCGGCCGCCGGCGAGCTCCTGATAGAGCCGCAGAAACGAATCCTGCACGACCTCTTCGCCAACCGCGGGAGATGCGCCCAAAGCGATGGCATAGCGATAGATACGCAGCCGCCAGAGCTCGAACAGGGCGGTGACCTGTTCTTCGGCGCTCCCGGCAGCCTTGGCTTCGGCTTTGGCTGCCAGGTCCAGCGGGCTGGCTGCGGGAGCGGCGGTCCAGGTTGGTTCGAGGCGAGTCATGACGCGTCTGTGCAGCAGGTGTTCTCTGATGGAGACGATCCTCAGGGTCCATTTTACGGGGGCGCCAGACGGGATTTTTCGCCCGTATCTTACGGAAAGTGTTACAGATAGGTTAATCGGACCGGGTCAGAACGGACGGCCATTGCCGCAGAGGGACGCCCGGTCAGGCTTTGGCCTGGCCTTTCCAGCGGGCGTCGAAATCGTAAAGGGCGTCCTGAATGGAGACGCCGCGCACGTCGATACGGCTGAGCTCGGCAGAGCCGAGTCCGGCGGCTTCCGCCAGCAACAGGATGTTGTCGGAGAATTGGCGGCCACCCGGAACGGGCTGTTCGGGCTTCTCCTTAAAGATACGGAAGGGCGCTTCGTAGCGGCCGGCGCGGGGGTTGTAGCCCATGGCCGCCATGGCGACCGCGTCCGTGCAGACGGCGTTGCGGCCGACGATCAGGAGGCCGGGATGAGCGGGCTTGCTGCCGGGAACCCAGGGACCTTCGCCGCCGACGCAGGTGGTGATGCCATCGAGGATGGCCAAATGGATGGGACGGGCGGCATTGATATCCACCAGGAGGCGCGGCATGCGGTGGCCCTCGTAGCGCTCGGAGGCGAAATCGAGTTCGGCAGGCGCTCCGTTGGGCGGCTGGATCTTGCCATAGTGAAAGACCGTCTCGCGTGAGCCATAGACCGAAGTGGGCGTGATGCCGAAGCTGTTTTTCATGGAGAGGGTGATGCCGCACTCTTCGTGATTCTTGATTTTGGAGAGGCTGACGTAGACGTCCAGGTCCTCGTACGAGCGGTTCACATCAAAGGCGGGATAGATGTAGGGGCGGCCGGGGACTTTGAGGCGGGCGGCGCGGCCGGAGGGACCGAGCGAGTTGGTGTCCTCGAATTCCACCACAGGGGCGGCGCCGGCGATGGCTTTCACATCCCAGCCGCCGTTCTTGAGCTTGTCTTCCAGAGGCGTGCCGGGGCGGCGGGCGGCGCTTTCGAGCAGGCGGATGCGCCGGGCTCCCGCTTTGCCCAGAGCGGCGCAGACGGCTCCGACGACCTGAGGGTGCACCCAATGCGTCTCGCCGGGCAGATAGCCTTCATAGCGGCCCCCGCCGGTGAGGTTGAGCTTGATGCCGACGGTTTTGCCGCTGACCAGGCTGCCTACGCCGCCGATCTGGTCCAGCAGGGTCTGGAGGACAGGGGTGAGATCGCGGTCGTAGGCGGGGCACTTGGCGATGGCGACCGGGGCGAGCGGCGCGGTTGGGGCGGCAAGAGCGGGCTGCGCGAGAGCCGCGGTACCAGCGGCCAGGCTGCCGAGGGCCAGCCAGTCGCGGCGGGTGAGGGAAGCGTGCTTTGCGTCGTTCATGAGAACACTCCTATGGCTGCAACGGTTCCAGAAGCAGCGCCCCGGTCAGGGCGAGCCGGGGAATCGAAATTTCAAAAGCGGCGCCGGACTTCTCGATGGCCAGGGTGGCTATGCCCGCATCCGGCGTGTAGAGGCGGGCGGCGCGGTAGGGGCGGTAGACGCGTATGGTCATCGAGGCGGCGGGGTATGAGCTGTAGTTGAGCAGGTGGACCAGCAGTTCGCCGGCAGGGCCGGAGGCGGCCGAGGTCAGGACCGAGGGCATGTTGAAGACGCGCAGACCAGCGCGGTCACCGAGGAGGTCGAGCAGGTCCTTGGAGACCGCCTCGGTATCGGGAAGGTCGTCGGCATAGACGACGATGCTGCCTTTGCCGGCGGGCCGCTCAAGGAAAGGGTCGCCTTGGGGGACTTCCCCGCCCCAGGAATGCGGCGCTACGAGCAGACCGCCCTGTTCGGCGAAAGACTGCAGGATGGCACGTTCGGCGGCGGTGGGCGGGGCGAGGTCCATGGCGAGAACGGCCGCAAAGCCGGCCAGCGAGGCCGCCGTGAGGCCGGGGCGATCGATCAGGCGGTAGGGGACCTGACGGCGGGCGGCGAGATTGAGGTATTCGTCGGAGACCTCGCGGTTCGGCGAGGCGCGGTCGAGCACGATGGCGAGCGGGCCGAACGGGGTGAAGCCGCGCCAGGCGTCATGATCCCGATAGAAGGCCAGGCAGGAGGCGAGGCGGCGCCAGGTATCGAGAGCGGCGGGCTGCTTCTGATAAAGGCCGGCCTGCAAGGAATCGTCGAGCGACAGAATCCAGCGGCCTCCGGCGATGGCGGCTTCGGCGGCAGCGCGGAGATAGTCGGCGGGGGCCGGGCCGCCGGGAGGCTGATGGCCGAGCCAGACGGGCCGGCGACCGGCTGCGAAACGGAAGGAACGGATCAGCCAGAGGTTGGAATCGAGCCAGGGCTCGCTCGATGGGGCGGCGCGGATGCCCATCTCGGTGAGCTGGCGAGAGCGCGGCCAGGAGCCGGGGGTCGCGAGGACAGGCCAGGGAGCCGACCGGAGCGGGGTGACCTGCGAAGTGAGGGGAAAGACTACGGCGGCGGGCAGACGGGAGTGAAGCGCCTTTTCCACCCGCGGCAGGAAAGAGGCAGGGAACTCGCCTTCGAGCACGAGACCATCCAGGGCGGCCTCCGCGGCGGGCGGCACGAATTGAGCGGGATCGGCGCCGGGGTAGACGAGGCCGAGCACGGCGATGCCGCGCGCATGAGCGGCTTCGGTGAAGGCCAGGAGCCGGGCGTGCTGGGCGCGCTCCAGATCCGCCGGGGCGCCGATGCTCCAGGTGACCAGCAGGCAGTTGACGGGCGTGTCCGCGAGCAGATGGAGGGTGGAGGGATCGTACCAGCGGGTGAGGGCTTCCTCAACGGCCGGTGGAAGCGACTGGTTGTGCCGGCGGGCCAGTTCGAGGGGGCCTCCGGGCCAGCGGGCGGGCACCCAGGAATCGGGCGGCCCGGGGATCGCTCCCCACAGGGCTACGGGGAGCAGGATCGGCAGCAGTAGAACCCGGAGACGGGCCAGGAACACGCGGCTAACCTCTTGTTTTTTGGTTCCGATGTCGATCTCATTTTAAGATGATTCGAGGTGATTCTCAACAATGGAGTCGTTGTGATGGATGGGGTATGATCGGCGCGATGCGAGTGATGCTGGCAGGAGCAACGGCAGCGGCAATGATGGCGGCGGCCGGCGGCGGGTGGACGCACCTGTCGAGCCGGAAGGGAGAATTGCCGGTACCGGGGGAATCTCATGAACAGACCGGCGCTCTGGTGGCGAGGATCGACCCGCGCGGGCGGGCGACGGATTTCGTGCTGAGCTTCCGGCAGAAAGCTCCGGCGCTGGTGTGGTACCGGCGGCAGGGGAAGGGATGGTCGCGCTACGTGATCGAGAAGGAGTTCCTGACCGTGGAGGCGGGCGGCGCGGCGTATGACATCGACGGGGACGGAGACCTGGATGTGGTGTTCGGCGGGGACTACCAGAGCAGCCAGCTCTGGTGGTGGGAGAATCCGGCGCCGCGATTCGATCCGGCGGTTTCCTGGAAGCGGCATGTCATTAAAGATGGGGGCGCGCGACAGCACCACGACCAGATCTTTGCCGATTTGAAGGGGACGGGGAAGCCGCAACTGGTGTTCTGGAACCAGGGAGCCAAGACGCTCTACCTGGCCGAGATTCCGGCCGATCCACGGAATAGCGGGCCGTGGCCGCTGGAGGTGATCTTTTCGGGCAAGGCGGGCGAGCAGGTGGAAAATGCGGCGCAATACGCGGAGGGCCTGGATGTTTCCGACGTGGATGGCGACGGGCGGTTGGACCTGCTGGCGGGCAATTCGTGGTTCCGGTACGAAGGCGGCGGGCGGTTCCGGCCGGTGCGGATAGGGACGATCGGTGGGCGGATTAAGGCCGGCAAGTTTCATCCGGGGCGGTATCCGCAGATCGTGATTGCGCCGGGGGACGGCAGCGGGCCGCTCAAGTTTTATGAGTGCGCGGGCGAGCCGGGGAAGCCGGAATCGTGGCGGGGGCGGGACTTGCTGGGCCAGGACATGGTGCACGGGCATACGCTCGACGTGGGCGATGTGGATGGTGATGGAAATCTGGACATCTTTGCCGCCGAGATGGCGAAATGGGGAGAGAAGCCGGAGCAGGCGCATGCGGAGGCGAAGGCTTGGATCCTGTATGGCGATGGCAAGGGCGGCTTTCGAAAGACCGTGCTGGTGAGCGGCGAGGGCTGGCATGAGGGCAAGCTGGCGGACCTGAACGGGGATGGGCGGCTGGATATTTTGAACAAGCCGTATACGTGGGATACGCCTCGGGTGGATGTGTGGCTGAACCGCGGCGGGCGGCGATAGGGGGGAAGAAAAGAGGAACCGCCGATGCACGCGGATGCACGCAGATTAGAATAGCCGTCAACAATTTGGCGAGTTAAACCGTCTTGGTTTTTATGAGGGCGGTTGGGCTCGTTTTCCTTTGGCTGGCGACGGCGAATGCGGCGGTTACGATCAATGCGGTCACGGATGCGGCTACGTATGGGCCGCGCGTGGCACCGGGCTCGCTGGCGACCATCTTTGGGGATGGCCTGGCTAATTCCACCGCGGAGGCTACCGGATTTCCTTTGCCGACGAACCTGGGAGGGGCAATCGTACGAGTCAACGACACGCCGGTGCCGCTGACCTATGCAAGCCCGACGCAGATCAATTTCCAGGTTCCGCGCACGCTGGCGGCGGGGACGGCGTCGCTGTACGTGGCTTTGGGGAGTAACCAAAGTTCGCGAGTCTCGTTTACGGTGGTGGCCGCGGCACCGAGCGTCTTTCAGGACAACCAGGGCCACGCGATTGCGCAGAATGCCGGGGCGGGATATTCCCTGAACACGACGGGCAACCCCGCAGAGGCCGGTTCGGTGGTGGTGGTGTACCTGACGGGGCAGGGTCCGGTGGACAACTCCGTGGCAGACGGGACGGCCGCTCCGGAATCGCCGCTTTCGACCGTCACGTCGGAGGCCACCGCGACCATCGGAGGGACGGAGGCGACGATCCAATTCCTGGGGCTGACCCCGGGGTTCGCCGGGCTAGCGCAGGTCAACGTAGAGGTGCCGGACCTGCCGAGCGGCGACTATCCACTGGTGCTGACGGTGGGGGGATACCTGGGCGCTTCCGCCGTGGTCTCGGTCCACAGCAGCAGCAATACGGGCACGGCGCCTCCGGCGGTACTCAGCCTGGCGGGCCAGGCCAGTTTCTATAATCCCGGCGTGACGATGCCGGCGGTGTACGGGAACTACACCTATATCTGCGGGCCTAACCGGATTCACATCGTGAATACGGCGACGGCGAGCGCGCCGAGCTATGTGGGCTCGTTTGGGAGTGCGGATCTGAGCGGGAACGGCGGGCGATGCGCGCTTTCCGATCCACCGCGCGGGGTGCGGACGATTCTGGTGGATATCGTGGGGCCGGGGAACAATCCCTCGTTTATCGCCTACGATGTGAATAGTCCGACCGACCCGGTGCTGGCGGGACAGGTGCAGCTCCTGCCCTATAGCTACCTGGCCGATTTGAGCTTCATTGGCGTCACGGGATTCAGCAGCACAAGCTGGTACGAGTTCGACGGCAATCAGAACATCACGGCGCAGCATGGAGACGTGCTGGCGTACGATTTTTCCAACCCGGGGCTGCCCTACCTGCTTTCCGCGCTGGCGCCGGTGTCATCGCAGCCGGCATCGAGCAATACGCGGATGAAGCCTAACGCGCTGCGGGTGCTGCACAGCTCCAACTATCCGGACACCGTCTATGTGGCCAGCACGACGGCTGCGGGCACGAATACCAACGGCAGCGCGGCGCTGGACGTGATCGACGTGAGCACGCCTTCGGCGATAAAAGCAGTGCGGCAGGTGACGGTATCGGATGCGGCGATTTTTCTGGGGTTCGCGTATCAAAGCAGACTGCTGGTGCTGGCGGGAAATTCGGAGGGCTACCGTAATCCGGGCGTGCCGGATTTCAATATGACCGGGAACCTGACAGTGACCACGATGAACATTACCACGGTCCAGAACCCGGTGGTGTACACGACGGTGGAGACCGAGCTGCCCTCGACCGGTGCCTATACGGTGCAGCCGCTGGGCGGCAGTTTTTTCGCGATTGTGAGCGATCCGCCGGCAAGCGATCCGGACGGGCCGGGAACGATCGTGATGGTGGACGCGCGGGATCCGCAGAAGCCAGTGGTGTACCCGTTTGCGACGATCTGGGGGCTGGGAGGCATGCAGACGACCGGCAGCTCGCTGCTGACTCCTACCCTGAACGGATTGAACGTTTACAAGATTACCCTGCCTACGAG
>CAZMRK010000285.1:0-3724 GCA_964568355.1 uncultured Solibacteraceae bacterium | reverse complement strand
GCATACACCGCCGGACTGTGTCAGAACCACGGATTCATCGATGGCAACAAACGCGCCGCTTTCCTCACAGGCTTCGTATTTCTGTACGAGAACGGGTTCACGATCATCGCTGAGCAGGCTGAAATTGCCGCCGCTGTGCTGTCGCTGGCCGACGACACACTCGACGAAGTTGGTTACGCTGCCTGGTTGCGGGAGCACATAGCTCCCAATCAGGAGGTGTAGTGCTTCCGGCATGAGGACGATCATAGACTTCGCAGACCGCGCGCTATACTGAAAGCCCTATGGCTGATGCGAACGGGCGCGACCGGGGCCGCATTTTCACGGGGAAAGGGGCCGCTCCCAACTTCGCCGGTGAGTGGAACCTGGACCGGTTCTGCACCCACATTCGGGGACGAGGGGAAGCCACCACGGAAGTGCTGATCGGGGTGGCCGTGCTGAAAAAACTGGGTCGCCTGCATGGCAATGAAGCAGTAGCGCCGACCGGGGCCGTCTATCAGGACTGGCGCGGCACCCGGGAGTTTCCGCGGGCGCATCGCTTCCCGTGCAATCCGAAGGTCGCGGGGCGCAATCTGCCGGAGTTCGCGCCTACGTCGAAGATGGAAGACGCGCTGATCGAGCCGCTGGCGATCACGGATTTCCTGACCTTCGAGGTGAACTACGCCGATTGCCGTTTTGAGGACCTGGGCGGCATTGCGGCGGGTGTCGAGGCTGTGCAGTATGTGTTGAGCCACCAGCCGCCGAATCAGGCGGTGAACCTCGAAGTGATCCAACATGCGGTGTTGAATATTGCCCTGGAGGGATACCAGCGGGCCTACGTGCTGGCGGCGGAGGAGCTGGTGCAGCGCATCAACCAGGAGAACGTGCACCAGATGCTGGCCCGCTCGGCCAAGTCCAAGGTGCGCCCGGTCTCGCCCACCCTGAACCTGGAATCGATTCAGGATGTGGTCTACGACATGCGGCGGTTCACGAACATCGTGCAGCCGCGGCGCCTGCTTCCCGAGGGCATCCGGCAATATGCGCACCGGCTCGAATCGCTGGCGGGCGTCCCCTAGCCGCGATGCAGTATGATTTTCTGAAAGCACTCACTGGTCATGCAACTCCCTTGGATTCTCCCGTGTGCCCTGATTGCCACGGCGCCGCTCTGGTTGGCGGCCACCGCCCGCGCGCAAGATGCGAAGGTCGATCCGTTATTTACGAAGCTCTGCGTGGGATGCCACGGCGACCAGGCGACGGGCACCGATCGCGGGCCTGCGCTGGTGAACAACCGTTCGCTGCGGAGCCTGGGTGAGCAGCAGATCCACGATCTGATTCGCAATGGCACGCAGAGGGGCATGCCGGCGTTTCCGCTGCCGGAAGACCAGTTGCAGCGGCTGGCGCGATGGGTGCGCGCGCTGAACGCCTCGGCGCACGATTTGCAGCCGGAAGGCGATCGGGCGGCGGGCGAGCGCTTCTTCTTCGGAAAGGGACAGTGCGGAGCCTGTCACATGGTTCTGGGACGCGGCAAAGTCAACGGTCCGGATCTTTCGGGAATCGGGCAGCAGCTCACGTTGCAGGAACTGGAGCAGACGCTGGACAATCCGGAGGCGCGGGCCGGGAGGCGTTCCACGGCGTCGTGTCCCGAGTGGGCCTGGTGCCCGCAGAACGGGTGGGCGGTCGTGAAGGTGCGGCTGCGGGACGGGTCGATGCTGCGGGGATTCGCGCGCGCCCAGGGAAAGCACGACCTGCAGTTGCAAACGCTGGATGGCCGCTTCCGGCTGCTGCTGGACAGCGAATATGAGGAGGTGTCGCGCGAGACGACGTCCCTCATGCCGCGGCTGAAGGCGACCCCGGCGGAGCGGCGCGACCTGATTGCGTATCTGAGCCGGCTGGGCGGCGTGCCGGTGGGGCCGCTGGCAGGCGAAGGAGAAGCAATTCCGGCCGCGGAACAGGCGGAGATTCTTTCGCCCAAGGCGGGAAGTTGGTCGACTTACAACGGCAGCCTGGGAGCCAACCGGCACAGCACGCTCGACCAGATCCATACAGGGAACGTAGGGCGCCTGCAGGTGGCGTGGTCCTATGTGCTTCCTCATAACGGGCTGGAGATGACGCCGCTGGTCAGCGAAGGAGTGATGTACGTGAGCGCCCCCAACCGGGTGTGCGCGCTGGATGCCCGCACGGGGCGCGAGATCTGGTGCTACACGCGGCCGCGCACCACATCCGGCACAATTGCGGGGGATGCGGCCAAGGGCGCCAATCGCGGGCTGGCGCTGCTGGGCGATCGTATTTTCTTCGCCACCGACAACGCGCACCTGATCTGCCTGAACCGGCTGAGCGGCGGGCTGGTCTGGGATGTCGCGATGCCGGAAACGCCCGGCCGTTACGGCGCGACGGGAGCGCCGCTGGTGGTGGGCGACCTGGTGATTGCCGGCGTGGCCGGGGCCGATGAGGGCATCCGCGGCTTTGTGGCGGCTTACCACGCGAGCACCGGAAAGCAGGCGTGGCGGTTCTGGACGGTGCCGCGGCGGGGAGAGCCGGGTTCGGAGACGTGGGAGGGCAATGCGATCGATCTGGGCGGCGGGTCGACCTGGCTCACGGGCTCGTATGACGCCGAGACAGGTTTACTCTACTGGCCCACGGGCAACCCCTACCCGGACACCGACGGAGCGGAGCGGGGCGGGGCCAATCTCTACACGGATTGCGTGGTGGCGCTGGACGTAAAGACCGGCAAGCTGCGCTGGCATTTTCAGTTCACTCCGCACGATCTGCACGACTGGGATGCCACCGAGCCGCTGGTGCTGGTGAATGCGCTCTATCGCGGACGGGAGCGAAAGCTGCTGTTGCAGGCCAATCGCAACGGATTTTTTTATGTGCTCGACCGGACGAATGGGGAACTGCTGCTGGCCAAGCCGTTCGTGAAGAAGCTGACCTGGGCGAGCGGCGTCGGGGCGAATGGCGTACCGCAGCTTGTGGAAGGCAACCGGCCCACGCCGCAAGGAACCAAGGCCTGCCCGGCGGTGCGCGGCGCGACCAACTGGTATTCGACGGCCTTTCATCCGGCGGCGCGGCTGTTCTACGTGATGGCAGTGGAAGACTGCAGCATCTACCGGCAGGCGCATGATGGCGGGTATGAGCCGTACCAGGCCCCCGCGGATCCACCCGAAAAATATCTGCGGGCTCTCGATATCGAGACGGGCAAGATCGTCTGGGAGGTGCGGCAGGTAGGAGCGCCCGAGGACAACTACTCGGGTGTGCTTTCGACTGCGGGCGGACTGGTGTTCTACGGAGAGACGGGCGGAGGCTTCGCGGCTGTGGATGCCAAGACGGGACGAACGTTGTGGCACTTCGAGACCGGCCAGCCATGGAAGGCGTCGCCGATGACCTATACGGTCGCGGGGCGGCAGTATGTGGCGATCGCTTCGGGCGGCAACGTGCTGGCCTTCGCGCTTCCGGAAAACCATTAAGGCAACCGCCGATGCACGCGGATTCACGCCGATAAAAACAAGATCTTTATCTGCGTGAATCTGCGTGCATCGGTGGTTCCGTCTTCTCTCGGCGTATACTCGCTCCTAGGCACTGCTCTATGAATCGACGATCCTTCTGGAAGTCCCTGGCCGCCGCGCCCGCCCTTGGTCTCGCCACTCGCTCCCGTGCGCAAGCCGCCATCCCCAAAATGAAGATCACCCGGGTCCGCATCTACCGCCCGCCCAACCTGAACATCCTGTTCAACCAGAGCAACATGGTCGTG
>CAZMRK010000284.1:0-6042 GCA_964568355.1 uncultured Solibacteraceae bacterium | reverse complement strand
ATGCGGTTTGCGCGGTGCCATGGGATTGGCGGGTTCGGCCGCGCTGCCGGAACCGGCCACCAGGTCGATCAGCCCGAGTGTTCCAAACCCGCAGGCCGTATTGCGTAAAAGAGCGCGCCTCGAAATCATGGGTCCTTCTTCTTCAATCCACGTAGATGAATTCGTTCGATGAAATCAAAATATGGCAGACACTTTGCCACGCCAACAGGTTCGGATCGGCGGGTTTGAGCCCGCTATCGGCCGCTTTCTTGCGAAACGCAGCGATATAGGTCAGCAGGTCGTCGATTTCGCCGGCATCGGGCCGGCGTCCGAACATGCGCAGATAAGCAGCTTGCAGGCGCTGGCGATCGTCCGCCGCGGAGCTGCTCAGAACCTGCTTTGCCAGATCGCGCGAGCGCTCGGAGATGAACTTGCTGTTCATCATAAACAGCGCCTGCGGCGCCACGTTGGTGCGCTCGCGTCCTTCGCTGGGCGTCGTGCCGTCGCCGAAATCGAACAGGTTCAACAAGCTCGGCAGGTTGGAGCGGCGCAGCGGCAGGTAGACCGTACGGCGCCGGCTGGTCGTAGGGTTGATGCTCAAGCGGTCGGAGCTGTTCTCGCCGTCGGTGCCGAAGCCGCTCTGCAGAGTGCCGCCCATGGTGAAGTCCAGTTCGTTGTCCACCGCCAGCAGCCCGTCCCGGATCTCTTCCACATCCAGCCGCCGGCGATTGAAATGCGAATAGAGCAGGTTGCCCGGATCGCTTTCGGCCTGCTCCCGGGTGATCCGGCTGCTCATCTGGTAGGTATTCGATAGCATCAACAGGCGATGCATGGCCTTGATCGACCAGCCCTGCTCCACGAAGCGCCGAGCCAGATAATCCAGCAGTTCTGGATGAGTCGGCTTCTCGCCCAGCATGCCGAAATTGTTCGGCGTGCGCACAATACCCTGCCCGAAATGATATTGCCAGATGCGATTGACCATCACGCGGCTGGTGAGGGGATGCTTCGGGTTGACCAGCCATTCGGCCAGCGCCAGCCGCCCGCTGCCCTTCGTGACCGGCGTCTGGTGATCGCCGGCAATCACGCGGAGAAACTGGCGTGGAGCCACTTCTCCCGGCGCCGCTACGTTGCCGCGGATGAATACGTGCTGCTCTACCGGCGGACCTTCGGCCACGGCATCGGCCATATCCGGCTCAGGGGGCGAGGCATCCCGCAGCGCTTCCCGCTCCTGTTCGAGCGCCTGGATGCGCCGGTTGGCCTCGGCAGTGAACTGTGGATTCACGCTCGATTTAGGCTTCTCCCTGGTAACCTTCTTCCCCAGAGAAGACTTCTTCACCAGCGAGACCTCGGGAATTGCGAATGGCCCCGCATTGTTCAGCAGGACCGCTTCGAAGAACCGGTCCTTCCCGCCGTCAAAGGCCGGCCGCTCGGGCGGATCCGTGTGGGCAGCCGCGGCGCCGCTCACTTTTTCGCGCCATTCCTGCAAGCTCCTGCTCCACTCTCCGTAGGTGGTTTGAAACTGCTTCTGATAAGCGTCGGCGGCCTCCTTCACCGCGGGCATGCCCTTGGCCGTGGCACGGAACCAGGGTTCGAGATGCGGGCGGAAGTCGTCGCTGGGTTTCAGGAAACCATCCCATCGATCGAGGACTACCGGATCGAGCTTCTTTTCCCGCGCCAACTCCTGCAGCGTGACCTGCCGCCGGGCTGCCGGCCGCGTATCGTATTCGTATGCCGCCGCCATGTATTCCGCCAGGTGCGGCGCCAGTTCGCTGGTGCGGCGCATCACCTCGCCGGAAATCACGGCCTGGATCTCTTTCGATTTCCCGCTGATCTTCTTCTGCGCCGCCTCATAGGCCTCGTAGACAGGGGCTGGAACCAGTGGCGCGAAATAAAGCTGGGAGACCGTCCCTTCCACCTTGGAGAGTGACTTGGTGCTGGCAAAGAACCCTGCCAGCGAATAGTAGTCCCGCGTCGGAATCGGGTCGAATTTGTGATCGTGGCAGCGCGCGCAGGCCACTGTCAGGCCCATCAGGGCTCGCGTGGTCGTATCGATCTGCTCGTCGATCATGTCGTAGACCATCTTGGGCTTGTCCTGCTCGGCCAGCAGTTTCAGCCCGATTGCCAGGAAACCGGTCGCCACGACCCCCTCGCGGTTCACTTCACCGGATTTTGCCGGCAGCAGGTCGCCGGCAAGCTGCTCGCGGAGGAACTGGTCATAGGGCAGGTCGCGATTGAACGCGTTGATCACGTAATCGCGATAGCGCCAGGCGTAGGGATAGCGGATGTCTTCATCGGCGCCTGTCGAATCGGCGTAGCGCGCCACGTCGAGCCAGTGCCGGCCCCACCGCTCGCCATACTGAGGAGAGGCCAGAAGGCGATCCACCACCTTCGCAAAGGCGTCCGGAGAAGAGTCCTCCAGGAAAGCTTCCATCTCCTTTGGAGTCGGCGGCAGTCCGGTCAGGTCAAACGTCGCGCGCCGCAGCAGGGAGAGTTTGTCCGCCGGCTTGGCCGGCGTCAGCCCTTTTTCTTCCAGCTTGGCCAGAATGAACGCATCCACGGGATTTTTCACCCAGGCTTTGTTCTTTACCTCGGGGACCGGGTAGTCCTTTACCGGCTGAAACGACCAGAAGGTCCGGTCGCTCTTCTGAGAAGCCGTTTGCGGCCAGGGCGCGCCAGCCTGGATCCACGCGGTAAGGTCCGCCAGCTCCTGCTCCTTGAGCTTGCCCATGGGGGGCATCTTGATCGCCGATTGGTAGCTCAGAGCTTTGAGGATGCGCTCTCCGGCCTGAGACGAATAAGTGGTAGCTGCGGAAAGGTCCAGTCCCGCGGTTTTGAGCTTGGAGTTGTGACAGGCAAAACACTGATTGGCGAGGACCGGGCGAATCTTACTCTCGAAAAATTCCGGCTGCCGGGCATTTTGAGCAACACCAGTTTGAGCCGCGCCGAACAGCGGAACGAACAGAAGAGACAGCTTTCCCAGACGCATGGAATTGCCGTCATTATATCAACCAGATGCCGGGAAAACGGACGGGCGCCTCCCATCCCCCCCGGCGCCCGTCCGGACCTTCACCAAAGAAACTTCAGGCTCATTTGCCCGATCCGAGGATCTTTGGCGCTGGTGACCACGCCGAACAGGCTGCTGGCGTAGTTTCCATTGGGGTTGTTGAACTGGGCGTGGTTGAAGATGTTGAAGAACTCCGCCCGGAACTGAACCGCCATGCTCTCGCGGATCTTGGTGTCTTTATGCACCCCGAAATCCCAGTTATTGAAACCAGGGCCATGGAAAAACCGGCGATTGGCATTGCCCATGGCACCCAACGCTTCGGACGTGAATGCGCTCCGGTTGAAGTACTCGTTGGGCGTGCCATCCGTCCCGGTGCCGCGCGGATCGCTGACGAGCAGACCGCCGACATAGTTCGGAAAGTCCACGCCGGAACTGCCGGTGAGCGAGCGGTCTCCGCTCTGCGAGATGCCAATCGGGAATCCTGTGGCGAACCGCGTGATGCCGTTTATGCTCCACCCCTGGGTCAGCCGCTTGGGCAGGTGCTGGAACGCCCGGTCGAACGGAATGGCGTAGTTGTAGCTGACTACGAAGTTGTGAGTCTGGTCAAAAGCGGAAAGCGCCCGGCTTAAGCGGTAATTGGTGAAGTTGACCCACTCCCCGAAGCCGGAGGAATTGTCCAGCGCTTTGGCATATGTGTAGGCCGCCAGGAAGGTAAAGTTTGCCGCCCGGCGCTCGAGCGTAATCTGCAGCGAATTGTAGTTGGAATTGGCGATGTTCGCCGTAAACGCATCGCTGCCGAAATTCGGCCCGAGCGGCCCCCGCGTGCTGTTCACGATGCTCCCGTCCGGCCGCGTGTAGGTACCCAGTTCGCCAAACGGCCCGCATTCCGGCGTTCCGTCCAGTACCCCCGTGCCGCGCAGGCTCAGGCACAGGCCCGGGTTGCCCGGATTCGCCTCCCTCTCCGCGATCAGGCGGTGAGCCTGCGTTCCCACGTACGCCAGGCTCAACACCATCGAGTTACTCAGGGAGCGCTGAATGGTGAAGTTATAGTGCTCGGCATAAGGCACCCGATTGTGAATGTCATAGCCAGGCGACCCTTGAATCGGCAGAAACACGGAGTAATCCAAGGTCTTGTTAGCGGGATCGCCGGGCGTCGGCAAAACGAAGGGGAAACGCTGTCCCTGCGACGACCCGTCCGAACGGGTGCGGAACGGCTCCTCGAAGGTTGGCGGCAGGATGCTGGGCCAATAAAGCCCATAGGGCGCATCGCCAACTTCGTAGAAGAGGCTCAGATCCTCGATCGAGGTGTAATAGATGCCGAATGCCGCCCGGATACTGGTCTTGCCCGGTCCGCCGAAGATCTTGCCCAGCACTCCGTCGTTAAAGCCGGGAGAATAGGCCAGCCCGACGCGCGGGCCGAGATTGTTGTAACGCGTTGGAGCAAGCGTGCTCGGAACGCCCGGATCGCCGGGAACCACCCATCCCGTGGGAGCGGTGGGAAACTGCGTGGATTGCAGGCCCGGCACAATGGTCTCGATCTTGTCCTGGGTGTCATACCAGGGCATGTTGACCTCCCAACGCAGCCCGTAGTTCAGCGTCAGATTCGGCTTCACGCGGAACGAATCCTGGGCGTAGGCCGCACCGTAGCGCGTGCGCGAATCCAGGAACTGCTGGCTGCACTGGGTATAACCGGATGGCGCGCCCAGCAGGTAATCGGCGAAATCGTTGCCTGTCTCCGAACCATCGAAGTTGAAGCTGCCGTTGGGCGCGCATACGTTCCGCTCGTTGATCTGCATGTAGCGGAACTCGCCGCCGAATTTCATGGTGTGCCGGCCGTAGATACGCGAGAAGTTATCGGCAAAGTGCCAGGTGTTGTTAGGCTGGGTGGTGGTCAAGGTTGGGCTACCGATGCTGAAGTTCTGAAACCCGATGTTCGGTAACCCTTCGAAGCCCGCAGGGCCGGAGGGAATGATTCCCAGGCTGCCGATACCGGTCACAAAGCCAAAATCGGAGATCTTTCCGAAACCCGCCTGGGGCTTATCCGTGGTGGTGGAGGTGCGCATGAAGCTCACCCGGAATTCATTGACCATGGACGGGCCGAAGATTTTGGTATTGCTGAGAACGCCCTGCTGCGCGCGGGTGGGCGTCACGGTCGGAAAGCCCGGCACGCTGGCCCCAAACGGGTTATCTACCGTGGCATCATCGAAGTAATAGTAACCAAACCAATTACCTAATTTTTGCGTGAGGATATCGACGCGCTGGCCGGCCTTGTCGTCCACCACTTTATTGGCATAGCCGGCGGTGCTCAGGAAGCCCGTCTGCGGATTCGGCAGCGGAATGTACTTCATGATCGCCACTGCCGGTGAAGAAAAGGCCCGCTGCGGGATGACGCCGCCCGGAAAAACGCAGTTCAGCGTGCTGGTGCAGTTTTCCGGACTGTACGGCTCCCCGGCGGTTACCGTGTAACCCAGCCGCTTGGAAAGTACTTGGGCCCAGTAAGGCCCCTGCACCGTGGTCGGTTCGCCGGAGCTGTCCACAAATGCGTTGAGGCCCGAGAAATCGCCCTCGCGCTGGCTGGCGCTGGGAAGCTGGACCAGCCCGCTCGAAACTCCGCGGGCCTGGCGCGTGCCCTGGTAATCGGTAAACCAGAAGACCTTGTTCTTGATCGCCGGGCCGCCCACGGCGTAGCCGAACTGGTTGCGCCGGAACACGCCTTTCTCGGGGTCGAAGAAGCCGCGCGCGTCCAGCTTGTCATTGCGCAGGAACTCGAAGGCGGACCCGTGAAATCCATTGGTGCCGGATTTCGTGATGGCATTCATGATGGCGCCGCTGAACTTACCGTACTCGGCGTCAAAACTGTTGGTGATCAGGCGGAACTCCGCCACCGAGTCCAGGTTGGGTACGATGGCCGTGCCCAGGTTGCGCCCTTCGCTGACATCGCCGCCGTTCACCAGAAATGCGTTGGCCGTTTCCCGCTGCCCGTTCACGGAGATGTTGCCGGCGGACATATCGCCGGAAACAGGACGATCCTGCTGAATCGAGCTGGATGTCGTAGGCGC
>CAZMRK010000283.1:0-5995 GCA_964568355.1 uncultured Solibacteraceae bacterium | reverse complement strand
TTTCGCTCGCGCCTAGCGGGCGCGGTTGAAGTCATAGATCAGGGCGACTTCCGCTCCGCGAGGAGCCGTCAGCCGGTAAGCAGGATCGACACTGTCGGAGAGATTGCGCAGCGTCAGCCTCGCCGAAAATCCGGGCCATAGCGTCTTGATCGCGGTAATGCCGGTGGTTTCAAAGGCCTCCATGTAGTCCTGAACATTCGAGACCAGGCCGTAGTACGTACGCCCGGTGGCGTTGGCGAAGACATTCAGCGTGAGACCAGCAGCACGGTTGTAGTAGCCCAGGCGGCCTGTGGCGCGGTGGCGCGGAGAATACTCGAGCGGCGTCGCCTGCAGGTCGTCTCGCGTGGAGAGATGCTGATAGCCCAGAGCCACATCCCAGCTCTTCCCGAAGCGCCGGCGGTAGTTCAGGGCGGCGCCGTAGATCTCCGCGTAACCGATGTTGCGGTATTGATAAATGCTGGCGATGCCCTCGCGCCCGATCAGGGAGCTTTGGATCATGCTCCGCAGATCGTTGTAGAAGAGACGCACCTCCAGGCTGCCCAGAAGGTCCGAACGCCACATGCCGCTGGCGGTGTAGGACCACGAGCGCTGCGGCGAGAGATTGGGATTTCCGATGACTCGAACGCGTCCGCCGGCATGCGTGTAGTACGTGTAGAGCTCGTTGAAATTGGGCGCGCGGTAGCCGCGGGCCGCCTGAAAGGAAAAAGAGAGCGGGCGTACCGGCTGCCAAGCCAGGCCGAGTTGAGGCGAGTATTCGGAGCCGAAGATCGAGTCGGAGTCAACCCTGCCGCCGGCCTGCAGCTTGAGCGAGGGCCGCAGCCGGTAGTCGATCGTGGTGTAGCCGGCGCGAACATCCCGAGAGGCGTTGTTGCCCGGCACAGCGAGCCGGCTGGACAGCGCTTCCTCGCGCGACACCGAGCCGCCCAGGCCGATGCGGAGCGGACCGGAAGGCGTCCAGGCCCAATCGGCCTCTCCCCCGCGCCCCTCGGTACGGTTCAGGTCCATGCTCAGAACCCCGGTCTCCCGGTATGCCAGATCTTCGACGCCGCGATAGCCGATGTGCCGCAGGCGGAAAGTCAGCAGAGAAGTGCTGCTGGTAACCAGGCTGCCGCGTGGAATCACGATCAGCCGGCGCCGGTAGCGGTCGAAATCATAAGTGGAACCAGTGTCGCCGGAGTAGCCCCAGTAGTCGTTGTTTGTCCACATGGTCGTGACGCCCAGGCTGAGGCGCTTCCAGGGCGGCAGGTAGATGTTGGCAAAATAGCCTTGCTGATCGTTGGCGGGCTGAGTGAGACCCAGGGAAGACTCCAGGTCATAGCCCAGCGAGCGGAGCCGGAAGGCGGAGAGATAGACGGAGAAGCCCCGTTCGGTAAAGCCGCCGGAAGCGCGCTCCAGCAGCGTGTTGAAGCTGCCATAACCCGATTCCAGACGGAACTGAGGCTCCGCGGAGGCGCGCCGCGTGATCATATTGATGGCGCCGCCCATACCTTGCCCGCCGTACATGACGGAGCTGGCTCCAGGCTTGATCTCCACGCTCTCAAACGCGCCCGCATCGAATTCGCCGGCGTTGATATACCCGTTGATTCGCCCAACGATGGGTTGGCCGTCAATCAGCACCTGGACGTCGCTCGAATCGAAGCCGTCGACATTGGTGCTGGCGCCGCCCGAGTGCGCGCCGCCCGCAAACGTGAGCACACTGGCCTGTTCCTGCAATGCATCGGAAACCGTCCTGGCACCGAGATTTTCCAGTTCGGTGCGGTTCACCTGGAGAACGGGGGTGGGGCTTTCCACCAGGCTTTCCGGCGCGCGCGCCGCGGTAACCTGCACCTGCTCCGTCGTGGATGCCAGACCCAGGCGAATCTCGAGTTCCTGCGAGGCTTCCGCAGCCGTAAAAGGAATCGAACTGGCCAGGAAACCTTCCGATTCCGCGCGTACCACGTACCGGCCCGGGGCATAGTTGCGGCAGAACGATCCCGCATCGTTGGTCTCACCGTTGAAAGTGGCTTGCTCCTGCTGGGGGGAGACGAGAATGCGGGCTCTTGCGATCGGCAGTCCTGCCGGATCGGTTACGGAGATGCACACTTTGGAGGGACCCGCCGCCGGCGCCAGCCCGCACAGGCACACTCCGAGCGGCAGAAGGAAAGAACGATTCATCAGAATACCTTTCGTGTGGGGCCGCAGGCCGTGGCAGGAGCGGTTAGACCGCCTCAGAGTTGCAACTGAGTGTCAAATATAGTTTAGGATTGGAAACTCCTATGGTCAAGGATTAACGCGCACTAGAGCAAAAATATCCTGCAAATTAGGCTTCGATCTGCTATTGATTTGCAACTTGTGAAGAATTTCCCCACAGAACCACGTCCTTGCGCACACGGCGGCGCCGTCGCGCGGTGTTCCCGCACGGCCAGAGCTGACGTGTCAGCCGCCTGATCAGTTCTTGACTGTCGGCGGATCGGCGATTCGGGAATAGATGGTTTCGAAATCGGGCCGGGAGCGGATGATCACGTTGGTGCCGCTCGAAACGCTGGGGGCAGCCACTCCGCGATTCGGCGCGGGCTGCAGATCCCTGCCTTCCGGATTCGAGACGCTGGACTTGTTCTCTTTAGAAAAGCGGCTGACAGGCTTCCCCGGCCGCGCATCGACGCGGGTAATGTCCGATTGAGCGATGGACATCTGCCCGTTCTTGAGAACCAATACCAGATGATCGCTGGTGAGTTCGTCGAACTTCCCCAAGAGCGGTTCCATGCGGCCCTTTTTGAAAACCCGGACCTCGGCTCCGCGCTTGAGTTCCCGGACCTTGGTCCAGGCGTCCTCGGCGCCGAAGACCACCGGCAAAACCAGGAGGAACAGCCCAAGCACTCGTCTCATCGGAGTATTCTCCTGGGAAAAGTCTAGCAGAAACCGGTTCTGAGAAAGCCGGTGCAAAAATCTGCGACATCCTGAAAGGAGCGACAGGCGCCATAGCGAGGCTGGTTGCGGCCATCCTTCCGGCCGCGCACGATACACTGGTCGGATTGGCGAATCTGGCACATCGGTGGATTATCAGCAAACGCGTCGACCTGGTCTGGATCATCGGCAGTGTGGCGGCGGGTTACCTCTATCTCCTTCTCAACGTGGGGCTGCAAGTTCCCATATCCCTGCTCTGGTGGTTCTGGTCGGTTGGCCTGGACGGGACTCATATCTTCGGCACCGCCTCGCGCACCTTTTTCGACCGTGAGGCGCGGGAGCGCTTTCCCGCCCTCCTGTTCGGCAGCGCTGCCTTCTTCTTTGCCTTGGGACCGCTCCTGGTGCTGCTTGGCGGCAAAGGCTATCTCGCCCTGCTGGTCGGCGTTTGGGCCTACTACCACGTGATCCGGCAGCACTACGGTTTCATGGTGCTTTACAAAGTGAAAAACGCGGATCTGGGCCGTCTGGACCAGTTTCTGGACCGCTGGCTGATGGGCGTGATGCTGATCTTCCCTCCATTTCATCGATTTTTCATCCACCACCCGGAAGAGTTGGGGCTGCGCACGGCCTGGCCCCGCAGCGAACCGTTCCTCTGGGTGCTGGTTGGAGCAACCGCCCTGGTATACCTGGTGCGCCAGGCGATCCGCATCCGGCGGGGCGACGTGATCAATCTCCCGAAGTATTTGCTGCTCGCCGGAGTCTTTTCGTTGCACTGGCTGACGTTCGCCTGCATGAGTTGGCAGGCCGCCGTGCCCACCGTGACTATCGTGCACAATCTGCAATACCACGCCCTCATCTGGTTCCATAACCGTAACCGGTATCGGGCCGGCGATGCCGGAGAGCGCTACGGCAAGATTCCTCGTGCGGTGGCCCATAGTCTGGCCAGCTACTTCCTGCTGGGCCTCGTCTTCAGCGCGCTTTACCGCATTCCGGGCTACCAGTTGGGGCACGTCTCCGATCTGGCATTCGGCTTTTTCTGCGGCTTCGGACTGACGCATTACTATCTCGATAGCCGCATCTGGCGTGTCCGGCACGATCCTTCCCTCCGGCAGGCGCTGCAGTTGACGTAAGCTGAAAGATATGGAGACTTCGGGGCGGGATCCGTTCAGTACGACTCCGCCCATTGCGGCGCCTGTCCGATGGTGGCACGTCGCTCGCCCGGTCCGCCCCACTGTGCGTTACCTGATGGAGACCGAGGCGCACGTGTACGCGCTCGCGGTCTCGGCCAGCGTGCTGCTGTCTTTTTACCCGTTCCTCATCGTGATGCTCTCATTCTGCCGCAACGTCCTGCACTGGCCCGCGGCGGTTGAGGCTATCTATCTGGCTCTGAACGACTTCATGCCGGGCGCCCTGGGTGCATTCATCCGCCGCAACCTCAACCTGCCAGCTCGGGGAAGCCTGCAACTCACCTCGATGCTCCTGCTGCTGTTCACCGCCAACGGGGTATTCGAGCCGCTGGAGGTCGCGCTCAACCGCATCTGGGGCGTACGGGAGAATCGCAGCTATCTGAAAAACCAGATCGTGAGCCTGGGTATGATCTTCATGTGCGGCTGCCTGGCGCTGATCTCTCTTATGCTCTCCGCTCTCAATCAGCAGTGGATATCGGACTGGGCCGGTCCCTATCCCAAAGGCGCTCTCTGGTTCAACATTCTGGTTTTCAAGCTGGCTGCGCTGCCCATCTCAATCCTGTCGCTGTTCTTGATCTATTGGCTCCTGCCCAATCGCAAGATTCCTCCGGTGCGGGTGGCGCCGGTGGCGATCCTGGTCGGCCTCGCCTTCGAGGGCCTGAAATACATCAGCCTCTTCGCCCTGCCGTTGTTGCTGAAGAAGCTCGAAAAAGAATATGGAGTTTTCCAACACTCCGTCTGCATCCTGCTCTATAGCTTTGTGGGTGCGCTGCTGATCCTGGCGGGGGCGGAGTGGGCCGCGCGGCACGAGATGCAGAATCGGGTAGACTAATCTGCGAGATGAAAGACTGGAAACAAATCGCCTCGGGTATTGGACTGGATATCCCCGAAGCCGATCTCACCCGCATTGCGTCCACTCTGGACGGCCTGGAAGCTGCCTTTCGTCCCCTGACCAGAGAGATCCCCTCTTCGGTGGAGCCCGCAGTCATCTTCCGGGCTGAGGGGGGCGGCGAGTGACCATCCTGGAAGCGGCAGAGGCGCTACGCGCCCGTAAAGTGTCCTCCGTGGAATTGACGGAGGCGGCACTGGCGCAAACCGAGCGGCTCCAGCCTCGCCTCAATGCCATGCAGACCGTCCTGGCCGACAGTGCCCGGGCGCGGGCGCGCCACGCCGATGCGGAACTCGCGCGCGGTACCGATCTCGGTCCGCTGCACGGCGTCCCGGTAGCGGTCAAAGATGTCTTCTGCACTCACGGCGTCCGGACCACCTGCGGATCGATCCTCTTCGCCAATCACGTACCGGATCACGACGCCGCAGTGGTGGAAAAACTGGCGGCGGCCGGCGCGGTCCTGGTGGGTAAAACCGGCATGCACGAGCTGGCCTATGGAATTACTTCCAATAATCCCCATTTCGGCGCCGTGCGCAATCCCTGGAATCCGGACTGCGTACCCGGAGGATCGAGCGGCGGATCGGGCGCCGCGGTGGCCGCGGGAATGGTCTTCATGGCCATGGGCACCGATACCGGCGGCTCCATCCGCATTCCCGCCGCATATTGCGGCACGGTGGGGCTGAAACCGACGTTCGGCCGGGTGAGCCGTTACGGCGTGCTGCCTCTCGATTTCAGCCTGGACCATATGGGGCCGCTGACCCGTTCGGTGCGCGATGCTGCCGCGGTGCTCAATGTCCTGGCCGGTTATGATGTCCGCGACGACACCAGCTCGCGACGGCCCGTGGAGGAGTACATTCCCGCGACGAATCCCTCCCTTCACGGCATTCGCATCGGTCTGCCGGAGAATTTCTATTTCGATCGCTGCCATCCGGAGGTGGAGCGGGCAGTACGTGCCTGCTTCGACCGGGCGTCGGCGCTGGGCGCGCAGGTGGTCCCCATTCGGGTACCCGATATTGCGGCGCTCAATGCCATTGGC
>CAZMRK010000282.1:0-14011 GCA_964568355.1 uncultured Solibacteraceae bacterium | reverse complement strand
TAAAGCCGCGATAGGCGAGCGCCGGCCAGTCGCGGATCTCGGCCGCCGGCAACAGGGCCTGGCTCCCGGCGCCCTCAACCATTTGGAGCATCGTCTGGACTCCGTAATACAGGCCGGCTGACGAACGTGCCCGAATCGTGGCACCCTGTGGGGTTACGGTGAGCGAATAGCTTTCCCGTGAATCAGGACCGGCCTTTTCGTCTACGGCGGGCAGCGCTGCCACATCACCGGTGCGCTCCAGGACGATGCTGGGACCGACCGGCCCGGCTTCTCGGATGGGAACACTGGTCTGTCCCGACGCCGAAAGCCCGGCGGACAACTGCTCCGCCGCAAAACGATCCTCCGCGCTTGGAGGCGAGGCGAAGCGGATCGAGAGACCATCGATGGCCAGCGTACCGCCGGCGTAATGGATTTCTTGCGGCCCCGGCAGCAGGGGGCTATGCCCGGCTGCCCAGACCGGCAGCAGAGCGAAAGCCAGCAGACATACAAGCTGTCGCATAAGAGAACAAGGAAGTCGATCTAGCGAACGTTGCGAGGTTGATCGGACCGGAACGGGCTGGCAGGCAGGCCCTCCTGGTTGACGAGATTGCATTGAGGATCGTCGGCCCAGGCGTAGCGCACGGCGGCCGGTTCGCTCACCTGCGGGCTGGAAACCAGCAGGGTCGCGCCTTCAATGCGCGCCTCGGCTGGAACGAAATTGCCATCCGCGCCGGCGACGGTGAACCCGGTCAGGGCTCCGCCACCCTTGGCCTGTAACCCTGCGGCGTGCGTAAACCAGACGCGCAAAGCGCCGCCATCCCGCGTGGCCTGCCGGAACAGCGGTCCGGAGAATTCGATTGGCTCTCCGTAGGCGATGTGCCGCGCCGCCAGCGCCAGGCGCCACCCGACATCCTGCTTGTTGCGAGGGTGGATATCGTGGGATTCTCCTACATCAATGGCCACGGCCATGCCCGTGTTGCGCAGGCTCAAAGTGTCGGTCTGCGATTCCCGCAGCACCGGCCACCACGGATTGGCCTTGAAATTGGCCAATTGGACGAACAGGAACGGAAAATCTCCCTGGCCCCAGGCGTGGCGCCAGTCTTCGATCATCGTGCGGAACAGCCGGCGATATCGGTACGCGTGGCTTTCGCTGGCGTTCGATTCTCCCTGGTACCAGATCGCGCCGCGAATGGCATACGGAGTCAGCGGGGCGATCATTGCGTTATATAAGCCCGCCGGCGTGTTCTGATGTCCCGGACCGGCCGGCTGTCTCGGCTGCGACGGCGGAGTCTTACCTGCCGCCTTAGCCGCTTCCGCGGCGGGCTTCCAGGATGCCATCTCCCTGTCGTAGCGCTCCTTGGCCGCGGGATATGCCGCCAGAGTGCGTTCCCAATCTTCCAGGATGAAGCGCAGCGACGGCTCTGCTTCGAGGGCCGGACGGCTGGTCCAGGATTGCGCCGGGGTACCGCCCCAATCCGATTCAATCAGCCCCATGGGAACGTGCCGCGCGCGGTGGAGATCCCTTCCAAAAAAGTACTCGACCGCCGAGAACCGGCGTACCGTCTCCGGGCTGCAGACCTGCCAGGTTCCCACCACGTCCTCCGCCGGCTGATCGGCTACCGTGAGCTTCACGTGGAACAGGTGGATCAGCGGGTAGTTCGCTTGGGCGATCTCTTCTTCGGCGCGCAGCGCGCTGTTGAGGGTGAAGCCCATATTGGATTGTCCGGAGCCCACCCAGACTTCGCCTACCAGCACGTCCCGGAGGACGATCGTATTCGTGGCAGAGATCGTCATCTCCAGGGGACCGGCTGTCGTAAGAGGGTTCAGCCAAATGGACCATTTTCCGTTCGGACCGGCCTTGGTCGACACGCTTTGCCCCTGAAACTCCACTCGAACCCCTTCTTCGCTGTCCGCTGTGCCCCAGATGCGCACCGGTACTCCTTGCTGCAGCACCATGTGATCCGAGATCAGAGCAGGCAGTTTGGCGCTGGCATCCAGTACGCCCGCCAGGCCGGTGAGCAGCATCACCGTATACACAGCGCGGCCGAAGAGAATCTCTCTCATTTTTTTCAACATGACGATTTCTGCTTCATTCTACTCGCAGATCTAGCGCTCCGCTGCGGGACTCTGGCAATCTAACTGCAATACTTCTAAAATGCGCCTCGAAATTCAACTCACCAGGAATTTTTTTCATCGGGCGGCGATGTTCTTCTGCCTGGCGGTGGTGGGCCTGCTGTTCGCGACCCCTCCGGACATGCGGGCACAGACTCCTCCCGCCGCGTCTCCGCCTGCGGCGCCCAGGCTGAACGACCCATTGAATCGGGATTCTCCACAGAGCGCGGTCGTCTCCTTCCTGGATGCCTGCCGGACGAAGAATTTCGCCCGAGCCGGGCACTATCTGGATCTGCGAAATATCCCCTCTTCGGACAGCCGCTTTCAGGACCGGCCGCAACTGGCTCAGCAACTGGGAGACATCCTGGATCGGGACGTAAGTTTCGATGTGGCTTCACTTAGCCGAGACCAGTCCGGCGACCTGGAGGACGGGCTACCCCCTTCGCGGGAGCGGGTTGACTCCTTCACTCTCAACGGCAAGAAGCTGGATCTGCTGCTCGAACACGTGAACCTCCGGAACGGTCTTTCGGTCTGGTTATTTTCCTCCGACAGCGTGAAGCTGATCCCCCAGCTTTCGGCCATGGTCACGGACTCTCCGGTGGAGAAATATTTGCCGGAGGCGCTGGTCCGTCCCAAATTCATAGGCACGCCGATATGGCGCTGTATCGCGCTGATTTTGCTTGTTTTAGCTCTGACGGCGATCTCCCGCTCGCTGTCTCGCCTGGCGCTCGCGATCACCGCTGCCGTGATGAAACGGGTAGCCCCACAGATTCCGTCGTCGGTGCTCCAGGTATTCATCGGCCCGCTACGGCTTTTGCTGGTGGTGGCCTTGTTCCGGGCTGGCGTGGAGTGGATAGGTCCTTCGGCGCTGTTGCGCCTGGCCCTCAGCCGGATTTTGGGGCTGCTTTTCCTCTCCGGCATCGCCTGGCTGTTCATCGGGATCGTCGACCTGGCGATGGAACGCCTGCGTGTCGTACTGAGTTCCGGACGGTATCAGAGCGTCACTTCTTCGGCGCTTCCATTGATCGGTCGCGTCATCAAGATTACGATTCTGTTACTGACGGTCGCCGCAGTACTAAGCCAATGGGGATATAACACCACCACGATCCTGGCCGGCTTGGGCGTCGGCGGTGTTGCCGTTGCTCTGGCCTCTCAGAAAACCATCGAAAACCTGTTTGGGAGCGTGGCGGTCATCAGCGACCGCCCCGTTTCGGTCGGCGACTTCTGCCGCTTCGACGATCGCGTTGGCACGGTGGAAGATATCGGCCTGCGGTCCACTCGCATCCGCACCCTGGACCGCACCATCGTGACCATTCCGAATGCGCAGTTTTCTTCCATGAGCCTGGAGAATTTCTCCAAGCGTGACAAGATGTGGTTCCACCAGATTCTCAACTTGCGGCGCGATACCACGCCCGACCAGGTGCGAACGCTGCTAGCCTCCATCACCAAGATTCTGCAGGATGACCCCCACACGGAGGTGGGGCCTTTGCCCGTCCGCTTCATCGGAGTCGGCAGCTACTCTCTGGATCTGGAAACATTTGCTTACGTCCTGACTCCCAATTTCGACACATTTCTGAAAAAGCAACAGGAATTGCTGTTGAAGATTCTGGACGCGATTGAAGATGCCGGTACGGCGCTGGCTCTTCCGACGCAGGCGAATATCTGGTATGCGTCCGGCAATGGAAATACGCCGGAGGGGGCTATAGCCACACCGCCGAGGCCTCCGGTCAGGGGCTGAGGACTGGGCCGTATATCACCACGGATCTATATATATTTGGTTTTTCCCATAAACCACACGGACCAAACCGCCGATCCTTTAACAGTTGGAAGGGAGACGGTTTTGATCCAAACGGAGACGAAATACACCTTCCCGGAACGACGGGCAGGCAGTCCGTTCTGGGCGCTGGAAAATCTGCCGCCCTTTCCTGCCGTGGCTGCCCGGTTGCTGCAGGTAGTTTCGAAGCGAGACGTACACCTGAGCGAGATCGGCAAATTTATTTCTGCCGAGCCGGTATTGGCGGCGGAGGTTCTGCAGATCGCCAACTCGGCGCTGTTCGGCCTGGAGTGCCAGGTCAAAAGCATCACGCAGGCGATCATGATTCTGGGGCTGGAACGCATCAAAGGCATCAGTCTGACCCGCGCCTTCGGAAGCTACCTGCGGCCCGCCCTGAGGATCGAATCTCTGCATCGCTGCTGGCAAAACAGCCTGGCCGGCGCACTGCTGGCTGAAAAAGTTGCTCGGAGCTGCGGGATCGATGCGGACGTCTCTTATACCGCCGGCCTCTTACGGGATATCGGCCGTTTGGCATTGCTGGTGAAATATCCGATTCCCTTCGCCAATATGCTGGCGGTCACTCAGGACAACGGCTTCGACCTGATGACCACGGAGCGGGCATTGTTCGATGTCGACCACTGCCAAGCTGGCTCCTGGGTCATGTCCAGCGTGCCCTTTCCCCCGGAACTGCGGGATGTGGTTGCCTGGCACCATGAAGACCTCAGTTGGGAACCTTTCGGCCTGGTCCAACTGGTTCAGGTGGCGGACCAGATGGCGGACTCTCTTGGATTCTCCGTGCTGGCCCTGCCTGAGTCCTCCTGGCCGGATTTTGCAGCCGCTCTCCGTCAACTTCCCGACCACGCCCGTACCCGTTTCGTGCACGAACGGGACGACCTGAGGAAGGAATTGGGGGCGAGGATCGAGATCCTCGCCCGGCTATAAGGCTCCGAGATCCAGATTCCGCCTTACCGACTTTTACAACAAGGCGGATGAGACGAAGGATGTGGCAGAGTACTTATAGGGTAAGTACGGTTTGAGGAAGATCGGGTACTTACACTAACCATCTTCCTTGACACGTTGTCGCCAGGGCCGTATTCTATATCCCGTCGACAACGATTATGGATCAATCGTACCTGGAATTCTTTTTTAACGTCACCAAACACCAGCTCCTGCCTTACCAGGAGCGATATGGCTGTAACCCATTCGCTCCTACGCTGCTCGTGGTTCCGACCGGGTTGGGTAAGACGGAGGCCGTTCTCTTGCCGTGGTTGTACGCCCAGGCGATCCATGACCCTTCCGCTCCCACGCGTCTGATGCTCGTGTTTCCGCGGCAAAATCTCACGCGGCAAACCGCCAGGAGGGCCCGTGATTATGTTGCTGCCGCCAATCTTACCGATGAGGTACGCGTTCTGGAGCTAATGGCCGGCAGCGACGATAACGAGGAACAACTCCGGCCGGATGCGCCGGCCATCATCGTCTCAACTCAGGACCTCTACTTCTCTCGCGCGCTGAATCGAGGATATGCGCGGCGACCGCCGCGCTGGCCCATCGATTTTGCCCTATATAACCAGGACTGTCTGATCGTGCTGGACGAGATCCAACTTATGGACGATGCGCTCGCGACGTCCACGCAGCTTGCCGCGTTTCGGGAGCAATTCGGCACAGCCGGCAGCGCGCCTTGTGTCTGGATGTCTGCTACCGTCAACCCTGCCTGGCTGGACACGATCGATTTTCGCAGCCGCCCGTCTGAAATTCGCCTGGACCACGACGATTTCGCCGAGCCAGTGGTGGATAAGCGCATCCATGCCCGGAAATCTCTCGCGCAGGCGCCCGTGGAATGCCGCACTCCCGCCGGGTGTGCAGCCTTCGCTCTTGCGAACCATCGCCCGCAAACCCGCACGCTGATTGTCACCAATACCGTCGCCCGTGCGCGGGAAATTTTCGCCGCGGTTCACAAGGCATTCGGCAATTCGCTTTTGCTGCATTCCCGCTTCCGCCCGCAGGATCGCAAGCGGGCGTCCGAAGCCCTGGACCGCATTGCGCCGGAAGGTCAGATCGTCGTCGCTACCCAGGTACTGGAGGCCGGAGTCGATATCACCGCGCGCCTGCTGATCACCGATGTTGCACCCTGGGGCAGCTTGGTCCAGCGATTCGGCCGGGTAAACCGGTACGGGGATGATGCGGACGCCGAAATCTGGTGGGTCGGTGAACCCACAGCCGCGAAGCAGAAGGACCCATCCGCGCCGTATACGCCCGAAGAGCTGGCTCGCGCCGTTCAACGTCTGCAGACGCTTACCTCTGCCGCGCCTGCCGACCTTCCCGAAGAAGATGGCCCTACGCCCTACCAGCACGTCCTGCGTCGCGCCGACCTGCTCGACCTCTTCGATACGACTCCCGATCTTTCCGGCAATCAAATTGATATCTCCCGGTTCATCCGGGCCACTGAAGACCGCGATGTCTATCTCGCCTGGCGCGATTGGGAGGGCGATACGCCGGCTCGCATCGAACTTACCGATGATGAGCTTTGTCCGGTCTCCATTGCGGATCTGCGCGAGTTCACCAGGAAGCATGATGTATATTCCCTGAACTTTGCGACCGAGAATTGGACCAAGCTTGATCGTAATACACCGCTTTTCCCCGGCATGCTCGTGCTGGCCCGAGCCAACCAGGGAGGATATACCGCGCTGGAAGGCTGGTCGCCCGACAGCAAGACCCCGGTAATCCCGGTGCCCATTCCATCTCCCAGGGAAGCGGAAACCGATACAAGCAACCTGCGCTCCTATCCGCAATACCGCCAGACACTACGCGCCCACACGGATCGCGTTCTCGAGAAACTCGAAGCGCTGCTCGACACCAAGAAGCTTGATGAATCCTGGGCCGCTTCGCTCCGAACTGCTGCGGCGAAGCACGACTGGGGAAAGGCTCACGACGTGTTCCAGGCGACGCTGCACCAGAACGACAGCACGCCAGATCTTCTGGCCAAGCAGTGCGGCCGGCACACGCACAGCCAACCGCATTTCCGTCATGAGCTTGCCAGCGCGCTGGCGATGCTCGAAGCCGGCGATTCCGATCTCGCCGCATATCTTGCGGCCGCGCATCACGGCCGGATCCGCATGGGCATCCGGTCCATGCCTGGCGAGCAGGAAAAGGATCAGCTTCCTTTGGCGCGCGGCATCCGCGAAGGAGACCATTTACCCGATTGCGAACTGGCAACCGGGATACACGTTCCGGCGGTCCGCCTGTCGCTGGCGGTGATGGAATTCGGAGCGGAGGCGGGTTCCTGGACCGATCGGATGCTCCGTGTCCGCGACGCGCTCGGGCCATTCCGCCTGGCGTATCTTGAAATGCTTCTCCGGACGGCTGACGAGCTTGCCAGCGCCGATCAGGGACCGGACTTCACTCCATGCCCACAATAAAACTCGATGCCTGCACTGCCAGGCCGTTCGGCAGCTATCTGAAGGCGCTCGGCGTTCTGCGGCTTGTGGCCGAACAGGCCGACTCCGCCGCGCGCGGCTGCTGGGATGGCGATACGTTTACTCTGGAATCCACGCTGTCTCGGGAAGATCTGCTGCGTTTCTTCCTTGACCGCTATGAGCCGACCCCGATCGTGGCGCCGTGGAACGGAGGCAGCGGCTTTTATCCCAAGGACAACAAGGAAGGTGTCGACGCCATTGCCGGCTGCCAGGACGCCCGCTTTGCCGAATATCGGACAACTATCGCCGCCTGCAGGGAAATCCCGGAGGTCCAGAGCGGCAAGTCCGGCGACGAAGACGAGCGGCGCGCCGCCATCCTCCGCCACTGCCGCAATCGTCTCCCCGACCGCGCAGTGGAATGGCTGGACGCGGCGGTGGGCATTGCCGCCGATGGCTCGCGGTCCTTTGCGCCTGTCCTCGGAACAGGCGGGAATGAAGGGCGCCTCGACTATACCAACAACTTCATGTCGAGAATCGCCGCTCTTCTGATCTCTCCGGACCGGAAAACGCCCGTCCACGAGTTGCTAGCCAACGCGCTGTTGGGCGATCGCACTACGGCGCTGCAAACCGGAGCCGCCGGCCAGTACGATCCCGGACGCGCCGGTGGGGCCAACCAAGGCCCCGGCGTTGAGCACGGGTGCGTGACGAATCCGTGGGATCTCGTCCTCACGCTCGAAGGCGCGGTCGCATGGGCAAGCGGGCTCTACCGCCGCCAAGGCATCGGCTACCGCGCGGTCCTCTGCAGCCCGTTCACGGTGTATCCCAAGGCGGTCGGATATGGTTCGGCATCGAGCCAGGATGACACGCGAGCCGAAGTCTGGACCCCACTTTGGTCGCGCCCGGTCGGCTATCAGGAACTCAAGGTGCTTCTGCGCGAAGGCCGCGCGAGCGTGGCAGGCCGGCCCGCTACCCATGCTCTCGAATTTGCGGAAGCAGCCGCCTCGCTCGGCGTGGACCGCGGCATCGAGCGTTTCGTCCGGTACAGCCTGCTCAAGCGCCGAGGTGACAGCTATGTTGCGCTTCCTATCGGCACGTTTCCCACCGGCTACCGGCGCAATGCGGATCTGATTCGCAAGTTCCAGACCTTCCTGGACGCGCTGTCCGACCTGCCGAAGGATCTCCGGCGCGGCATTGAAAGCGCCGTCTATCAGGCCCTGCTCGCCGATAGCGAGCAAAATATGTGCAACCTGATGGCGGCACTGGGCCGCGTGCTTCGCCGCATCGTCACTACGACGGAGACCCGCCTGCCCAGCCGCGCACTGCAAGCCGGACCGTGGCTCGAAGCCTGCGGATTCGAAGCGCGGCCCGAAGTTCGGATTGCCGCCGCGCTGGCTTCCATCTGGACGCCGGAAATCGGCCGGCTGGCCGACCACTTGTCGCGCGACAGCAAAAATTTCGCGTGGACCGGTGTCAGCCTGGCCCACCGGCTGATCTCGGTGCTGGACCGCCGCCTTCAGGTGGCGAACGCGGCCGAACTGGGCGCGAACCCGCTGGGTGGATCTTGCGCCATCGACCCAGGCGATGCCACGCTCTTTATCGAAGGTTCGGTGGATGACGCGCTCATCGAGGATCTTCTGTTCGCTTTCCTGGCCCTCGACTGGAAGGATTTTGTACCAATCCGGTACTCCTCGGCCGAAGTCCTGCCCGTCTATGCCGTGCTGAAATACCTGTTTCTGCCCGGCAAAATCACACGTGGTGATGAATCGAAGTACTTGCCGGCGGATCGGCGCACGCTGTCGCTGCTGGTTGCCGGAGACATCGCGGGTGTGGCAGGAATTGCGGTTCATCGGCTGCGCATTGGCGGCTTTCGCCCACTCGATGTCACCTATCCCGGAGGTATCGACTCCGCTCGTCTGGCCGCCGCTTTGCTGTTCCCGGTCCGGCTGAAGAAACTATCGACTTGCGGCATTTTTCAGCAACTCGAATCCACTCCTGCTTACACATAAAGGAATCGGAATGCATCTGAAATCATTGAACGACGCCCCTCGCCTTCT
Organism: uncultured Solibacteraceae bacterium; assembly: GCA_964568355.1. Taxonomy (GTDB): domain Bacteria; phylum Acidobacteriota; class Terriglobia; order Bryobacterales; family Bryobacteraceae; genus JAJPJX01. Next base: position 4,679 of record CAZMRK010000282.1, on the reverse strand, counting down.
TCTGGAGGCGGATCTGAGCCCCGTCGCGGGCCAGCGCTTCCAACCGACCGGGTTCGCCGATCTCGGAGCCGCCGAATACAAGCTGCCGGACGGCACGGCGATGCTGCTGGTCGAGAGCGCGCAGTCTGTCGCCAACCGGCTGGAAAAGACCTGCCTCGATGGCGACGGCCCGGAGATCGAGCCCGCGCTTGCCGGCCTGCCCTACGTGGTTGCCGGCCTGGACGGCGCCGGAAGCGCGATTGCCACCAGTTCGCTCGTCGAAGCACATCGCATCGGCTCGCCCTACTTCTTACTCAACAACGACTTTCGGAACACATTGATTGAAGAGATGGGATACAATCCCAAGCTGCCGCTCGACTGGAAAAAGATCTACGCCACATTGTTCAAGTACGACACGAACAGTCTGGTCCACGGTGTATTTCTCTCCCTGCTGGAGGGAGGCCGCGTGCGGGCGCCGCGGGCGATCACAGGCTTCATTGAGGCCAGTAAGGTGGAGCGTGTCGTCTCGGGCGGCGTCAAGAACAGCCCTGTCGATCCCACGGGTAAGATGCAGGTCGTCGAAGGCAAAACCAGCGAAAGCGGCGTGTACAGCAACGTCCCCTATGCGCGCGTGGAATACGTGGCAGAGAGGATCACCGCGTACTTCAATCTCGATCTCGCGCTGATTCGCGGCTATCGGCTGGGCAGCGACGCGAGCAACCTCCTGATTGCCCTCGCGCTGCTGAAGGTACGCCGCTTCCTGGATACCAGCCTGCGGCTCCGCACCGCGTGTGACTTCCAGCTCAATTCCGTATGCGCCAAGGCGCCCGCCGATTTCGTACTGCCTGCCGAAGCCGATCTGCTGTCGGCCGTGCAGTCGGGCATCCAGGCGTGCGCTCCTTTGTTCGCCAAGCCCGCCGTTACCCGGCTCAGGACCAAAGTGAAGATCGTCGAGAAGGAGAAAGCGGCGTCGGGCAGCAAGGCGGGAGCCCAGCAATGACCACTGTCCGCCTGGCCTTTCCCGCGGGCCGGTACCATGCGACCCCCTGGGGGCGCCACGTCAACGAAGGCGTTGCCGAGTGGCCGCCCTCCCCCTATCGCCTGCTGCGTGCCCTCTATGACGTGTGGAAACGAAAGTGTTTCGATCTGCCCGAGCAGGAGGTCCGCGGTGTGCTGGAGGCGATCGCGGCCTCGCCGCCCGTCTTCAGGCTTCCCCGCGCGGTAGCCGCGCACACGCGGTCCTACCTGAGCGCGAATTCGAAAGATCCTGCGGACAAGAATCTTGTCTTCGATCCGTTTCTCGTTTTCGAGCGCGCGCATGCCTGCTATTTGTGCTGGCCGGATCTCGATCTGCCTGCGCCCCAGCGGGACACGCTCCGTCTGCTGCTGGACAATTTGAATTACCTGGGCCGGTCTGAATCGTGGATTCAGGCGAGTCTGTGGGATGGGCCGGGGGAAGGGGCATTCGAGTCGTTCGCATCCGATATCGCCGGCGCGGATCAGGAACTCGAAACGCTTGCCTGCGCGGTGCCAGCCGCCCAATACACGGGTAAACAGCCTTGGATGGACGCTCTTACGTTTTCCACTGCCAACCTGCTAAAGGAGCATGCCAGTGCGCCACCGCTGCTGCGGCAGGTCCGGTATGCGCTGCCCAAAGACGCTATCGCCGTGGATCCACCGGCGCCGGTCTCCAGAAAGCCGTCCTCTATACAGGCGGTACTCTTGAGCCTGGACGCAACGGTATTGCCCCTCGTCACCAGTACGATTGAGGTGGCCGAACAGGTCCGTGTGCGGTTGATGGGCGCCCATAAGAGGCGCATGGATGGCGACGAATCACGGGTCTCGCCATTGTTCAGCGGCAAGCGGCCGGACGGCCAAAAGCGGCTCGATCACGGCCACGTCTATATTCTCCCGCTCAGAAGCCTGGCCGGTGGGGACAGGATCGGCCGCATCGACCGCATTCTGATCATCAGCCCGCTGCGGCCTTTTGCCGAAGATGAACTGGACGCGGTCCGCGGGGTGCGCGAGCTGTATCAGCGAGATGGCCGGCCCACGGTGCAATGCGTGGTGACCTGGCAGGGTCCGCTGCGCGTCGCAAGAGAATTTCGCCTGACGCCGATCGTGGAGAGTGCCACGCCGTTCGTGCCGCCGCGCCACTGGCGCAAAGGCCGCATTCTCGAGCAGTTCATTCAGGAGGAGGTGCGGCGAGAGTGCCGCAACCATCACATCAGCGCGGCGGTTGTGCGAATCGAGCCCATCACGGAAATGGCGTCTCCATTTCACGTGACCGAGTACCGCCGCAATCGCAAAGGCGATCCGGTGCGCCCCGGCTACACCCTGCGGCTGACATTCGACCGCGCTGTGCTCACACCGTTTGCTATCGGCTATGGAGCGCACTTCGGCCTGGGGCAATTCCAGGCTCCGGAATAGCATGCGCACTTCGTACCTGGTCTGCTACGACATCGCGGATGACAAGCGGCTGCGCAAAGTCTTCCAGACGATGCGCGCTTACGGCGACCACCTGCAATTTTCGGTGTTTGAATGCCAGCTTACCGCCATGGATCTGGTGAAATGCCGGGCGGAGCTGGCGGCCATCATCAACCATGCCCAGGACCAGGTGCTGTTCGTCAATCTCGGACCAGCCGAAGGACGCGGCGACCGGGTGATCACTGCCCTCGGCAAACCGTACGCGGCGCTCGATGCCCCGTGCATCATCGTGTGAGCTCCCATGGGAGCCCTGCCCGTTGTTCCAATCTCCAGTCTTCCCGACTATCTGCCCGCTCGCATGGTCAACGAGTTTTCGTACTGTCCCAGACTCTTCTTTTATGAGTGGGTGGAGGGCGTCTTCGCCGAAAGCGCCGATACCGTTGAGGGGGCGGTGCAGCACCAACGCGTCGACCGCAAGTCCGACGCTCTGCCGCCTTCGGAAGACTTGCCTGAAAAGATCCACTCCCGCTCCGTCACGCTTTCGAGCGAGCGCCTGCGCGTGATCGCGAAAATGGACCTGGTGGAAGGCGGCGGCGATGCCGTGACTCCTGTGGACTACAAGCACGGCCGTCCGCGGGAGGGCGCCGCCGGCCTGGAATTGTGGCCTGCCGACCAGGCGCAACTGGCGGTTCAGGGCATCGTTCTTCGAGAAAACGGATATCGCTGCGAAGAGGGAATCGTTTACTACCGGAAGACCGGACAGCGGGTACGAGTCGCCTTCGATGAAGCGCTGATCGCGTCGACGGAAGATCTGATTCAGCGTGCCTGGGCTCTGGCTGCGCAGGGCGAAATTCCCCTGCCGCTGGAAGATTCGCCTAAATGCCCCGGCTGTTCGCTGGTGGGCATCTGTCTTCCCGACGAGACGCTGCGAGCGGCGGCGGAGATCGACCCGGAACCGCTTCAATTTTCGCTGTTTGATGGCGCGCCGCGGAAGCCCGTGAGGCGGGAGGTTCGGGCCATTGTGACTCCCCGGAGCGAGATGCGCCCCTTATATCTGAATACTCAGGGCGTGCGCGTCGGAAAGTCGGGCGGCGTGCTGCAGATCAAAGACAAAGAAAAAACGGTGCAGGAGGTGCGGATTGGGGAGACCTGCCAGGTGAGCTTGTTCGGAAATGCGCAGATTTCGACGCAGGCCGTGCAAGCACTGTGCGAAAACGGCATTCCCATTTGCTATTTCTCCATGGGAGGCTGGTTTTACGGAATCACGACGGGGCTGAATGAGCGCAATGTATTTTTGCGGCGCCGTCAATTTGCTTTGGCCGAGCAAAACTACTTTGCCCTGGGCCTGGCGCGCCGGCTGGTGGCCGGAAAGGTTCGCAATCAGAGGACCCTGCTGCAACGGAATCATATTGAGCCGAAAAAGAACACCCTTCAGGGCCTCAAAGAGATGGCGGATCGTACCGAACGCGCGGCGGGGCTCGACGAGTTGCTCGGGATCGAGGGCAATGCCGCCCGGCTCTATTTTGGCGATTTTGCCGGCATGATCAAGCCGGATGACACTGGGGGCGCTTCGGGTTTTTCGTTCGACTTCGAAGGTCGCAACCGGCGGCCGCCGCGCGATCCCATCAACGCCCTGCTCTCGCTTGGGTACAGCTTACTGGCGAAGGATCTGACGGTGGCCTGCTATGCAGTGGGGTTCGATCCCTATGTGGGCTACTATCACCAGCCGCGGTTTGGGCGTCCGGCGCTGGCTTTGGACCTGATGGAGCCAATGCGGCCGCTGATTGTGGATTCGGCGGTGCTGACCGCAGTCAACACCGGAATGGTAACACCCGGCGATTTCGTGCGCGTGGCGAATTCGGTAGCGCTGACGCCGGGAGGCCGGAAAGGATTTCTGCGGGCCTATGAAATGCGGATGGACACGCTGGTGACGCATCCGTTATTTGACTACCGTGTCAGCTACCGCCGATTGCTCGAGATCCAGGCACGCCTGCTCGCGCGCGTGCTGGACGGAGAGATCTCCGAGTACCCGGTGTTCACGACCAGGTGATGGCGATGTTTGCGAGAGGCCGGTTGACGCGAAAATCCAAGGATCCGCTCGCATGCGGTAATCTGTTGATTTCGGGGAAGTTTTGGGCGTACCCTCTGTCTGCTGCGGGCCTGTTGCTGTGGAAATCGGCAGCCGCTCGCAAGCCGATGGAAAGATCCTTGAAAAGTGAATAGGATAGGGGAGGGGCTATTTCCGCGACCTCAGTGTCGCGGCCTCAATGAAG
>CAZMRK010000281.1:0-16291 GCA_964568355.1 uncultured Solibacteraceae bacterium | reverse complement strand
TCGTGTCCGGCGCAATCATGCGGATACGCGCATACTCCGGATACGGCCGGCGCGCCTGAATCGTCCCCGGCCCCGGGTCCGGCTGGTTGAAGTTTTGCAGACTCGTATCCACGTGCGTTCCCTTGCTGGCCACCCATCCCGCTTCGAGCACGTCGTTCTGGGTCAACTGGCGCGAAACCTGCAAGTTGAAGTTCTGCATGTAGGCGTTGTGCCGCTTGCGGTCCGGCGGGATCGATACCACGTTGAAAATCGGATTGGCCGGATAGAGCGCCGCCGGAACGGGATTGTCGATGGTGGCGATCGGATTGACCGACGGGTTGGTCACCGTCAGGCTCCCTGCCGTCGGCGGATTAAGTTGCAGGATGTTCGTATTGTCGAACTGGGCCGCGCTATAAAACAGGCCGTAGCCTCCGCGGATCACCATCTGGTGCGGCAGCCGCCACGCAAAGCCGAAGCGTGGCGCCAGGTAGTGGTATTCGTTCTGGTAGAGATCCTCCACCTTGCCCGGCTCGGGATAGAGCACCGGCCCATTGGGATCCAGATCGAAGCGCAGCGTACGCGTCACGCCGTTGATCTCGTGCGGCTGCCCGAACAGGTCGTAGCGCAAGCCCAGGTTCAAGGTCAGGTTCTGGGTCACCTTCCAGTCGTCCTGCACGTAAGCCGCATAGCGCCATTGGCGGATCTTCGAAATCGGCACCCCCTCCGGCGTCAGCGTGGTCTTGGGGAAGCCCAGCATGTAATCCGCCGCGGCATTTCCTGTCATATCGCCGCTGAACGACATCTGGCTGAACGGCCAGTTGTTGGTGGTGGCATCATCCAACAGCCGGCGGATATCGCCTCCGAATTTGAGCGAATGCGCTCCGCGAATCCAGCTCAGGTTGTCCACCCACTGGAAGGTCCGGCTGTTGTCCAGGTTCGAGGATGCCTGGTTGTCCCCCATCGCCATGTAGCCGCTGATGTTGAGCACCGGGAAGCCCTGTTCATCCGCCCGCAGCGGACGTCCGGAAGGTCCGCCGACGTTCAGGCCGTGAATCCCCAGCGACTCAATGGTGAAGTCGGTGTTGGCGCGCGGAGGAAGCACCGATACGTTCGCCAGGTTGAAGCCGAAGCGCACTTCGTTCAGCAGAGCAGGCGTGAACGTGTGAACGTACTGCGAAGAGAAACTGCTGTTGGGGAAGGTCCCGTTGAAATAGAAATAGGGGTTCAGCGCGTAGTTCGGAAAATCGCGCCGCGAGCGGATATAGTGCACGAATACCTGGTCCTTCTGGCTGAAGTATTGGTCCACCCTCACCAGGCCCTGATCCGTGCCCAGGCGCCCCTGAGTCACGCCGGAATAGTTCACCGTTCCGGATGTATTGGGCAGAGGCATGTAGTTGTTCACGATATTCGCGGAGACCGGATTGATGCGGTTCTGCGGAATGATGTTCCCCGGAAACGCGGCGCCGCTGAACGGATCGATAATGGGGCTTGACGAAGCCGAGAAATCCCCCGCGCGCTGCGCCGGCGTCAGCACGATACTGGTGGCGGCGCTTTCACTCACTGCCCGCGTGCCTTCATAGCCCAGCGTGAAAAAGGTCTTGTCCTTGCGCACCGGACCGGAGACCACCGTGCCGAACTGGTTGCGGCGCAGAATATCTTTCGAGAAAGGCGCCGGGCGGAAATACCCGCGGGCATCCAGCTTGTCATTGCGGAGAAATTCGTAAATACTGCCGTGCAATTGATTGGTGCCCGAGCGTAATTGCAGGTTGGTATTCGCCCCTGCATTGCCGCCATATTCGGCCGAATAGTTGCCGCTCTGCACCTTGAATTCCTGCAGTGCGTCGATAATCGGATACAGCGTGACGTAGTTGCTGCGATTGTTCACCATGGTGATGCCGTCGATATTGAGCTGCATCCAGGCATCCCGGGCGCCGTTGGCGATGATGCGCGACCCGTCCGTGCTCGAGGTGAACTGCGAAGGCTCGTAGACCCGGACACCGGGCGTCAGCACCGAAAGCTGCACGAAGCTGCGGCCGTTCAGCGGGAGGTTGACAATGCGTTCCGATGCCACCACTTCACCCAGCGTGGCGTTCTCCGTCTGCAACAGCGGGGAGGCCGCCGTGATCTCTACCGTCTGCTGCACCTCGCCTACCTGCATGGCGAAATCGATGCGCGCCTGCTGGTTGATCTGAATCACCACGCTGGTGCGGCGCTCCGTGCGAAAGCCCGCGGCCTGCGCCTCTACCGTATATTCGCCCGGCACCAGGTATCGCACCTCATACTTGCCGTCCGGGTTGCTCTTCACCATGCGGCTCACGCCGGTCGCCTGGCCGGTGATGGTGACCGTGGCTCCCCCGATCGAGCCGCCGGTCGCATCCGTAACCGTTCCCAGAATCCCGGTATCCAGCGTCTGTGCGAAAACCGACAAGGCGCACCCCAGCGAACACACGACCGCCCCAAAAAACCAGCGGTTTTTCACTTGCATATTAGGCTGTACCCCTTTCAAAAAAACTGCTGATGGGGGGAAAGTATAGCAGCTACCGCGGTATTTTCGCGCGGAAATATACGCTTATTTCCAGCGCTGGCGCGCCGGATAAGCCTCATTTTGTGCGTTTGCGCCTATTCCCTGGGAATTTGATTTTGGAGCGGAGCCCCTTTTGCCAGCCGGTTGATGTTTTCCGCGATGTCCCGCGCGCGCCCCTCCACGGTCTCGCGGGTCCACCCCGAAACATGCGGCGTCAGCAAAACATTGGGCAGCTCCTGGAACGGATACCGGGAAGGCGGGCAGACCTCTTCGCGCGTCTTCGGATACTGGTACCAGACGTCCAGCGCCGCCCCGCCGATCCGCCCCGCGGCCAGGGCGTCGTAGAGCGCCCCTTCATCCACGATCTCGCCGCGAGCCACATTAATCAGGATGGCCGAACGCTTCATCCGCGCCAGTTCGTCGCGCCCGATGAGCCCCCGCGTCTCCGCCGTCAGCGGGCAGGTGGGCACCACAAAATCCGCTTCCGGCAGCCGCTCGCGCCAGGTGTCATAGCCCACCACCACGCAGGCTTCGCTCGCGGCCCGTTGAGGAGAACGCGAGACACCGATCGTCCGCATCCCGAACGCATGCGCGCGGTGGATCACCTCCCGCGCAATGTGCCCCAAACCGACAATCAGCACCGTCTTTCCGGCCAGCACCGGCACCGTGGGAGGCTCGCCCCAGATACAGCTTCCCTCCCAGCGGCCGCGCCGCAACTCCCGGTCATAAGCCTCCGGACGCCGGGCCAGCACCAGCATGCCCATCAACACGTATTCGGCGATCGAAACCTCGTGGTGAAACGTGTTGGCAACCAGCACGTGCGGCGGCAGCCATTCCAGACCCAGGTTGTCCAGACCGGCCCGGGGAGCCTGAAACAACCGCAAGCGGCCCGCCCGCGCCGCCAACTCTTCGGTCAAAGGCCCGCCCACGATCACCTCGGCGTTTTCAAACAGCTCGGGATGTTGCGCAGCCTCGGACGCCTCCTCAATCACGGAAACTTCGTGCCCGCCCTCCAGATTGGCCAAAATCGTTTCCTGGGCCACCGTGGCCATCCTGCCCAGAAGAAGGATGTGCATCTAGCCAGTGTAAAACGGCGAACCCGCGCCTTATCCTACAACCGCCGCGTGTCCCGCACAATCACAATCGCCGCATCTTTCTGCGGAATCTCGACCTCGAACGTCTGGCTGCCATGCGGAGGAATATCCCGCACCGCCGTCGTGACCGCCCCCAGCAGCATCCCGTCTTTATTGGTGACGTTGAAGCTGATCTCGACCGAAGCGGGCTTCTCACCGGAGTGATTCCGGACCGTCCCGCGCGCTACCGGCGGCTGGGCATCCTTCATCAGCACAATCTCCGCCACCTCCACCTCGGAAGGCCGCAGTCCCTCGCGGGGGAGATCGATGGCCAGACTGGACGGCACCACCGGCGCTTCCTGCGCATCCGCCGGCCGGGTCGCGCGGCTTCTCCAAAACAGCAGGCCGCCGATCACCAGCACCGGCAGCGCAACCAGCACCGCTACACGCACATTCTGTTTCCAGGTACGCCCGCCGGTAAAACCTTCTTCCCGAGGAGGAACTCCCGCCAGCCGGTCACCGAATTGTTCCAGGCGCCGGCGCAAACGCTCCCGCAGGGGCAGTTTGGCAGCACCCTGCGGGCCCAGCCCCGCATAGGCCACCCGCTTCAGAAATCCACGCCAGTCCGCCATTGCGCCAGTTCCGTCCCCCTCAGCCCATCGACGACACGTGCTCGGGCTCGATCTTATAGAGCACCCGCACCTCGCCCGACCCGCGATAAGGATATTTCTCTACGCCCATGTATTTCTTGGCCATCTTATCGATGTGCTGGTCGGCACCCTCTTCGGTAATCTCCGAGACCCGGCCCCGCACCTCCAGATAGCGGTAGGGATTCTCCGGATCCACGATCGCCAAAGAGACGCGCGGATCGCGGCGTATATTCTGATCCTTGCGCCGGCCTCGGGCGCTGTTGACGATCACATAGTGCCCGTCGAAATCGCACCAGACCGGCGTTACCTGCGGCCGGCCGTCCGGCATGAGGGTAGCAAGGTTCGCGAAGGCTTTCTTCTGGAATAGGTCGCGATATTCTTCCGGAATCGTCTTTGCCATGTCAAACCTCTGTCACAATTTTCTACGGCACCACATCCTGATAGTAAAACAGGTTGCCGGTTCCCTCAATTTGCTCTATCCTGTAGAACATATATCGATGGCCACCGACCATCTCGGCGAATTCGAGCAACTTGTCCTGCTATCGGTTTTCCGCCTTGGCGAGAAAGCCTACGGCGTGACAATTCGCCAGGAGATCGAACGGCGAGCCGGACGGAACGTCACCATCGGCGCTCTCTACACCACGCTCGACCGGCTGGAAGTAAAGGGCTATCTGTATTCCTGGTTCGCCGACCCCACTCCACGCCGCGGCGGCCGCTCGAAACGGTATTTCCGGCTTTTGCCTGCCGGCGAGCAGGCACTGCTGAACTATAAAGCCATGCTCGACCGGATGTGGTTCGGAATCCGGCTGAAAGGAGGAGAACCGAATGCCTGATCAACCGCCTCGCCTTGCCGAATTCCTCTTGAGGAAAATCGTGGGCGGCCGCGACGCCGAGATCATCCTCGGAGACTTGCGCGAGTTGTTCGAGGACCGGGGCGGCGGGAGCCTCTGGTACTGGCGGCAGGTCGCAAGCTGCCTGTTGATTCGCTTGTCGCCCCACCACAGGCTGATCCCGGATCTCACCCGCGATCTGCACTATGCCTTCCGGATCATCCGTCACAATCCTGGATACGCGGCTGCGGCCATGCTCTGCCTGGCGCTCGGAATCGGCGTGAACACCACGGTGTTTAGTTGGTTGGATGAGATGTACTTTCGCCGGCTCGACGTTCCCGAGCCGGATCGCGTGGTATCCATCGATCGCGCCGGCGGCCCCGGCTGCTCCTGGCGCGAATACCGCGACCTCGCCCTCCGCCTTCATTCCCTCTCCGGCCTCGCGGCGCTCATTCCAAAAGGCACCTATCTCGATGTAAACCTGGTGAACGATCAGATCTATGCGGAAGTCGTCTCGGCCAACTACTTTGACGTCCTTGGCGTCCGTCCCGTACTCGGTCGCGCCTTCTCCCCCGCCGGGAATCTCCCCAGTAGCGATCCCGTAGTTGTCATCAGCGACCGCGTGTGGCGGCGGCACTTCCGCGGCGACCCGCGGGTGCTTGGCAAGGCGCTCCGGATCGAAGCTCAGTGGTATCGAGTCATCGGCGTCGCCCCGGCAAGCTTTCGCGGTGCGTCGACTCCCCTGGCCATCGATGCCTGGGTGCCATTAGCGACCTATCCGCACTACCGGCCGCAACTGGCTGGCGCGGCATCTTCCAATGGCCCGGGCGTCTTCCTCATCGGACGCCTTGCCAAGGCTCAGTCCCTGGCTCAGGCAGCAGCCGAACTGCAGGTCCTTGATTCGCATCTGCGCCAGGCCGAGCCTCGCAATCCGCGCTTCAAGAACCCGATGGCCGTGCGCTTCGTTGCCGGCTATAGCTGGGTACAGGTGCAGCGGGGCCTGCGGCCCGTGTCGACCGTTCTGGGTTGCGTTGTCGTGGTGATTCTGCTGATTGCCTGCGTCAACGTGGCGAATCTTCTGCTCTCTCGCGCGGCGGTGCGCCGGCGGGAGATGGCGGTCCGCAAAGCGCTGGGAGCTACACGTTCGCAACTGGTCCGTCAAGGGCTTACCGAAGGTCTGGTGCTCGCCATCGGAGGCGCGTTCCTCGGCATTCTCCTGGGATCCTGGGCAAGCCGGGCGATCGCCGCTTTCCTGCCTTCTTCTCATCCGGATCTGGCCCTCTACACGGTCCATCTCGAGGTGAACTGGCGAGTAGCCATCTTCACGGCGGCGCTCTCGCTGTTTTGTGCGTTAGCCTTCAGCCTTGCTCCTGCCCTTGATAGCGCCCGCGGCGATGTTACGCCCCTCCTCAAGGGTGGCTCAGAAGGAGGTGTTTCTGTCCATCGATTGCGCCAGCGGGATTGGCTCGTCATCGTGCAGGTGGCGCTCTCCCTGGTGCTCCTGGTCTCCTCCGCCTTGCTCATTCGGGCTCTGAACGAAGTCGCAAACACCGATCCCGGATTCGCGATGGACAACCGCATGTACATCCGGCTTTTTACGCAGGAGACCGATTTCACGCCCGCCCAGGCAACCAGCCTCTACGACCGTCTGTTGGAACAGGCGCGCCATCTTCCCGGAGTTCGCGAAGCCACCCTGTCATTCGCGGTCTTCGGCTTTATGGATGGCGATTGCGCCGCCGCGCGTCAGGCCGATCCGCCGCGCAAGCTCAACATCAACGTCGTAGCCCCCAATTACTTCGAGTTCATGCGCGTGCCTCTGCTTCATGGGCGCGGTTTTCTTTCCAGCGACCGTCCCGAATCCCCGCGGGTCATCGTCGTCAATGAGACCATGGCGCGGCGTTGGTGGCCCAATGAAGATCCCATTGGAAAGACCGCCTGGCTCGGCTGCGAGCCGGACCGGCGCGTTCGCGCGGAAGTGATTGGCATGGTCCGGGATAGCAAGTACGGTTCCCTGGACGAGCGGCCGTTGCCGTTCTATTTCGTCCACTGGCGGCAGGTCTGGTGGAATGGGTTTTTCGCGCTGATGCTGCACACCGCGGGCGACCCGCACGCTCTGGCCGATCCCCTGCTACAGCTTGCCCGCACGGGTGGAGCCGGCCTTCGCATCTATGAGATTCGAAGCTTCGATGATCTGCTCGCGCTGTCCCTCTTCCGCGCGAGATGGCAGGCAACCTTGCTCGGCGCCTTCAGCCTGCTCGCCATTGGACTCGCCGCGATCGGACTCTACGGCGTAGTGGCATACATGACGGCACAGAGAACGCGGGAAATCGGTATCCGTATGGCCCTGGGAGCGCAGAGGGCGGACGTAAAGTGGCTGGTACTGGGCCGCGGCTTGCAGTTGGCCGCAATGGGTGTTCTGTTCGGCCTGCTTCTGAGCGCCGGGGCAACGCAACTGCTGCGGCGATTCCTCTTCGGGGTCAGCCCGCTCGATCCGCTTGCCTTTGCCGCCGCCGCCCTCGCCTGGATCCTGATCTCGATGTTAGCCAGCTATCTCCCCGCCCGCAGGGCCGCTCACATCGATCCGGTCGTCGCCCTTCGCTATGAATAAACAATGTGCCGCCGTGTGTATAATAAATCATTAGGATACACATCCATGCGGACAAATATCGTCATTGACGACAAGCTCATGCGGGACACACTTCGCGCAACCGGCTTGAAAACCAAGCGCGAGGCCGTGGACCAGGCCTTGCGTACGTTACTCCGCTTGAAGCGGCAAGAGGAAATCCGTAAATTTCGCGGAAAACTGGACTGGCAGGGGGACCTGGCTGCGATGAGGACCGACCGTTGATCCTGGTCGATTCCAGCGTGTGGATCGATTACTTCCGAGGCGCTGTCACGGACAAGACCGAAAAACTCGATCGCCTGCTGGGTCGCGAGCCCCTGGCTGTCGGCGACTTGATTCTCACAGAAGTCCTGCAAGGGTTCGCTGACGAACGGGATTTTCAGCAGGCCAGAAAGATGCTCACTTCCTTAACCGTCATAGAGTTGGGGGGACAGGAAATCGCAGTACAGGCAGCGAAGAACTTCCGGACGCTGCGCAAGCTCGGCATAACCGTTCGCAAGACCATCGATACCGTGATTGCCACCCGATGTATCGAAAGTGGCTACGATTTACTGCACGACGACAGAGATTTTGATCCATTCGCAAAGCATCTCGGTTTGCGAGTACCGGATTGAGCAGAAAGTGGGGCAGACTTTCAGTCTGCGCGGAGCTTCAGCCCCACCCGAATGCTAGAATGACGAACGCGTGATCCAAAGCATAGCGATATTAGGAGGCACAGGAGCGGAAGGCTCCGGACTGGCGCTGCGATTTGCGCAAGCGGGACTGTCCGTGCGCATCGGCTCGCGCGATCTGGCCAAGGCGCAGTCTGCCGCGGCCCGCATCGGCCGCGGCGCGCAAGGATTTCTCAACGCCGATGCCCTCGACGGTGCCGGCGCGGCCGTTCTCACCGTGCCGCTTACGGCCCAGATCGCCACACTCAAAGCCGTCCGCGCCAACCTGCATCCGGGAATGGTCCTGGTGGATGCAACCGTGCCGCTCGAAATTGCCATCGGCGGCAGGCTTTCGCATCCTCTCACCCTCTGGGCCGGATCCGCCGGCGAGCAGGCGGCCCGCCACGTTCCCGAGGGCGTACACGTGGTCGCTGCATTCCATTCGCTCAGCGCGGAACTGCTCTCGCATCCCGAGCTTCCCGTCGACACCGACATCCTGTTGTGTGGAGATGATGCCGGGGCCAAGAATCTGGTCCGCCAGTTGATCGCCCTGCTGCCGGGCGCCCGAGCCATCGACGCCGGGCCGCTCGAAAATGCCCGCCTGGCCGAAAATCTCGCCGTTCTGCTGATCTCGCTCAATCTACGTCACAAGGTGAAACATAGCGGTGTCCGGATCACGGGTTTGGAATAAGCGAGTGGTTGCCCTGGCGGGCGGAGTGGGCGCGGCGCGATTTCTGGACGGTCTCGCGCGCATTCTCCCGCCCGAGCGCCTCTTCATCATCGGCAATGTGGGCGACGATGCCGAAATACACGACCTGCACATCTCGCCCGATCTCGATACGGTGGTCTATACGCTCGCCGGACTCGCCCATCGCGAGAACGGCTGGGGCATCCAGGGCGATACGTTCCGCTGCCTGGAAGCCCTCGGGAAGCTCGGAGCCGATACCTGGTTTCAACTCGGCGACCGCGACCTGGCCACGAATCTGTACCGCACCAATCTGCTGCGCGCCGGCGTTCCGCTCAGCGAGGTGACCGCCCGCATCACAGCAGCCCTGGGCGTGCGCGCCGCCGTGGTGCCCGCCACCGATCAGCGCCTGCGCACCATGGTGGCGACCGCTGCCGGAGAGCTGGATTTCCAAACCTATTTCGTACGCCGCCGCTCGCGCGATACCGTGCGCGGCCTGGGCTTCGCCGGGGCGCGGCAAGCCCGCCCGGCGCCCGGCATCCTCGAAGCCATCCAACACGCCGCGGCCATCGTGCTGTGCCCGTCCAATCCGTTCATCAGCATCGGTCCGATCCTCGCCGTCCCCGGCATCCGCGATGCCCTGCGGCGGACCAGCGCTCCCATCGCCGCCATCTCCCCGATCGTCGGCGGCAAAGCCATGAAGGGACCCGCGGCGCGCATGATGCGCAGCCTCGGCAAGCCGGTCTCCGCCGCCGGAGTAGCCGAACTCTATCGCGACTTCGTGAATGTATTCATCCTGGATCAGGCCGATGCCCGTTTTGCCTCTAAAGTGGAAGCGCTCGAAATGCGCCCGGTCGTAACCGACACCGTCATGCGCGGCCTTCCCGAGAAGAAAGCGCTCGCCAGGGTCACGCTCGAAGCGCTGGGGCTGCGATGACCTTCGCCATCCTGCCCGTTAAGGCTCCGCAGAATGCCAAACAGCGGCTGAGCGGTCTGCTTTCTCCCCCGCAGCGCGAGGCCTTGGCCCGCCTCCTCTACGAAGAGATGCTCGCCAAGCTTTGTGCCGCGCGCTATCTGGATCGCGTGGCCGTTGCCACCAGCGACCTCCGCGCCGCCGCTCTCGCCCGTGACGCCGGAGCCATGGTCTTCGAAGAAACCGAACAGCGGGGTCATAGCCACTCCGCCGACCAGGCCGCGCGGCGAGCCATGGAACTGGGCGCGCGCACCGTGCTCCTTCTCCCCATCGACGTTCCGCTCGTCACACCGGCCGAGATCGAACAGCTCGCGCTTTCCGCCCGCGACGGCGTGCTCATCGTGCCTTCCGCCGATGGCACCGGAACCAACGCCCTGGTGCGCACTCCGCCCGACGCCATCCCGAGCTGCTTCGGTCCGGGAAGCCTCCAGGCGCACCTGGAGCAGGCCCGCACCCGCGGAGTCTTCGCGGAAGTAGTCCGCCCTTCCGGCATCGTTTTTGACCTCGATACTCCCGAAGACGTCGCCGAACTGTTCGAGCGCGGTCCCCAGACCCGTGCCGCCCAGTTCCTCAAGTCCGAATTGCAAGCGCCATGGGCATTCAAATCACAGGCCTGACCGGCCTGCCCGAGATACGGTCCGGCGATGACCTGGGCCGGCTCATCCTCGCCGCTGCCCGGGAGGGCGGCCACGCCGTCGATAGCCGGACCATTGTCGTGGTTGCGCAGAAAATCGTTTCCAAGGCGGAGGGAGCGGTCGTCGATCTCGCCACGGTCTCGCCCTCGGCGCTGGCGCGCGCCTGGGCCGCATCCTGGAACAAGGATCCCCGCCTCATCGAATTGATCCTGACCCAGTCGAAGCGCGTGGTGAAGATGGATCGCGGCGTGCTCATCGCCGAAACGCACCACGGCTTCATTGCTGCCAATGCCGGTATCGACCAGTCCAACGTGCCCGGAGAGGACCGCGCCGCGCTGCTGCCCGCTGATCCCGATCGCTCCGCCAGAGATCTCCGGCAAGCGCTCGGCTGCGGCGCCGTGATCATCAGCGATACCTTCGGGCGTCCCTGGCGCGAGGGCCTGGTCAATGTCGCGATCGGAGTCGCCGGAATCGAGCCGCTCGAAGATCTGCGCGGCACCCGGGACCGCGACGGCCGCCCGCTCTCCGCCACCATCCTCGCGCTTGCCGATGAGCTTGCCGCCGCGGCCGGTCTTGCCATGAAGAAGGCCGCCGGAGTGCCGGTCGTCCTGATCCACGGCGTCGATTGGATCGCCGGCGAAGGCTCTGCCCGCGCCCTGATCAGGCCGGCCGAACGGGATTTGTTCCGATGAACTTCTGAATATCCCCGAAGCTCGATCGTGCCGCCACGCCGCCTACGAAGGTGCAGCTTCGCGCCGCCACGGCGTTGCCGAAGGCCGCCGCTTCCGCAACTTCCCACTGCTTCACCAGCGTGGCATACAGAAAACCGGCATCGAACGAGTCCCCTGCCCCGGTTGTGTCCACCACCTGCACCACGTGAGAGGGAATCCGCTTCACTTCTCCCCCCACATAGGCCAGCGCGCCGCGCTCTCCGGTCTTCACCAGGGGGCAGCGAGTTCGCCCGGCCAGCGCCACCAGCGCTTCCTCGGCCGTGGCTGTGTGTGTCAACGACCGCGCCTCGTCCTCGTTCACAAAGAACCAGGTCAGGCGCGGCAGCCACTCGTCCATGTGCTCCCAGCGCTCCGTACCGTCCCACTGCGGATCGAGCGAACTGGTCACACCCAGCCTTCTGGCAACTTCGAGCAATTCGGCGATCCGCGGCCGGAACGCGTGCTGCAGATAGACGCCGCCGAAATGAATGTGTCCGAACTGGCGCAGCACCGATTCGTCCAATCCTTCTCCGGAAAACGCCGCGATCGTGCCGGGATAGGTTACCTGCGTGCGCGTGTTCCGATAGATCAGGTTCACCGTGACCCCGGTCCGGACCTGGTCCGTGCGCCGGACCAGCGTCGTGTTCAGGCCGAACTCCTGCAGGCCGCGCACCACGAAATCTCCGTATTCATCGCAACCCGCCAGCGCGGCGAAGGAACCATCGCCCCCCAGCGAAGCGTAAGCGCAGGCGCACAGCACCGTCGACGCCCCCATCAGCACGTCGTAGGATTGGCAGGCTACCTCCCGATCCACCAGAGGCAGCGACTCCATGCCGCCCATCATCACATCCACATTCAGATCGCCAATGAACAGAACCTTGGGCATATGCAATCAAACGGCGAGCATAGCATGGCGCGCCGCCGCGGGATGGGATACACTCCGCCAAAGATGCGAATCCGCAACCTGTTCCTGTGCTCTGCCCTTCTGGCGCTGGCCTGTGGCCCTCTGACGGCGATCGAGCGGCCCGGCAAGACCTTTCCGATCTTTCAATTTCCACCCGATAAAATCCCCCGCATCGATGGACAGGCCGGCGATTGGGACCTCGTTCCGGAATCCTACGTCATCGGCACCGATCAACTCTCCGATACCGTGAAAGGCCACGGCACCAAAATCGACCGCAAGGACCTCGATGTCCGCGTGCGCGTCGGCTGGGTCAAGGGCTTGAACCGGCTCTATTTTCTGTATGAAGCCTACGACAACTATTGGGATTTCTCCCACAATGATCTCCACAACGATATCTTCGAAGTAGTCGTAGACGGCGACCTCTCCGGAGGTCCGCTGATCGAAGAGTTGCATCCCAACAAGCTGCTGGAACGCTGGGATGCGCACTTCCGCTTCCACGGCGTCCACGCGCAGAACTACCACATCTTCACCCCGGCCAAAGACAAAGACTGGACCATGGTCTGGGGCTGCCAGCCCTGGATCAAAGATCTGCCCTGGGCCAATGCCGCTTACTCTTACCATTTCCAGCCCGGCGAAAGCGGCAAGCTAGTGCTCGAGTTCTGGATCACGCCCTTCGACTACGCCGGATGCGAAGGCCCCCAGCGCGCCGTCGAGACCCAGCTTACCGAGAACAAGCTGATCGGCATGTCCTGGTCCATCCTCGACTATGACGACGTCAACGCCAAAACTTACAACGGCTTCTGGAATCTCTCCCACAAGACCACCATGTACGGCGACGCCACCGACCTGGTGCTGTTCAAGCTGATGCCGCTCGAAACCAGCCTGCGCAAACCCGTCGAGGCCCAGTGGACCTTCCGCATCGTCGACATGGACCGCCGCCTGGTCGCCTTCGAAGATGCGAGCTACGGCAAAATCACCTCCTGGAAGTGGGATTTTGGAGACGAGTCCACCTCCACCGAGCGCAACCCGATGCATACCTATCAGAAGGCCGGCGAATACGTCGTCACGCTTTCGGTCTCCGGGCCGGAGGGGGAGGCCAAACGCACCAAGGTCTGGGACGTAACCTTGCGTTGAGCTTTCGGCCGCGTTGACCTTCCGGCCCGCCGCGCGTTTAGAATATACTGCGAGAGTCACAATGACCAAGAGCATCCCATCGAATCTGACTTTGTCGTTAGGGTTGGGCGCCGCGCTCGCCTGCCTGTTGCTGGCTGGGTGTGCGAAACAGCCGGAGCCGCAAAAGGAGGCCGCTGCCGAGAGGAGTGCCGCCCCGCCGCCCGCGGAGACGGCCAAGCCGCCCGAAGCGCCCAAGCCCGCCGAAGAGCCCGCCAAGAAAGAAGAGGCGAAGAAAGAGCCCTCCAAGGATCTTTATAAGGTGAAGTTCGATACCAGCAAAGGCGTCGTCATTGTCCAGGTTCACCGCGACTGGGCGCCGAAAGGCGCCGACCGCTTCCGCGACCTGATCAAGGACCACTACTTCGATGGAGCCCGCTTCTTCCGTGTGCTGCCCGGCTTCGTGGTGCAGTTCGGATTGGCCGGCAGTCCCGCTCTTTCCAAAAAGTGGGATAAGAAGATCACCGACGACCCGGTGATGCAGACCAACAAGCCCGGAACGCTGGTCTTCGCCACCGCCGGACCGAATACCCGCACTACCCAGTTGTTCATCAATCTGGGAAGGAACCAGTCCCTCGACGATCAGGGATTCGCGCCCTTCGGCGAAGTGATCGAGGGGATGTCGGCGGTCACTTCGATCTTCAGCGGATACGGAGAGATGCCCGACCAGGAAGCCATCACCCACCAGGGCAACGCCTATCTCAACGCCAAGTTTCCCAAGCTCGACTACATCAAAAAGGCCACCTTCCTCGATTGACTTTTCCCGGCGGAGTAGAATCTCTCTATGACTCGGAGGGATCTGGCCTGGCTGCTGGCGCAACTGCCTGCTGTTGCGTCGGCTCAGGGCCACAACCATTCGGCTCCGCCGGAACCGGACCGGTGGAGCCATTACCGTCCCAGGTTCTTCTCCGCCGAAGATTTTCAGGCGCTCGACGCCTTTACGGCGATTCTGATCCCTGCCGACGACACGCCGGGGGCGAGGGAAGCGCACGTCGCCCCGTTCCTGGATTTCCTGGTGGATGCCGCCGCCGAACATGCACCCGAGATGCAGAGCGAGTGGCGCAAGGCGATGGACTGGCTCCGCGGCCGGGATTTCTCACACCTTTCGCCTGACCGCCAGTTGGCCCTGGTCGAGCAGATGTCCGCGCCGGAGCGTGACCGCCGCGCCCGCCATGAGGGCTATCCGGCCTACCGGCTGATCAAGCGCTCGGCGATTTTCGCTTTCTATACCTCCCGCGCCGGCCTCGTGGAAACGCTGGAGTACCAGGGCAACGCCTACCTGGAGCGCTTTCCCGCCTGCGACCATCCGGAGCACCGGAAGGTCTGATGGCTAAGAAGCACGATGTCGTGGTGGTCGGTTCCGGAGCCTGCGGCGGATGGGCCGCCATGGCGCTCTCTCAGGCGGGCATGGAGGTGCTGCTGTTGGAAGCGGGTTCCGCCGTCGAACCGGCGCGCGATTTCCGCCACCGCTGGCCTTACGAATTGCCCTTCCGCGGCCAGGGACAGCCCGGACTGCTGCGGAAATACTACAAAGGTTCGACCGAATACAACTACCGTATCATGATCGACGATCGGGCCAATCCCTATACGACCCCGGTCGATAAGCCATTTCGCTGGTCGCGATCGCGGGTACTCGGCGGTCGTACGCTGCACTGGTCCCGCGCCAGCGGCCGCATGAGCGATTGGGAGTTCCAGGCAGCTTCCCGCGACGGCTACGGCGATAACTGGCCCATTCGCTACGCGGACATTTCTCCCTATTACGATCGGGTAGAACGGTTCATCGGCGTGAGCGGCGAGGTCGCGCGGATTCCCCAGTTTCCCGATGGGGTCTTTCTCCCGCCCATGACGCTGAACTGCGCGGAGACTATCTTCGACGCCGCCTGCCGGAAGCTGCACTGGCCGGCCACGCCGCGCCGCGTCGCCCAGCTCACTCGCATGTGGAACAACCGCCCGCCCTGCCACTATTGTGGCAACTGCGTCAACGGCTGCGACGTCGGCGCGATGTTCAATACCGTCGCCGTCACGCTGCCCCCGGCGCTCAAAACCGGCAGGGTGACGGTCCAGTGCGATGCGGTCGTCAGCCGCGTGCGCATGAATGACGAGAACCGGGCGCACGGCGTCACCTATATCGAGAGCTTTACCGGGCGGGAGGTGGACGTGGAGGCCCGGATCGTTGTGCTGGCCGGCTCTACGCTCGAAAATACCCGCCTCCTGCTGAATTCGCAGAAAGGCGGCTTGGCCAACAGCAGCGGCGTACTAGGCCAATTTTTAATGGACCAGGTGAGTGGCTCGGGCGTCACCGGCTTCCTCCCCATCCTGAAAGGAGCCGCGATCCGTAACGACGACGGAAAAGCTGGCGGGCTTTATGTGCCGAACTTCTTGAACTTAGACAAAGGAAACGGCAGATTTATCAGGGGTTATGCGATGAGCGCCTCCGGCGGGGCCAGCCAGTTCCCCGCCTTCGCCGAAAATGTGCCCGGTTTTGGCTCCGCGTTCAAGAAAGAGGTGAAACGGCGCTATCCCGCCCAGGCGCGCGTCTGGCTCTCGGGCGGTGAAATGCTGGCGCGGAAAGAGAATTTCGTCGAACTGGACCCCCAGGTCAAGGATAAATGGGGTATCCCGGTGCTGAAGATCCATTGCACGCACTCCGACAACGACCGCCGGATCTATGCCGATTTCTTCGAGCGGGCGAAGGAGTTGTTCCATGCCGCAGGCGGCGAGATCACCGAAGCCAGGCCATCCATGGGGCTGCCGGGCGGCCTGATTCACGAGGTTGGCACCTGCCGGATGGGCATGGATCGAAAATCCAGCGTCCTCGATTCCTATTGCCGCACCCACGATGTTGCCAATCTCTACGTTTTTGGCGGCGGAGCCTTCGTGACGAC
>CAZMRK010000280.1:0-4134 GCA_964568355.1 uncultured Solibacteraceae bacterium | reverse complement strand
CGAAGTGCGCCTCTTCCTCGGCGACGACCGCGTCTACAGCAATCCTCAATGGGAGGTGCGCGCAGATCCGGGCCCCCGGGAGGCCCCCGCGGCTTTCGACGGCAACGTGGCCACGCGCTGGCGCACCTGGGTGCCTATGCGGCCCGGAATGTTCATCGAAGCAGATTTTGACCGCCCCGAGTCGGCTACCTCCGTTCTCATGGTTACCCATACCCCGGTCTATCGTGTCCCCTTTGAAATCGATGGGCGCGGAGCGGACGGCAAATGGTTTCTGCTTTCCAGCCGGCCCACCATCGAGGAGCGCCCGCGCGAAGATCTGCGCCGCTGGGCGGCCAGCGGGGTTCGCAGGGCCGGCTATCGCTATATCCTGGCCTCCGACGAAAAAGAAGGGAATGGTATCCTCGGCCGGGACATGGCGGCGCGCGCCATCGATTGGAATCTCGAGATCGCTGGCCGGGTGGGCAACGTTTACCTCTTCCGGGTGAGATAATTCGGGTAGATGCAAAACATTCTGCTCCTGCTCTGTTTTCTGGCAGGAATCGGGCTGGGTGCCCTGTTCGCCTGGCTCTGGCTCGAGTCCGCGAGCCGGGCCGAGCGCGCCGTCCTGAGCGAGCGCCTCCAGAATCGGGAAACCCAGTTGCGCGAGCTGGAGGCCTCCTTTGAGGCAGCCCGGCAGAGCCTCTCCGACACGTTTAAGGCGCTCTCCTCCGAGGCCCTGCGCAGCAATAACCAGACCTTTCTGGAACTGGCGAAAGCCACTCTCGAGCAGGCGCAGGAATCCGCCCGCGGCGATCTGGAAAAGCGCCAGCAGGCCATCGGCGAGCTGGTCAAGCCGGTGCAGGATACCTTAAGCAAGGTGGATTCCCGGATCCAGGAACTGGAGAAGGCGCGCGTAGGCGCCTATGCCGCCCTGGTCGAGCAGGTGCGTTCCCTGCAGGAGACGCAGGCGCAACTGCGCTCGGAGACCGGCCGCCTGGTTACGGCGCTGCGGACGCCCGGCGTGCGCGGGCGCTGGGGCGAGATCCAACTCCAGCGCGTGGTGGAGTTGGCCGGAATGCTGGAGCACTGCGATTTTCTGACCCAGCCCAGCGTCGCCACCGAAAACGGGCGCCTGCGCCCCGATCTGATGGTGCGCCTGCCCGGCGGCAAGAACATCATCGTGGATGCGAAGGCTCCTCTGGACGCCTATCTCACCGCCATGGACGCTCCCGACGATGAGACCCGGCGCAACCTCCTGCGCGAGCACGCGCGCCAGGTGCGGGCCCACATGACCGCGCTCGGCCGCAAGTCGTACTGGGAACAGTTCGACCCGGCTCCGGAATTTGTGGTGCTGTTCCTGCCCGGCGAGTCGTTCTTCAGCGCCGCGCTGGAACAGGATGCCGCCCTCATCGAAAGCGGCGTGGAGCAGCGCATCATTCTGGCCACGCCCACCACCCTGATCGCGCTGCTACGCGCCGTGGCCTACGGCTGGCGCCAGGAAAACCTGGCCCGCAATGCCGCCGAGATCCATAAGCTGGGCAAGGATCTCTATAAGCGCCTGTCCGACCTCGGGGCCCACTTCGGCAAAGTCGGCAAGAGTCTGGATCGCGCAGTTGATGCTTACAATAGCGCGGTCGGCTCCCTCGAATCCCGCGTGCTGGTGACCGCCCGCCGCTTCTCCGATCTCGATACCACCGCCTTCGGCGTAGAAATCGAGGAACTGGAGCCGGTGGAAAAGACAGCGCGCGCCCTGCAGTCGCCTGAGTCGCCCCCCGAAGGGGAATCCACTGAACCGCGCGCGTAGCAAGCGGACACCAGCTTCCCCGTTCGGCCTCGGTTCTGAGTACCATGAACTTGGAAACCAGGAGATCGTTCCATGACTTTCTCTCGTGCCGTGATTCTGACCCTTTCGGCCTTCTGTATGGCCATGTACAGCCAGGAATCGCCTGCGGCGCGCCCGCACAACGCGCACCCCATTCTGGCGGCGGGCTCCCAGGCTCCTGATTTCGAGCTGCCCGGAGTGGACGGCAAGATCCACAAGCTGGCCGACTATCGGGCTCCCGTTCTGGCGGTGATGTTTATCTGTAACCATTGCCCCACCTCACAGCTCTACGAAGGCCGCATGAAGCAGCTTGTTTCCGACTACCAGGGGAAAGGCGTGGACTTTGTGGCCATCAATCCCAACGACCCCAAGGCGGTCATGCTCTCCGAGTTGGGTTACACCGACGTCAGCGACAGCCTGGAGGAAATGAAGATCCGCGCCGAATACCGGCACTTCAATTTCCCCTACCTCTACGATGGCGAAACGCAGAAAGTTGCCAATGCCTACGGCGCTCAGGCCACGCCGCATGTCTTCATCTTTGACAAAGAACGCAGGCTCCGCTACGAGGGCCGCATCGACAATGCCCAGCGCGAATCGCTGGTCAAGGTGTACGACGCCCGCGCGGCGCTGGATGCGATACTCGCCGGAAAGCCGGTGCCCGTCGCCCACACACCGGTGTTCGGCTGCTCCACCAAGTGGAAATCCAAGGCCGACGGCCAGCTCGCCGAACTGAAAAAGATCGAGGCGGAGCCGGTCAACGTGGAGATGATCACTGCCGATGGCCTGAAAAAGCTGCGTGCCAATCCCACCGGCAAGGTGCTTCTGGTAAATTTCTGGGCCACCTGGTGCGGCCCCTGCCTCTCGGAGATGCCTGCCATCCAGGAGACCTGGCGCATGTACCGGCGGCGTGACTTCGATCTGGTAACGGTTTCGACCAACTATCCCGACGAGAAAAACGGCGTCCTCAAAACGCTGCAGGCGCAGCACGCCTCTAGCCGCAATCTGCAATTCGCTTCCGAAGACACGTACGCCTTGCAGGCCGCTTTCGATGCCAAGTGGGACTCGGCCGTCCCGTTCACCATGGTGATCGCTCCCGGCGGGAAAGTGCTGTACCAGCAGCAGGGCGAGGTGGACATCTATGCCATGCGCCGCGCGATTCTGGCAAACCTGGAGAATGAAACCTACGTGGGCCATCCCGCCTATTGGGCTTCCAGGTGATCTATGCGGCACACCGCCTGGCTTGCACTGGCCATCTGCGCGCTGGGGAGTCTGAGCGCGCAAGGGCTTGGACCCTTTGAATCCGGCACCGACGTCGGCATTACGCCACTCCACGGCAAAGTGGAGACGGGCGCAGACGGAGAATTCCGCGTCACGGGCGGAGGCGCCAACATCTGGGCTGCCGCCGATGCCTTCCATTACGTCTGGAAGAAAGTCTCGGGCGATGTCGCGCTGACCGCCGATGTGCGTTTCATCGGCGCTGGCGCCGTAGCCCATCGCAAGGCTGCGCTCATGATCCGCCAGAGTCTGGAGCCGGACTCTGCCTATGCCGACGTAGCGCTTCACGGCGATGGGCTGACTTCGCTCCAATACCGGCCCGCCTCTGCCGCGCAGACCCTGGAAATCAAGCAGGAAGCCAGGTCGGATCTCTCCGCGCCGGTGCGCATCCGCATCGAACGCCGCGGCCAGCGCTTCACCATGTTGGCCGGCAAACCCGGCGAGCCGCTTACCGCCACCGGGCCGGCCACCGTTTCGCTGACCGATCCGGTCTATATCGGCCTGGCGGTCTGCTCGCACGACGCCAGTGTGCTCGAGACCGCGGTCTTCTCCGGCGTCAGCCTGGAAACTCTGCCCGCCCGTCCGCCCCAGCCGCGGTATCGCAGCAAGATCTCGATCTACACCCTGCGCGACAGATCCACCCGCGTGCTCTACCAGGCCGATACCGTCTTCGAAGCGCCCAACTGGTCTCCGGACGGCAAGTTTCTTCTCACCAATTCCGGCGGACGGCTTTACCGCATTCCGGTGGACCGGGAGGGCAGTGTCGAGCCTGAACCGGTTGCGATCGATCCATCCCTGCGGCTCAACAATGATCACGCACCTTCGCCGGACGGCAAGCAGATCGCCTTCTCCGCTTCCTCCCCGGTCTCGCGCGGTTCCCAGGTCTACCTGGTCAATGCCGACGGATCGAATCTCCGGCTGATGGTGAAGGAGACGCCCAGTTATTTTCATGGCTGGTCTCCCGACGGGAAGTATCTGGCTTATGTCCATCAGCATCCCGGAGCCGATGGCGCGCCTGCCAACTACGACATCTTCCGCATCCCTGCCGCCGGGGGAGC
>CAZMRK010000279.1:0-2862 GCA_964568355.1 uncultured Solibacteraceae bacterium | reverse complement strand
AGCGGTTTGAACGTGCGGACCGCTTCCAAGGCCTGCTGCAGCCGTTCCATGGTGTCACAGCCATTGATCACCACCGAGGTGGGTAGATTGAGCGCGTAGTGCAGACATTCAATCCCGGTGGCCAGCCCGTTTTTAGGCAGGTTCCCGAAGGCCATCGGCTTCATCCCCAGGACTCCGATGCCCTCGGCCACCAGTTTAGGCACCACCAGCCGGGCAAAACTGCGGAAGTGCGCATCCAGCAGATTCAGGGGCATCTGCGCCGCATCGAAATGGAAATGGTGCTGCGCGGCCACTTCCAACATGCGCAGGTGCACGGCCGGATCCTTGTGCCCGGTGAAGCCGATGTAGCGGATCTTGCCGGCTTTCTTGGCTTCGAGTAGCGCTTCGAGCGGGCCGTCCGGGGCGAAGAAGCGGTCGGGATCTTCCATGCGGATGTTCTCGTGGTACTGCATGAGGTCCACGTGATCGGTTTGGAGCCGCTGGAGCGATTCATCGATCTGTTTCGCCGTGGAGGCCTTGGTGCGCCCGTCAAACTTGGTCATCAGGAAGACCTTTTGCCGGTAGCCGTCGCGCAGAGCCTTGCCCATCCAGACTTCGCTCTTGCCGTCGTGATAGTCCCAGCAGTTGTCCAGGAAGTTGATGCCGCGGTCGACGGCGGTGCGCACCAGGCGGATGCCTTCCTTTTCCTCTTTTGGCACGCCGATGTGATAACCGCCCAGCCCGATGGCCGAGACTTTTTCTCCCGAGCGTCCGAGCGTGCGATAGAGCATGTTTCCGGATCGGGTATCGGCGTGCAATCCCGCGGGGAGCGCGGCCGCCAGGGAGACACCGGCCAGGGCTCCCAGCAGTTCCCGGCGTTTGGGGTCGATCGGTTCGTGCATGGCAAGTACCTCGCAGTCGTTTGAGGCATCGTAACACGTCCGAGGAAGCCTGGATTTCGGGCGCAGGAATCCAGCGTTACAATAAGCACGGCCTGCTATGCCAAATCCACCTCGCGAAATTCAGGTGCTGCTGGATTTGCTGGACGAAGCCTTCGACAAAAAGTCGTGGCACGGTCCCAATCTGCGCGCCTCTTTGCGCGGCATCTCCGCGGAGCAAGCTACGTGGCGTCCCGGCGAAGGCCGCCACAACATCTGGGAACTGGCGCTGCACGCGGCCTATTGGAAATACGTGGTGCGCCGCCGCATTACCGGGGAAAAGCGCGGTTCGTTTGCGCGGAAGGGCAGCAACTTTTTCTCGCCGGCGAAGCTGGATGAGGTAGCCTGGCAAGCGGACCTCACGCTGCTGGCCGAAGAGCACCGGAAGCTCCGTTCGGCGGTAGCCGCGTTACCGCGGGCGTCGCACACGCCAAAGATCCTTCACATGATCCGCGGCGCCGCGGCGCATGATCTCTATCACGCAGGCCAGATCCGCCTGCTGCGCAGGCTGGCGGAGTAGTGCGTGATTCAGCGTGCCGCATCGGTAGCCGTCAAAATCGTGAGCTGAGCCACTGCTTTGTAATCCCTGGCGTTATGAGTCACAAGCGGCACATTTAGCTGCAATGCTGCGGCGGCGATCCAGGCATCTGCAAACATGATCGGCCGGCCTTTCCGCTCACAGTCGCTTTTGACTCGCGCCCAGATCCGAGCCGTTTCCAAATCCGGCAGGAGAGGGGTAAAACGAGTGAGGAAGCGGCGCATCAGATCGCGGCGGATGGAGCCCCACTTCTTCACCTCCATCCCATATTCGATTTCGGCCAACGTAATCAGCGACACCGCGAGGGGCCGGCCTGTAAGAATGGTCTGGTACGAGGAAGCGAGTGGATGACAAGATACGACGTCGGTATCCACAACTACCGGCGTCCTAGTATCCATCAGAGAGTGACGGAGCGAGGGCTTTCCTTACGAAGGGCACGAATCAGGGCCACGAATTCTTCGGCACCTTCAGGGTCATATTCGGTGTCGGCCTTCAGATCGTCCAAGGTAACAGGGGGCCTAAGTACAAGGCCCTCGGGAAGCCGCACCTGGTCTCCCCTAGTCTCTGTTCCTTCCATCCTTTCTGCCATCTCGTCTCCAAGTTTAGCCTAATCGCATTGGCCGGTGGAATCTATAGCATCGCAGGCGCTCCGCTCCCGCCTTCCCCGTCACTGGTGCTACGACCGGATGATTTCGTTCGTCCGCTTGCTTACGCGCGCGGCTCGGCTCCGGTACTGAACCGCGACCGGAGGGTAATAAATTTTGCGGTCAGAGCACTTGCTATCGGGCGATCGCCGCCAGATCCAGTCTTGCGTCGAGCGTTTCCTCCGAGCGTACGACCTCTTCCCAGCGCACCTCCCTGCCGGTTTCCGCGGCCATGCGGCCCATGATCGCGGCCATGGTCGCTTCGGCTCCCGGCATGATTTCGTTGAGGTAGTGGCCGCTGGTGATGCTGGCGATAAATGCCTTCTGCTTGTTGGCATCGGCATCGTCGAGCGCTCCGCGAAATACTCCGGTCGCCGCTACCCGGTTGTCGCTCACCTGGCCGGGCACGCCCAGTCCGGGGAACTCCCAGGGATGGTCGCCGGTGATGCGCACCGGGGCATCGTAACGCGCTTCGGAATTGCCCTGGCTACCGAAGAAACGCATGCCGACGTCCCAGGCTCCCTTCAGAAACTGTGTAGAGGCGAAGCTGATGTGCACGTCGCGAGGATAGGTAAACGTGCAGTTGTAATGGCTGCTGGCGTCGCCCGAATCGGTCCGCCCCTTGCGCCCGCGCACGGCGCCCGAAGCGGAGAGGGGATGCGCGCCCAGCAGCCAGTCGGTGAAATCGATCACGTGCACGTTCTGCTCCACGATGATATCGCCGGAGAGCGTCTTGTCCCAGATCCAGTTGCGCAGCCGCCGT
>CAZMRK010000278.1:0-5443 GCA_964568355.1 uncultured Solibacteraceae bacterium | reverse complement strand
GCTGCTGCGCAGCGATGGGACGCCCACCTATCACCTGGCCTCCTGCGCCGACGATGCCGATCTGCGGATCAGCCATATCATTCGCGGGCAGGACCACCTGACCAATACGTTCAAGCACATCCTGATCTTCCGGGCCGCCGGGGTGGAGCCGCCGCAATTCGCGCACCTGCCGCTGCTGGTGGCGCCGGATGGCGCGAAGCTCTCCAAGCGCCGCCACGGGCCGGTGGTTAGTGTAACCACCTATCGCGACCGCGGATTTCTGCCGCACGCCTTCGTCAACTTTCTGTGCCTGCTGGGCTGGTCGCCCAAGGACGACCGGGAGCAGATGAGCCGGCAGGAACTGATCGATGCATTTTCGCTCGAAGGCATCAACCGCTCCAACGCCGTGGTGAATTTCCAGGAGGACGATCCGTTCGATCCGAAGGCCGTCTGGCTGAATGCCGAACATATCCGCGCCTTGCCCGTGGAAGAACTCTCCGGGCGGCTGCTGCCCTTCGCGCAGGCGGCCGGGTTCGCGGCCACGCCCGAGAAGATGCTGCGCGTCACACCGCTGATTCGCGAGCGCATCCGCCTGCTGGCCGATGTGGCCACGGTGGCGGATTTCTTCTTCGTGGACCAATTGCCGGACTATCCGGCGGCCGAACTGATTCCGCAAAAGGGCGACGCGGCCATGGCCGTGAAGGCGCTCGAACGGGCGCTCGCGGTGCTGCCCGCGGCGGAATTCACGCACGCAGGCCTGGAGTCAGCGTTGCGCGCGGCGGCAGCGGATCTGGGTGTCAAGGCCGGACAGATGTTTTTGCCGATTCGCGTGGCCGTGTGCGGCCGCAAGACGGCTCCCCCACTGTTTGAAACTCTGGAAGTGCTGGGGCGCGATACCTGCCTGCTGCGGATCCAGCAGGCGATCCGGAAGCTGCAATAGGCGCCCACGCCCGCCGGCCGCGCCAGGAATTCACGAATCTTGGGACTGAAAGATGCTGCTGGAAATCGAGGTGATCAGGAAATGAATACGTCAAATCCCGCTGAGGGTGAGGTCAAGAACGGACCTTCCAACTTCGTCCGCGAGATGATCCTCCAGGACAACCGGACCAGCCGGTTCGGCGGCCGTGTGCACACGCGCTTCCCACCGGAACCCAACGGTTACCTGCATATCGGCCATGCCAAATCCATCTGCCTGAACTTCGGCCTGGCAGCGGAATTCGGCGGGGAGTGCAACCTGCGCTTTGACGACACCAACCCCTGCAAGGAAGAGACCGAGTATGTGGATTCGATCATCGACACGGTCCGCTGGCTGGGCTTCGATTGGGAAGACCGGCTCTTCTACGCATCCGATTACTTCGAGCAGTTGTACCAATGGGCGGTCCAGTTGATCCAGGCGGGCAAGGCGTTTGTCTGCGACCTGACCGCGCAGCAGATCCGGGAGTATCGCGGCACCTTGACCGATCCGGGGCGGGAGAGCCCCTGGCGGAACCGCTCCGTGGAAGAGAATCTGGACCTGTTCGAGCGGATGCGGGCCGGCGAGTTTCCCGACGGATCGCGCACGCTGCGGGCCAAGGTCGACATGGCGTCTCCCAATCTGAACCTGCGCGACCCGGTGATGTACCGCATTCTGCACGCCGACCATCACCGCACGGGCGACAAGTGGTGCATCTACCCCATGTACGACTTCGCGCACGGGCAATCGGATTCCATCGAAGGAGTGACCCACTCGATCTGCACCCTGGAGTTCGAAGACCACCGGCCGCTCTATGACTGGTACCTGGAACAACTGGGCGTCTACCATCCGCAACAAATCGAGTTCGACCGCCTGAACCTGACCTACACCCTGCTGAGCAAGCGCAAGCTGCTCACCCTGGTGCAGGAAGGCTATGTGAGCGGCTGGGACGATCCGCGCATGCCCACCCTGTCCGGTATCCGGCGGCGCGGCT
Source organism: uncultured Solibacteraceae bacterium (assembly GCA_964568355.1). GTDB lineage: Bacteria > Acidobacteriota > Terriglobia > Bryobacterales > Bryobacteraceae > JAJPJX01. The sequence continues at coordinate 3,518 of CAZMRK010000278.1, read as the reverse complement.
ACACACCGGAGGCCATCCGCAGCTTCTGCGGGGCCATCGGAGTATCCAAGACCAACGGAACCATCGAGTTTTCGCTGCTCGAACATCATGTGCGCGAAGATCTCAACCGGCGGGCCCTGCGTGTGATGGCCGTGCTGCGGCCGCTGCGCGTGGTGATCGATAACTATCCGGAAGACCTGGTGGAAGAGATGGAGGCGGTCAACAATCCCGAAGATCCGGCCGCCGGTACGCGCAAGGTACCTTTCTCGCGAGTGCTGTATATCGAGCAGGATGATTTCCGCGAAGATCCGCCGAAACAGTACTTCCGCCTCTCGCCGGGACGCGAGGTACGCCTGCGCTACGGCTACTTCGTCCGCTGCACCAGCGTGGTGAAGGACGAAACGACAGGCGAGGTGGTCGAAGTGCACTGCACCTACGACCCGGCCACGCGCGGCGGCAACGCTCCGGACGGGCGCAAAGTGAAATCCACCATCCACTGGGTCTCGGCAGCGCACGCGGTGGACGCGGAGGTACGCCTCTACGACAACCTGTTCCTGAAAGAGAATCCGAACGAGGTGGAAGAAGGGCAGGAGTTCACCGCCAACCTGAATCCCCGCTCTCTCGAAGTGCTGACCGCCAAAGTGGAGCCGGGGTTGCGCGAGGCTCCCGTGGGCGGCCATTATCAGTTCGAACGCCTGGGCTACTTCTGCGTGGACCTGGATTCCCGTCCGGAGAAGCCGGTCTTCAATCGCACCGTCGGCCTGCGGGACACCTGGGCCAAGATTGAAAAAGCCCAGAAGGAAAAGGGCCGTTAGCAGGATGCGGAAAGACGGCGTTTCGCAACCGCTCCCTCACGGTCGCGGCTCGGTAACTGCCTGCAAACACGCAGGACCGTTTCCGAACCGCGCGCGTCAGCAAGCGGTCCCGGGTCTTTTGCAGCAGCAACCGCTCTCTCGCCGTCGCGGTTCGGTAAGTGCCCGCAAACGCGCAGGGCTATTTCCGAGCCGCGCGCGTCAGCAAGCGGTTCTGGATCTTTTGCAGCAGCCTGTTAGGGGGACCGGTAAATCGCAATGATTATTCTCGGAATCGGCGGCATTCTACGCGACGCCGCATGTGCCATTCTGCGGGACGGCAGGCTCGTCGCGGCGATCGAAGAATCCAAGCTCACGCGCCAGGGCGACCTGTCGGCGACCAGCGACGGTTTGCCGGAACATGCGCTGGAAGCCTGTCTGGCTCTGGCAGGCGTGCGGCCGGAACAACTGGACTGCGTGGCGATCGTGCGGCCCATCTCGGCCGGACCGGAGGCGGCGCGCCATTTGCAGTTGCGCGCGCGGTTTCCCAACAGCCGCATTGTACTGGTGGAACATCACCAGGCGCATGCCGCTTCGGCCTACTATCCCTCGCCGTTCGACGAAGCCACGGTTCTGACGCTCGACCGCATGGGCGATTTTCGCTGCGGCTCGCGCTGGCACGCCGAAGGCTCGCAGTTGACCCTCGAAAAGGACGTGTACTTTCCCGATTCGCTGGGTGAGTTGTACGGCTGTGTGACCGAACTACTGGGCTTCACGGCCAATCGGGAGGAGCATAAAGTACAGTGGCTTTCGGTAAGCGGCGATGACCGCTTTCGGGGGCTGTTTCAGGAAATTCTGGCGCGGACCGGCGAAGAGTGGCCGCGCATGGACCGCTCGTTTTTCGACGCCGAGCGTCAAAACCAGGGCGGCTTCGGCCCGAAATTTTTCGAGCGCCTGGGGCTGGAAGACGCGGCCCCCATTCCAGACGCGCTGCGCGCCCCGCTGGCCGCCGGCCTGCAAAGGGCCGTGGAGGATGCCGCCATCCAGATGGCCGGCAAAGGCAAGAACCTCTGCCTGGCAGGGGGTCTGGGACTGAATGCGCTGCTGGTATCGGCGCTCGAACAGCGCTCGGGCTTTCAGAACGTGTTCGTGCAGCCCGCTGCCGGAAACGCAGGCACCGCTTTGGGCGCGGTCCTGTACGCCTGGCATGGCACCTACGGCCAGACCGCCCGCGTGCGTCTGGATAGCCTGTATCTGGGGCCGAGCTATGCCGCCGAAGAGATCAAGCGGGTGCTCGAAAACTGCAAACTGCGTTTCCGCTACTTGCTGACGACCGACGAGGTGATCGATACCACGGTGGCGCAGTTGAGCGAGAACAAGATCGTGGCCTGGATGCAGGGCCGCATGGAGTTCGGACCGCGGGCCCTGGGCAATCGCAGCATCCTGGCCTCGCCGCTCGACCCGTATTCCACCGAGAACCTGAACGCCTATATCAAGCACCGGGAGTCGTTCCGCAAGTTCGCAGCCTCGGTTCCGGCTGAACTGGCCTCGGAGTATTTTGAAGTGGGCTCAAACGGGCGCTTTTTGGCCACGGTGGGCCGTGTGCGCCCGGCCTGGCGCCAGCGTTTTGAAAGCGCCTTGTTGGCGGACGACCTGGTTCGGGTGCATGTCGTTTCGCAGCAGGACAACCCGCTTTACTGGAGGCTGTTGCACGCCGCCGGCAAAGCCAACGGCCTGCCGGTGCTTTACAATACCTCGTTCAATCTGTTCGGAGAGCCTTTGGTGTGCACGCCGCGAGATGCGGTGCGCAGTTTCTATTCCTCCGGCGTGGATGCCATGCTGGTGGGCAACTTCTTTCTGCAAAAATAGCCGATCCGCAATCCCGCGATATAATCGCGCCCATGCCGGTCAACCAGACGCGCGCATTGGCATGCGTGTGCGCCGTAGGATTTGCTTTTTCCGCGAACTATACCAATCACGCCCCGGTGGTGCCCGCCCTGATCGCGGAGTTCCACTTCAACCAGGCACTGGCCGGATTGCTGACCACCGGCATCTTCCTCACCCATGCGGCCACGCAGGTTCCCGGCGGGCATCTGGCCGACCGGTTGGGTCCCATGCGCGTGCTGCGCGCCGCCATGGCCGTGGTCTGCCTCGGCAATTTCGGCATCGGCTTTGCCAACGCCTATTGGCAACTGCTGTTCTGGAAGATCTTCGTCGGTCTGGGCACCGGCACATCCTTCGTAGCGGGAGCCCGGTACATCGCCAACATTTTCTCCGGCCCGCAACTGCACCGGGTGCAGGGCCTTTACGGCGGATCGATCCTGCTGGGATCGGGCTTTGTGATCTTCGCCGTACCGCAGTTTCTGGCGGCGTTCGGGTGGCGCACGGCGTTCTTCAGTACGGCCACCGTGGCGACACTGGTCCTGGCAGGCTGGATGCTCGCCGCACCGCCGCCGGAGCACTCGAAGCACCTGGCCACCAGCTTCGGCGGTATGCTGGCGGATCGCCGATTGTGGGTGCTGGGCGTGATCCAGATGGCCTCCTTTGGCCTGGTGATCGTGGTGGGAGCCTGGATTGCGGCGCTGCTGCGCGGCTCACTGGGGCTCTCGCCGGCCCGGGCGGGACTGATCGGATCGCTGGTCCTGCTGCTGGGCATCTTCACGCGGCCGCTGGGCGGCGCGCTGGTGCCGCGCATCGGCGTGCGGCGATTGCTGGCCGGCAGTCTGCTGATTACCGCCGCCGGCTGCT
>CAZMRK010000277.1:0-4843 GCA_964568355.1 uncultured Solibacteraceae bacterium | reverse complement strand
CTCCGCGGCCAGGTCTCCGGCGGCCTGGCCGCCCACCCCGTCCACCACCAGGAAAACGCCATGTTCGTCGTCCACCCAATACCGGTCCTCGTTGGAGCTGCGCACCAGCCCCGCATCGGTCGCCACGCCGGATCGCCACCTGCTGGTTACGCCCATCGCCGCCGTCCTGGTTCAACGTTTCACTTCGAGCGAAAGCATCAGTACCTCGGCCACCAGGATCTGCGCGCGCTCCGGGACGTTCTCCTCCACCCCGCGCGCCAGCCGGCGGCCGTTCACCCACGTGCCGTTGCGGCTCTGGTCCACAATCGCGAAACTGCCGGTGGCCGGGTCCCGCCGCAGGCGCAGGTGCTCGCGGGAAACCTCGTCGTTGGTGTAGAGCGGCAGATCCACCGAGAGATCGGCCCCGCCCCGGCCGATGCTGATCTCGTCCTGCGTCACGTAATAGGTCTGCGGTCCCGAATCGTCCTCGTAACGGATCTCGGCGAAGATCTTTTCCGGCGAGCGCCGCGTCAGCGTACGGTCCCGCGCCACGCGCGCTTCGGTAATCGAGCTTTCCCGGTCGATGAGCGTCGTCTTCGTACCCCGGTAGCCTGGCTGGGGAACCTCGTTCAGCTCCGAATGAATCTCCACGTCGCCGATCGGAACGACGTCCTCGCAATCGGCAAACAGCTCAATCCACCAGTCTTTGCGGGCGATGCGGTATTGCTTCTGCGTCCGGCCGCCTAGTTTGAAAATCGAAGCCTTGCTGTTCCACAACTCCAGCCGCGCCGTCAGAGTCCGCCTGGCGTCTTCCTTGATCAGATCGCCAACCGCGGCCAGCCGCGCGTATTCGTCCGGATGCAGGTAGACGCTGAAGATGCAAGGTACGAGCACGCTGTAGCCCATCTCGAATAGGCCCAGCTCCATGTTGCGGATGAGTTGATCGAGAATAATCTGGCCGGTGATTCTGGCCGCTGCCTGGTTCCTTCCCGTTGGCGTCGCTCCCATAAACCTCTTCCCTGTGCACACACTGATTGCAAATGCCGCTGGAGGGGGATCCGGTAGCCGGTCGGCTGGCTCCGGTTGGACGCGGGCTGTCCCATTGGACGAAACGCGACGTAAGTCCGGTTTCAAAAATAGATGCCAAACCGCCGCCGCCCCGCCGAGGAATTCGGGTATCATGGCCCTCATGCCTTTCGCCCATCGCACGCTTTGCCGTTTCTTCGCCCTGTTGGCGGGTGGCGCGGCGCTCGTCTTCGCCCAGACCAGCCAGACTGTAATCGATAACGAAGACGTCAAGGTCCTCAAGGTGACCGTTCAGCCGCACCAGAAGACCCGCCTGCATCAGCACACCGTCAATCGCGTGATGGTCTATCTCCAGCCCGGTAGCCAGACCTTGGAATATCAGGACGGCAGGAAAAATATGCTGCACTGGAAGGCCGGTGAGGCTAAGTGGAGTCCGGCCAGCGGTATGCATATCGCCGAGATCACCAGCAGCCAGCCGGTGACTATCGTTGAAATCGAGCTGAAGAAGCCCGGCGCCGCGCATTCATCCAGCCCCCTCGATCCGGTGAAGGTGGATCCCGGCCATTATCAGGTGGAACTGGAGAACGCCCAGGTGCGGATTCTGCGCGTCCACATCCCGGGACACGGTGCTGCGCCCTTGCACGAGCACTCCCTGAACCGCGTGGTCTGCTACCTGACCGCCCAGGATTTTCGCGTCACCTCCGCCGGCGGCAAGGTGGAACACGTCGCCCATCCCGCCGGAGACGTGACCTGGAGCGGCCTCGCCAAACATAAAGAGGAGAATCTCTCCGCCTCTCCGTTCGAGGTGCTGGTAGTGGAAGTGAAATGATGTCCGTCAGTAGGTCAGCAGGTAGTGATCCAGTTCCCAGCGGCTGATGCTCTGGTGATACTGCCGCCACTCTTCCTGTTTGCAGGCAACATAGTAGTCGCTGTATTCCTCTCCCAGCGCCGCGCGGATGACTTCATCTTTCTCGAAGCAGTCCAGCGCCTCCCGCAGCGTGGTCGGCAGAAAGCTGATGTTGCGCCGCCGCAGTTCCGCCTCTTCCAGTTCGTACAGGTTGCCGTGGTTGGCGGGCCCGGGGTCGATCTTGTTTTCGATGCCGTCCAGCCCGGCCGCCAGCATCACCGCGCAGGCCAGGTAAGGGTTCGCCGCCCCGTCCACCATGCGGTTCTCCAACCGCCCCGGGCCCGGAATGCGCACCATCTGCGTGCGGTTGGCCGCGCCATAGGTCACATAGACCGGCGCCCAGGTAGCCCCCGAACGCGGAGCGCCACGGATCAGCCGCTTGTAGCTGTTCACCAGCGGCGCCAGGATGGCGGACATCCCGCGGGCGTGATGCAGAATCCCGCCCATGAACCAGCGGGCAAATTGGGTTAACCCCAGTTCATCTTTCTCGTCTTCAAACAGGTTCGCGCTGCTTTCCGCATCGGCCACGCTCAGGTGATAATGCGCGCCGTTGCCGGTCAGGTGGGCGAAAGGCTTTGGCATGAAACTGGCCCATAGGCCGTACTGTTCCGCCACCGTGCGCACCATCCACTTGAAAAACGTGTGGCGGTCGGCGGTGGTCATGGCTCCGGCATAGCGCCAGTTGATCTCGAACTGGCAGTTGGCGTCCTCGTGATCGGTGGCGTAGGGATCCCATCCCAATTCCTGCATGTAGCGGATCAGGGTGGTCATTACGTCCAGATTGCGATTGAGGGCGCGCAGATCATAGCAGGGCTTACCCGTGGTATCGAGCGGGTCCCACGGCACGTAATCGCTCTCCCCCACCTTCTTCAACAGCATGAATTCCGGCTCCACGCCGACGTTGAAGGCATATCCTTTTTGGCGCGCCCTTTCCAGTTGTTTGGCCAGAATCGTGCGCGGGCAGAACTTCCAGGGTTTCCCTTCCACGTAGAGGTTGCCCGGCACCCACGCCACATCGTTGCGCCAGGGCAGCACTGTGAGCCCCGCCATGTCGGGGATACTCATCAGGTCCGGATCGTGCGGCCCCTGCCCTACATATCCGCAGGCAAACCCGGCGAAGCCCGCGCCATCGCGGACCATCTCCTCGAAATGAGTGGCCGGCACCAGCTTGGCTTTCGGAGCGCCGCTCAACTCTACGAAAGAACAGAAATAATACTCGATGCCTTTGGTGCGATCGTCTGTCAAGTTCCCCTCCTGTGGCGTTGGTCCGTGACGATTTGGGACAAATTGTCCCAGGGTACCCCTGTAATCTATTGATTCTAAAGGAATAATAAAATCGCGTGGGACAGCGTGTCCCAGATGCTAATGTGAAACCGCCGCCGCAGCCTTTTCTCCGACCAGGCGAGCGGCCCGAAAACGGCCCGGTGAAAACGGCTCAATCAGCTTCGGAATCTTCCGCGTCGCGATCATTTCCGCCGTAAGTTTCCCGGCTGCCGGCCCGGCTTTGAAGCCGTAGGTCCCCCAGCCCACATCCATATAAAAATTCGAAACCTCCGCCGCCACACCGATAATCGGCGCGAAATCCGGCGTCATGTCGCATACCCCGGCCCACTGCCGGAGCACGCGTACGCCGTGCAACTGCGGAAACAGTTCGAGCGTGTAAGTGGCCATCTGTTCCAGCGTCGGCAGCGTTCCCTTGGTGCTATAGGACTGGTACGGATCGATCTCCGCCCCGATCACCAGCTCGCCTTTATCGGTCTGGTTCACGTAAACGTGCAGGCTTGCCGAAACAATCACCTTGTCGAGAAAGGGCTTCAGCGGCTCGGTCACGCACGCCTGCAAAGGATGACTCACAATCTGGAGGGGCACGCCGGCCATCTGGGAAACGGTCGAAGCCCAGCCCGCGGTGGCGTTGAGCACCGCCCCGGCCGCGATCTCCCCGCGGCTGGTGATCACGCTGCGCGCCACTCCGCTTTCCACGCGAATTCCGGTCACTTCGGTGTGCGTGTGAATTTCGATCCCCATGCGGTCGCAGGCGCGCGCATAGCCCCATACCACCGCGTCGTGCCGGATGATGCCGCCCGGGGGATGATACAGGGCCGCCTGAATCGGAAAACGCTGATCCGGGCCGAGATACATCGAGGGCACCAGCTTGCGGATTTCGTCCGGCCCGATGATCCGGCTGTCCACACCCAGCAACTGGTTGTTCTCCGCGCGAACCCGCAGCCCCGCTACGCCGGAATCGTTGTGGGCCAGGGTCAGGTGCCCGCACTGGGTGAACAGCAAATTCCAGCCCAGTTCCTGCGAAAGGGCCTCATAGAGCTTGACCGATTCGTCGTAAAACGGAATCCCCTCCGGCGTGCGGTAGTTGGACCGGATGATGGCCGTATTGCGGCCGCTGCTGCCGCTCCCCAGGTATCCCCTCTCGATCAGCGCGATGCTGCGGACCCCGTGATATTTGCCGAGATAGTAGGCAGTGGCCAGTCCGTGGACGCCCGCGCCCACGATCACGACGTCATAAGACTTTTTCAGTTCGTGGCTGCGCCACATCCGCTCTTTGCGAAACAGTTGCGCCATAACAGACTCAGGACGTCAGAAGCCGCGCGGCCTCCAGGCCGAACGGTGCGACACCGAATTCGTGGCCCGCGTGCAGTACCGCATCCCACACGCTCTCGGCATATTCCCGGCTTACCAGCAGCCGAAATGCCGGCAGGCTGCCCAGGTCGCGCCGCAGCAGGATCGTGTGCACGTGGGCGAGCCCCGATTGCCCGCACCCGCCGTCCGGCAGCGCCGTTTCGGAAACATTCAGCGACGTAAGCTTGCGCAGTACCTGGCGGCTCTCGGGACCAGCCAGCAGCAACGCCGCATAGACGGAGGTCACTTCCGTGCACGAAGCTGGCGCCGCCTGGAGTTGTTCCAGCACCGCCGCGC
>CAZMRK010000276.1:0-5759 GCA_964568355.1 uncultured Solibacteraceae bacterium | reverse complement strand
TTTTCTTTGATGCCGCCCACGGGCAGCACCTGACCGGTGAGCGTGATCTCGCCGGTCATGGCCAGATACGGCCGGATGGGACGGTCGGTGAACATCGAGAGCAGCGCGCTGGCCATGGTGATGCCCGCCGAAGGACCATCTTTGGGGATCGCTCCGGCGGGCACGTGCACATGGATGTCGCTGGTCTTGAAGACCTCCGGGTCGATGTGGAAGGCGACGGCATTGGCGCGCACCCAGGTGAGCGCCGCCTGCACGGACTCCTGCATCACCGGACCAAGCTGGCCGGTCATGATTAGTCCCTTGCTGCCGCCGGGCATGCGGTTGGCCTCGATGAACAGGATGTCGCCGCCCACCGGTGTCCATGCCAGGCCGACGGCCACGCCCGGGCGCCGCGTGCGTTCGGCCACCTCCACGTCGGTGCGGAACCTCGGCGCTCCCAGGGATTTTTCGATCACCTCGGTGGTGACTTCGGTCTTCTCGCGTGTGCCTTCGGCGATGCGGCGGGCCTGCTTGCGGCAGATCGTGCCGATCTCGCGCTCCAGGTTGCGCACACCGGCTTCCCGCGTGTAGCGGCGGATCAGAAAGCGGACCGCTTCTTCGCCGAAGTGCAGGTCTTCGTCGGCGGTGAGGCCGTTTTCCTTCGTCTGCCGGGGAATCAGATAGCGGAACGCGATGGCAACCTTTTCATGTTCGGTGTAGCCTTGCAGGTCGATGATCTCCATGCGATCGCGCAGCGCGTCCGGAATCGGATCGAGCACGTTGGCCGTGGTGATGAACAGGACCTTCGAAAGATCGAAGGGAACATCGAGATAGTTGTCGCGGAAGGTGGAATTCTGCTCCGGGTCCAGCACTTCGAGCAGCGCTGAGGCCGGGTCGCCGCGGAAGTCCCGGCCCAACTTGTCCACCTCATCCAGCATGAAGACCGGATCGTTGGATCCCGCGCGCCGCAGCCCCTGGAGAATCTGCCCGGGCAGCGCGCCGATGTAGGTGCGGCGGTGGCCGCGAATCTCGGCCTCGTCGTGCATGCCGCCCATGGAGATGCGCGAAAACTTGCGCCCCAGGGCGCGGGCGATCGAGCGCCCCAGCGAAGTTTTGCCGACTCCGGGCGGACCGACGAAACAGAGAATCGGGCCTTTGATGACCGGCCGCAGTTGCAGTACGGACAGATAGTCCAGAATGCGATCCTTGACCTTTTCGAGATCGTAGTGATCTTCGTCCAGAATTTCGGCGGCCTTCTTCACGTCGACCTGGCTGCCGGAGGAGAAGTTCCAGGGCAGGCTTACCATCCACTCCAGGTAGGTGCGCGTGCCGCTGTATTCCGGCGACATAGGGGAGATCCGCGCCAGCCGGTCGAGCTCTTTGAGCGCCTCTTTCCTGACCTCTTCGCTCATTCCGGCGGCTTCGAGCTTCTCACGCAGGTCCTGGATATCGCGCTGCGTTTCGTCCCCTTCGCCCAGCTCTTTCTGAATGGCCTTGAGCTGCTCGCGCAGGTAAAACTCGCGCTGGCTTTGCGAGATCTGACCTTTCACCTCGGACTGAATCTTGCCCCGCAATTCGAGCAGTTCTGTTTCGCGGGTGAGGTGCTTGTGCACCTCGCGCAGGCGGGTGACCGCGTCCTCCTGTTCGAGCAGGACCTGGCGCTCGGGATGGCTCAGCCCAGGCAGCGTCCCGGCGATGAAGTCCGCCAGCCGGCCCAGCTCGGCGATGTGCTGGGCCATCGCGGAAAGATCGTCGGAAAGATTGGGGGTGACCGATACCACCTGCTGGAAGAGGCCCACCACGTTCTGGCGCAGCGCCTCCAGTTCCGGCGTCTTCTCCGGCTCGATCTCGGGGATGCGCTCGACCCTGGCCTTTAAATAGGGTTCGGTCGAGGTGTATTCCAGCGTGCGGATGCGGCCCAGCCCTTCGCAGAACAGCAGCAGGCTTTCCTTGGGCACTTGAATAACTTTGTGCACGATGGCCACCGTGCCGACCTCGTAGAGATCGTCCGGGTCGGGCTGTTCCACGCGAGGATCGAGCTGCGAAACCACGCCCATCAGCCGGTTCTCCCCCAGAGACTGGACCAGGGCCAGCGAAGCGGGACGCCCCACGGTGATCGGCAGCATCGCGTGCGGGAACAGAGTCGTATCGCGTACGGTCAGAATGGGAAGCTCTTCGCCAGCCTGCGGGAGATCCGCAGCGGGCGCCTGATCCTCAACAGCTTCATCAACGGGCATCGAACCGAGTCCCCCAAGTTCTCAGTGTAATCTGCGCCGTCGGGGAGGCGCCGCGAGTTCAGTCACCTTTGGGATAACAGCCGAGCACACGCAGCATGTCGGCCAGTTCGCCGATGTGGCGGAGCGCGTTTTGCACGTTGGGGTCTTCCACGTCCCCCAGGAAATCGAGGTAAAAGATATACTCCCACGGTTTGCCGCGCAGGGGGCGCGACTCGATCTTGTTGAGGTTGAGGTCGCGCAGGGCAAAGGCGCTGAGACAGCGGAACAGCGATCCCGGCGTGTTGCGGGTAGTGAAGACCAGGGACGTCTTCCACTGGGTGCGCGAGCGGTCCGTGCGGGCGGTTCGTTTCACAAATTCGGGGGTTCGCAATAGAAAAAAGCGGGTGAAATTCTTGCGGTCATCTTCAATGGAACGGCGCAAAATACGCGCTTGATATATTTCCGCCGCCACCGCCGATGCGATGGCTCCGGCATCCCGGAGCCCTTCCTGCATGATCATCTTCACGCTGCCCGCGGTGTCGTAGAACGGTACTTTCTCGATCTGGGGGTGGCGCGAAAAGAAAGAGAGGCACTGATTGAGGGCTACCGGATGGGAAAAGACCCTCCGGATCTTGGAGAAGCTCACGCCCGGAGGGGCGATCAGATTGTGGACGATCCGTACGTTGGTCTCGGCCACGATCGGCAGCTCGAAGTGTTGCAAATGATCGTAGTTTTCGTGGACCGAGCCGGCCAGGGTATTCTCGATGGGCACCACCGTGCCGTCCACCTTATTCTCTTTGAGATTGCGGAAGATATCCTCAAATCGTTGACAAGGGAGGACATCCACATCCGGCCCCAACAATTTGCGGACGGCTTCCTCGCTGAAGGCTCCACGCTCTCCCTGAAAAGCGATGCATTCCCGGCGACGACGGCGGCTCATTCGGATAGCGCTCCTGGTTGGGGCTGGCTGGCCGGCGCGGGGCCTTCCCAGCGGCGCACCCGGGGATCCGGCAGACCGGCGAGATCGAGCACCCGGTCGATACTGTGGTCCACCAGATCCATGACGGTCTGCGGATGGTGATAGAAGCCGGGAACCGGCGGCGCGATGATGGCACCCATTTCCGCCAGGCTGACCATGGTCCGTAAGTGGCCCAGATGGAAAGGACTTTCGCGAATCATCAGAATCAACTTGCGTCTCTCTTTCAGTGTGACATCGGCCGCGCGGATCAACAGGTTGGAGCTGATTCCGGCGGCAATCGCCGACATGGTGTGGATGGAGCAGGGCGCCACGAGCATGGCGTCGACGGGGTCGGATCCGCTGGCCAGCCGGCTGGAGATATCTTCAAGTGGATAGACATAGTGGGCTAGCGCCTTCACGTCGGCGACCGGGCGTCCGGTTTCGAGGAAGATCGTTTTTTCTCCGGCGCGGGTGAGGATCAGGTGAATTTCCGCGGACGGATTCCCGCGGAGTCTTTCGAGTAGGCGCAACCCATAAATGGCTCCACTAGCCCCCGAAAGTCCCACTACAATTTTCAAAATGGCCTCCATTGTCCAAAGCGGCAAAACCCTTGTTCTGAATTCAGAACAAAATTCGGAAAACGGACCTTGCCGCTAGGTATCTCACATCGCTATAATCCCAGTGGACAATTGTCTCACTCGGGGACTCGTGTGCGCCGGGTTATAGAGGTTGCCGACTCAGGATCATACCATGGAGGATGCCGGACAGAAGCTCAAGCGAGCCCGGGAGCGCCTGAATCTCAGATATCGGGATGTGGAGGAAGCCAGCCTCCGGATCGCCGAACGTCATAAGAATGATGAATTCGTCATCGCCCTGAGCCGTCTATCCGACATTGAAAACAAAGGGACAGTTCCTACGATTTACCGCCTTTATTCTCTCTGTGCCATTTACCGGCTGGAGATCAGCGAAGTGCTGGAGTGGTACGGCGTGGAGTTGTCGGCACTTCCCGGCGATGCCGCGACCATCGCAGTGGAACGGACTCATCTGATCGGCTTTGGCGGCGACGGACACGGCGAAGTGCAGATTCCACTTTCGCTCGATCCCGGGCTTGACCTGCGCAAGACAACCTACTTAAGCCGGCTGATCCAGCGCTGGGGGAAGCTGCCGCTCTCGCTGCTGAACGGCATGGACTTGAAGAACCACCGCTATGCGTTCATCGGCTCGGAGGACTGGTCCATGTATCCGCTCATTCAGCCGGGCGCCCTGGTGCTGATCGACGAGAACCGCCGCAAGGTGGTGAACGCCGGCTGGAGCAACGAATTCGAGCGTCCTATCTATTTCTTCGAGCACCGCAAGGGGTACGTCTGCAGTTGGTGCACGTTAAACGATAACCAGATGGTCCTGCAGCCTCATCCCGCCTCGATGTGCTACCCCGAAGTGTATGCCTATCCGGAAGATATCGATGTGATTGGACAGGTGGTCGGAGTCGCTATGCTTCTGGATCAGGCGAAGCGACGCCGTACTCGTACCTGAGCAGCTCCAGCACCGTCTCCAGGTCCGCATTATAAAGTTGTTTTTCGACTTCGCGGGCATTGGTAGGAACCAGGCCGCGATAGGGGGCCAGACGAATCCAGGTCGCCAGAACCACCTGGGGACCTCCTTCGAGACCGGTCAGATACTCTTCCAGATCAGTCTTTTGCCGCTCCAGGTGGAAGCATAGCCACTCATTGAAGACCTGCATGTGGCTCTGCCGCAGGGTGCGGTCCGCCTCTTCGTCGCCGAAGATCTGCGCCAGCCCCTGGTGTTCATAGACCCCGGTATTTCGATCCCGGAGCGTCGCCAGGTAGATCAGCCGTCCGAAGACAGTCGGGATCTGGGCGAGAGTGTGCCGCCACAGGTCTGCCGCCGCCCCTCGCTCGAATTTCCCTTCCAATTTTCTGACCACCCGGGCACCACTACCGGACAAATCTCGATTTTATACCGAACTGGGCAAATCTGTTGCCTATCCCAGTTTATGAAAGCGGGGGATGTTCAGTTGTTCTACTTTCCGAAAATCTAAATCGAAAGGCCCTGGCCGGGACGGTTCCAGATTAGCATGAAATTTCACAAAACGAGTTCGGAAGAAATTAGCCGGGCAGCGCCGAGTCGGGATGGGGAAGAATCTGTGAGTTGGCCCGGGAAATGCGGAATGGCCCCAATTCCGTACGTAGGCATCCAATTTTTGCATTAGGAGACAAAACGAAAATGATCCGCAAAGCTTTCCTGATAGCGCTGCTGGCGCTCTCTTTCTTCGCGACGAGTCAGACAACCGTAGCGGAAGATCCCGCTCCGGAATGCAACCCTTGCCCTTGGGTCCGGTAGTTGATTTATATTTTTCAATAACTTAGGAGACAAACGAAAATGATCCGCAAAGCTTTCCTGGTAGCGCTGCTGGCGCTCTCTTTCTTCGCGACGAGCCAGACCACCGTAGCGGAAGATCCCGCTCCGGAATGCAACCCCTGCCCTTGGGTCCGATAGGTTGATCTATATTTTTCAATAACTTAGGAGATAAACGAAAATGATCCGCAAAGCTTTCCTGGTAGCGCTGCTGGCGCTCTCTTTCTTCG
>CAZMRK010000275.1:0-8184 GCA_964568355.1 uncultured Solibacteraceae bacterium | reverse complement strand
GAGTACGTGACGAATACCTTCGTGTACCCGGTGAACATAGGCTACAAGTTCATCCGGACACAGCAGGGCGCCTGCAACGGCCAGTTTTCCGGTATCGGCGCGGATGAGGCGCAGCGCTGCGTTTCGGTGGAGCAGATCCAGCGCATGGGCCTGCTCATCACCAACGGCGAGTTCGTCTGTATGCACGGTGACGAGCGCGTGGAGGTGGTGGTGGAGAAGACCTGTACGGGTTCGGTGCGGCTGGTGAACTGCGCCTTCTGGGGGCCGGCGCGGAAGTGCGTGGAGTCCCATAGCAGCGGGTTTGTTTCGCTCTCGGACTGCTACCTGGAGATCTCCGGAAGGTCTTCGACCAGGCAGATTCCGGGCGTCTCGCTGATAGAGGCCGATAACGGCCGCCTGCAGATCCGCGGCTGCACCTTCGGATCGCACGAACCGGCGATCGTCCTGAAGCCCGGCCTCCGCCACGCGATTCTCAGCGAGAACAACGGAGAAAACGGAGTGCAGATCGTGAACCAGATCGGCGACCGCGCGGTGATCGTGAATAACGAGCCATACCCCGCGGCGACATAATCCGGACGCAGCCGTTTGCCCCCTACGGAAAGGCTTGTGCGCGAGGCGGCAGGGAAATGCCCGGGCGATCGCCCACAAGCTATCAGCGGAAATGAAGCACGAATTCGACGTAAGCCAAATCTGCCAGGCCGTGAAACTCTCCGCTCCGCGAAGAGGCGAACAACTGGGCGCCAAAGTTCAGGTCTGTGTTCGCGGAGAGGCTGTGGCTCACGTGAGGGAGAACCACGATGGATGGTCCTTCCACATCCGTGACGACGTACGTTTCCAGCTTCCATAGCGGCGTCAGCGGATAGCTTGCCCCCGCCGAGACGAAATGACGATGGAGAGTAAAGATTTCGTTCGAGAATTGCAGCAGCACGGCGGGACTGAAGGTACGGTCGGGGCGAAGATCGGGCTGGCCCTGGTTGTAGAAATATTCGCCCACCAGGTTTAGTCCGTTGGCGCAGGCGTAATCGCTGCCGATTACGAACCGCAGCGCGTCGTGCGTGGATAGGGGAGCAGTGCCGCGAATGGGATGCCGCCAGCGGTAAGTCAACTCGCCGCGCAAGCCGGCGCCTTTCACTTGGCCGGCGAAGTCGAAACCGGCGGTCCAATCCTGGCCGAAGCGCGCGGCCGCCACGTCGAAATCGTAGTTGTGAATCGTTCGGCTGAGCCGGACGGCCGATGTAGACCGGCGAAATCCATCCTGAGGCGCGTAGACAATGTTCCAGCGCATTGCCCCGGGCGAACGGAACGCGGCAAGCGCGGCATCGACGCCCTGGCGCTCATCGGATTCGACCTGGAGAGGGCTGATCGGATTGAACATGTCCATGGGACTGAAGAAGTGGGCCGTTCCCCATCCGATCCGCTGGCGTCCGGCAGTCAGCGTCGCGGAACTGCTACGAAGAGAAACGTATCCGCGGTAGAGGGAGGTGTCCCAATAGATATGGTCCCGGTTGGCAAACACGTGTCGTAGTTTTAGCCACGCGGTGCTCTGGCGGTCGCGCACGATCGCGAAATCGGGAAGGCCTATGAGGTTTCCTTCGTGGATTTCATTGTCGTAGTCTACGTGCACGGCGAACCAGTCGCGATACTTGGTCTCATAGGTGAGCCGCAGGCGATCCAGGTTGTCTCCCCAGCCGTCTTGCGTGAAGTAGGAGCGCGAACCGCTGGCCAACTCCTTGAAGTAGCCGCTGAATTGTTGCGTCCAGGCGGGCTGCGCGTCCGCTGGAGGCGAAGTCTGCGCCAGACCCGCGAAGGACACCGCGAACAGGCAAACCGCTGCCCTCACCGTACTACCTGATCTTCCACGATCCGGCCGTCTTTGAGGCGAATGAGGCGCCGGGCGCGGCTCATCACCGCCGGATCGTGTGTTGAGAACAGAAACGTGACAGCGCGCTCCTGGTTGAGGCGCTCCATCATGGAGAGGAGCACGGCCGCGTTCTCCGAGTCGAGATTCGCTGTCGGCTCGTCTGCCAGGACGAGGTCGGGTTCCGGCAGGATCGCGCGCAGTACTGCCACACGTTGCTGCTCGCCGCCGCTCAGTTCGTCGGGACGCTTGTCGCGCAGATGGATCATGCCCGCGTCTTCGAGCAGCCGTTCGGCGCGGTTGATCCGTTCCGGTTTCGGCATCCCGCGGAGAGCCGGCACGAACTCAAGATTTTCCAGAACGCTCAGCACCGGGAAGAGATTGAAGGACTGAAAAACAAAGCCGAGATGCCGCAACCGAAAGTCCGCAAGCTCCGCGGCCGGCGTGGAGGTGACTTCCAGTCCAGCGATACGGATGGCGCCGCTGTCGGGCGTGTCAATGGCGCCGATGAGGTTGAGCAGAGTCGTTTTACCGGACCCGGAGGGACCGACGGCCGCCGCGAACTCCCCCATCTCCATGGCCAGGATGACCCCGGTCAGCGCGCGCACACTGACATGACTCCGGTATGTCTTCGATACCTCGACGAGTTCAATCTGCGCCATGGCCTTTCTTTAGATATGCCGAATTGCCTCGACCGGCCGGAGCCTCGCTGCCCGGATCGCTGGATAGAGAGCCACAAACAGCACGACGAATACGACGGAGAGATTCGAGACAATCAAATTTCGTACTGTTAATTCCGGATGAATCACGGTGGTGGTAATTCCCAGGGCCGAAGCGCCGGCGGCGTAGTGGGACAGGTCAATTCCGTTGTAGGCGAACAAAACGGTGGCCCCACTTCCCAGAACCGCTCCTATGCTGGCTCCGACCAGGGCGAGCGCCGCCGATTCCTGCATGACCAAACCCACGATCTGGCCGGGCTTTGTGCCCAGCGCCATCATCACCCCGAATTCGCGCACGCGCTCCAGCACCGACATCATGACCGTGTTGAGGATGCCGACCGAGATCACGATGAAGAGGATGAGCACGATGATATAGAAGAACGCGTCATCCAACTGGATGAACTGCCGCAAGAAGGGCTCCACCACGTACCACGGAAGGATCTCGACCGGTGCGCCGGCAAGCCTCTGGCTAAGGAACTGGTGCGCCGGAGCCACGGATTGGGAGGAATCGAGCAGCAAGGCGGCCTCTGTCACGCGGTCCCCAAGAGAGAACAGCGCCTGCGCGTCCTTACGAAGAACGTAAACCACACCGCGATCGAGATCGGGAGAGCCGGAGCGAAAAATACCCGTCACGCGAAACAGTTGCGCGCCCATGGATCCATCGGCCGCTTGAACCAGGAGCACGATCTTGTCATGCAGGCGCGCGCCGAGAGATTGCGCTAGGCGCTCCCCGATCAATGCAGGACGGCTCATCTGTTCGTTGAGAAACTCTCCGGCGATCACGGCGCGGTCGATGGTGCTGACGGTCCGTTCGGCCCCTGGAACAATCCCGACGATCCTTACTCCGGTGGAGTTCCCGGCCGTGCTGGCTAGTCCATCGCCCAATACCCGGAACGAGTAGCCGCGAAGTTGCGGGGTCCCCGGCACGACCTGTTCGAGCAGCGGGAGTTTCGGCAGCGTCTTGAGCAAGGCGGGATCGTGCTGGTATCCGGACCGGTGAATCTCGATATGGCCAATGCCGGCCCGCACGGAATTGTCGACCATCTGCTCGTGAAATCCGTCGCCGATGCCGCGCATGAGGATGTGAAAGGCCAACCCCAGGGCGATCGTCAGCACGGTCAGCGAGGAACGCCGCCGATACCTCCACACGTTGCGCCACGCCATTTGCCAGAAGAGCATCAGAAATGCCGTTCGAGATTCTGTCGCGTAAATATGTTTGCGGACACCGGCCTGTCGAATTCGAGCGAGGAGAACATCAGGGTGGTTTCGTGTCCTGGCTTGCTGTGCGAGACCATGCGCCAGCGCAGTGGATAATCGCGCGAGCCGGCCTTGCGGATCTGATCGAAGTACAGGGTTTTCACAAGAGCGCCCCGGTCATCGTAGAACTCCTCGCGGCGAGGGAGAAAATCCGACTTTCGGATGAGCAGTACCAGCTTGCCCCAAACCACCGCCGCGTTCGCCTTCGGTGTAGCGATCAGCCGATAGCACGCGTCGCCGTCCTCGGCAATTTCTCCCTCAATCCGATGCGTGTAGTCGGTCGGCAAGCTGCTTTCCTTCACCAGATCGTCATTCGTGAAATCGCTTCCCATCCAGGACTGGAGCATGAGCGATGGAGGAATCTTGATCACGCGTTCGACTGCCGGCAGATAGGTCCACATATTGGTTCCAAGGCGAAGCGTGCCGGTGCCCGCGTCCTTCACTGGAGCCGTGATGCGAATGAACGTCTTTTGCGGATAGTCATACCAGAACCTCATCTCCAGGGTCCTTTGCCATTCCGGCGTGTGAACGGTCATCGAAGCGGCGCCCTGTTCCGTTTTCCCCTTGAGAGCTGCGTCACACCTTTTGGCGATGGTGAGCGCGTCGGGTCCTTCCGCACGAAGCGCCGGTATCGAGGGACAGAAGAGAAACATCATGGCCAGAGCGACCCTCATCTCTTGGTTCCTTTCCGGGGGCTTTCTCGGCGTGGAGTATGCCTGCCGGTCTTCTCAGGCGACGACAGACCGCGCAACAATACGGCCACGAAATCATCCCCCATCGGCACCGGATCCAGCGTGGGATCGAACCATGCCTGTAAGAAGAGCCCATCCAGGGCGCCGACCAGAACCGCCGCGATCCGTGCGGCATCGGCAGTTCGATCGAATACGCCTTCTTGTTGTCCTCTGCGAATCTGGTCGGCGATCAATCTCCTGAATTTCGCGTACGTGTCGCGCAGCAAAGTCGCCACGCGCGCCTGACGATCCGGCGATGCGGAGGCCGACCAGAATTCGAACACCAAAGGGAACAGATCGCGTCCTTCGGCTCCCACCGCCAGCGCTGCGTGAATCATTTGCTGAATTCTGAAGGCGACCGTGCCCGAGGGGAGTTCGAGGCTTTGCCTGACGAGACGCTCCATCGACGCGATGTAGTCGTCGAAGACGGCGAAGAATAAGTCCTGTTTATTTCGAAAGTACTCGTAGACCGTTCCCTTGCCGATGCCGGCACGCTCGGCGATACCGTCCATCGTGGCGGCCTGGTACCCCTGCTCGGCAAATACTTGGGCTGCGGCTCTAAGAATGGCTCCCGTCTTAACGGTCCGGTCAACGATTCTGGCAGTCATAAATGACCGACCGGTCGGTCATTTTCATTATTGGGTGAGGCAGCGGATATTGTCAAGCGCCTTTAGCAGGCCGCGCTATAATCGGCCCCGATGAGTCCGCGGACAGCCGCACTTGCCCTGATCCTCCTGGTGGTGTTGAGCCTGCTTTCGCGCGGGCTTCAGGAGCGCCTGCGAAATTTTCTGATCAGGCGGCAGGCTGCGGTCTTCCTGGCGCCGCTTGTGCTGACTCTGCTGTTCGCCGGCCTGGCGGCGTGGGTGGGCGCGTTTACCTGGAGACTCGTCCTGCTGGCCGCGGCCTATCTGCTGATCCCTACGGCAATCGCCTTTTTCCAGGGCGCGGGTCCGGTCAACGCGCCCTCAGCGCTCGATTTCGCCATCATCGGGATCCTTTGGCTGCCCATGGAGTTTGCCGTCGCGCGCACGCTGGTGCCGCGGCCGGCGCAGGGTTTTTTGCATACTGCGGCCTATGGCGTGGCGATCCTGCTGGCACTCATTCTGTTTGTCTGCTTCCGCGGATGGCAGGGACTGAAGTACCGCCTGCCCGAGAGCAGGCGCGATTTCCTCTATGCCGCGGCCGGATTCGCCGCCAGCGCCCCGGTGCTGATCCTGATCGGACGGTGGATCGGCTTCATTCCGCCATTTCATCTGCCCGCTCATCCGGAGCCTGCCTGGATGGCAGCGCATTTCCTGGTGATCCTGGCGGCTACGGCATTACCGGAAGAGATTCTGTTCCGCAGCCTGATCCAGAACGGCCTCATGCGGCGCTATGGGGCGAATACGGCCGTACTGCTGGTCGCCAGCCTGATTTTCGGCTGCGCCCATCTGAACAATGGGGCGCAAAACGGTCTCAACTGGCGCTACATGATTCTCGCCACGATCGCCGGAGTTGCCTATGGCAGGGTCTTTCAGAAATCCAGCAGCATCTGGGGCTCGGCGGCGCTGCACGCCCTGGTCGATTGGACCAAGCACATCTTCTTTTAGGGGTGGAACGGGCGCATTTGGGACAAAATGCCCAAGTGCATTTATTACCCTTTTATTATTAACAGCTTGCGGCTATGCCTCGGGCAATTTGTCCCAAATCGTCCGGCGAGGCCCAGATCAGTAGAACAAATACTTGCGCCATTGCTCGTCGCTCTTGCCGAGCATGCGCATCAGGTGCCGGCTGGTATGCAGGCTGAAGGGCTTGGGCTGGCGAGCCAGTTTCATGCCGGCTTCTTCCGGTGTGCGATTACCTTTGCGGTTGTTGCAGGGATGGCAGCAGGCCACCAGGTTCTCCCAGGCCGACTCGCCGGCGCGGGAGCGCGGGATGACGTGGTCAAGCGTCAACTCCGATGACGGCATGATCCTGTGGCAGTACTGGCAGGTGTAACGGTCGCGCATCAGGATGTTCTTGCGCGAGAGTGCCCGCGTCTGGTGTGGGATGCGGCGATATTCGAGCAGCCGGATCACCGAAGGCAGCCGCATGGCCCGCCTGGCGGAATGAACTGACGCGAGAGACTCCTCCTCGGTCGACGCCACACCCTTGAGCACCAGCACCAGGGCGCGGCGCGCACCGCAAATATTGATCGGCTCGTAACTCGCGTTCAGTACGAGCACCGGCTTTTGCAGTCGTTCCGAACTGGACATCCAAACGCTCCCTAAATTCGAGTTGTCGCAGGTGGCCGGCCGGCTGTGCCAAGAAATCGCCGGTCCACCCGGGCGAGGGTCAGCAGGTTGACCGAACGGGCCCCCGCTCGCTTCAAAGCCAAAGCACAGGCGCTGGCCGTGGCGCCGGTGGTCATCACATCGTCAACCAGTAAAATGCGACGGCCTTCCACACCGCGCGGACGGGGCACGGCAAACGCGCGGGACACGTTTTCGCGTCGCGCGGCATTACTCAAACCGGCCTGCGTCAGGGTCGCGCGGCTGCGGCGAGCCAGGTTCTCCACCGGCACGCTCCAGCGGCGCGCGATCTCGCGGGCCAGCAGTTCCGATTGGTTGAATCCACGCCGCCAGCGGCGGCGCCAGTGCAGCGGAACGGGCGCCACTACGTCAAACGTGCGTTCCCGCGGCAGAGCCATGGCCAACAGCTTGCCCAAAGGACGAGCCAGCGGACGCATGCGGCCATATTTGAAAAGATGAATCAGCTCTCGAAGGGTCCCCTCATACGCGCCATAGCACCAGGCCGAGTCAAAGCCCCGCAAGCCGCTGCGGCAGAGCGCGCAACGGCCTCCAGCGTCAAGCGGAAAGCGGTTTCGGAATGGTGTCTGGCAGCTTACGCAAAAATACTCGGCAACGAGGGGGGTGGGGGCAGTCAGGCAGGCCCGGCAAACCGGCGTGCGGGAGAGTTCCCGCAGAGGGCTGTGACAGATACGGCATTCATCCGGAAAAACCAGCGAAAAAAGGCCATACGACAGCCGCTCCCATAACAGGAGTCCCGATTCGAGAAAAACTGCGGCTCGTCTACTACTCGAGAAGACTCACCTCCGGGCAGAATCCTATTCTACAACAAAGCTGGATTGTGTTTATGGCCCACATGCCGCTATTCCGTGATGCGATGCGTAGTGAGATCGGGCCGTGCCAGCACGTTGCCATGCAGTTCCACGCCCAGGCCGGGGCCCGGAGGCGGCGGAAGGACGCCGTTCACCGCCGGCAGCCGGTTGGTGACGATACCGGCATATTCGTCGAGGTAGTGGCGGCGCACCGTCTCCAGAATAAACAGATTGGTGAGGTTAGCGGCCAGGTGCGCGGAAGCCATGTGCAGGACCGGCCCGCCGCAATTGTGCGGCGCTACCGGCAGATATTGCGTCTCGGCCATCACGGCGATCTTGCGGGCCTCGGAAATTCCGCCGCACCAGCAGATATCCGGCATGATGATGCGCGCGGCCCGGTTCTCCAGCAGTTCGCGGAAGCCCCAGCGGGTCATCAGGCGCTCGCTCAGGCAAAGCGGCAGGCGTGTCGCCTGAGCCAGTTCGCGATAGGCAGCCAGGTTGTCCTGGGGCAGCATCTCTTCCAGCCACATGGGCGAGTAA
>CAZMRK010000274.1:0-17437 GCA_964568355.1 uncultured Solibacteraceae bacterium | reverse complement strand
TAGGCGAGGACAATCCTGTCTTTCAAACCCTGCTCAAAGGTCTTTTAAAAGCTTGGGGTTACGAGGTACTCATCGCGCGGAACGGACAGGAAGCCTGGGCTCTGCTGAGCGAAGAGGGCGGTCCGCGGCTGGCTATTCTGGACTGGATGATGCCGGCCATGGAAGGCGTGGAAGTTTGCCGCCGCGTTCGCGCCGAGGTTCGCGACCGCTATATCTACATTCTTCTGCTCACTGCCCGGATCGAATGCGACGATGTGGTAGCCGGCATCGAAGCGGGCGCTGACGACTACGTGACCAAGCCATTCAAGGTTCCGGAACTGCGGGCGCGGTTGCGGGCCGGCCTGCGGGTTCTGGCTCTTCAGGACGAACTGATTATGGCGCGCGAAGCCTTGCGCGAGCAGGCCACCCGCGACGGGCTTACCCACTTATGGAACCGCACCGCAATCCTGCAGGTGCTGGATCAGGAACTTTCCCGCGCGAGCCGGAACAAATCGCCCCTGGCCCTGATGATGGCCGACCTGGACCACTTCAAACAGATCAACGATACCTACGGCCACCACGCCGGCGATGCCGTGCTGCGCGAAGCAGCCAGCCGCATGTCGGGCAGCGTGCGGCGCCACGATTTTATCGGACGCTATGGCGGCGAGGAGTTTCTGATCGTGCTGCCGGACTCCCACCTCGACGGCGCCATCGCACAGGCCGAGCGGCTGCGGGAGGCGATGGCCGCCGAGGCCTTTCACGTCGATGAGTTATTTCTGTCCGTCACCGCAAGCTTCGGAGTAGCCTGGTTGGATCACCCCACCCCGGACCAGGCCGATGATCTCTTGCGGCAGGCCGATGCCGGCCTCTACCAGGCCAAGCGCGAAGGCCGCAACCGTGTGGCCGCCGCGGAACGTTCTCCCCAACCGGTAGATTGATTTGGAAGGATTCGGAAAAGATCCCGGAAAATCCGAATTCCCATTTTGGGAAAGTGTATGAAGGAAGACCCGGCATGTGCGCCGGAAATTTTCCTAAGAATTTTTTGTTTGCCTGACGAGAGCCCCGCGTTATAATCGGGAATCTCCCCCGATCTCACACGACGATGTTATCCCCTTTAACCGATCAATCACAGCCGGGTATCGTCGAAGACATACCTGAAGAGGAAGCCCGCCGTATCGAAATACGGCTACAAGAATTGGTGCACGAACTGCGGCAGCCGTTGACCACCATTGCCACCTGCGCCTATTACCTGCATGTGGTGCTTCCGGAAGAGGCGGGGAAGTTGCATGAGCAGTTGGACACCATCGAACAGCAGGTATTGGAGGCCGACCGCATTCTGGCCCGCACCAGCCGCGATCTCAAGCAATCTCAGGCCGGGCCGTCCGGAACAGCTCGCTCCGACAACCGGGCCTTCACAAATGCGGAGATGGCCGGCGTGACATACTGAGGCGGCCGGGCAATAAACTGCCGCTTGCGGTCCCACAAACCGCGCGACACGCCTTGCCACAGCGGCACATTGATGCCGCTGTCCACTACCAGAAAGGCGTGTGCGCGATCCATAAATCGGAGGCTGGAGGGCTTGAAATCCTCTCGCGAGAAATCCAGAACCATCAAAAAAAGATCCGGTTTGAAGAATTGAAGGATACTGTTGGATTCGACGATCGTATTTTCGCTCTCGGCGAAAATACGCCGTAACGCGGGCACCGCGCGCGCCAACTGGCCGGAACCCACGCGAGCCCAGAAACAGCGGCGAGCGCCGGCCCGCAGATAGCGCCCGGTATCGGTCTCTCCCGGTTCCGACTCCTCGACAATCGACCAGGGATGATCGTTGCCCGTTTCGCAGCCGCACGGGTCGCCCTCGGCCGCGCATACTCCATTGCCGAACTGGCTGATCTTCACCGCGGTCCAGCGCTGCTCCGGCATGGCGCGGATCAGCCCCGCAACCACCGCGGTCTTTCCGATGTTGCGGGAGTGCCCTCCCACTACTACCAGCATCAGGACTGCGCCTCCAACTGCGCGAGCCGGCGTTTGAGTTCGGCGAGCTCCCGCCGGAAATCGGGAAGGCGCGCGAGATTGGCAAGCTGCTCCAGATGCTCGCGCAGCGGACGCGCCGGCGTGCCCCATACCACCTGGCCGGAGCGCACGATCTTGGAGGTCAGAACGCCGCAGCCGGAGCCCAGCACCGCGCGAGACTCGATGCGCGCCTTGTCGCCGATCCCGACCTGTCCGCCGATCACCGCATAATCCTCCACCACCACGCCGCCCGAAAAACCGGTCTGCGCCGCCACCACGACGTGCCGCCCGATGCGGCAGTTGTGCCCGACGTGCACCATGTTGTCGAGCTTGGTGCCCTCGCCAATCGAGGTGACGCCCAGCGCGGCGCGATCTACACACGAGTTCGCTCCGATCTCGACAAAGTCGCCGATCTCGACACGGCCGACCTGCGGAAATTTGTGGTACCGGTCGTGCTCCATCACATATCCGAAGCCGTCGGCCCCGATGACACAGCCCGAATGTAGAATTGTGCCGCGACCGATATCTACATTGTCGTAAATCGTTACATTGGCCTGGAGGACGCATCCTTCCCCAAGCGATACGCGCTTCCCGATCACGCAGCCCGCGCCGATGCTGGTCGCCAGGCCGATGCGGGAATTCTCGCCGATCACCGCGTGCGGCCCGACCGCCACCAGCGCGCCGATTTCGACATGCGGCGCCACGACCGCCGTGGGATGAATGCCCGGAGTGAGCTCCTGGGTTGGGTAGAAGCGGTTCATGGCCCGCGCAAACGCCGTGCGCGGCTCGGTCACGCGAATCACCGTACGATAGCTGGGACTGGGGTAGTCGGCGGGCACGATCAGGCACCCGGCGGCCGACTGTTCCGCCTGTCCCATCGCCTTCCGGTTGCCGACGAAGGAGAGATCGGTGGCGCCCGCTGTTTCAAGCGGAGCCACGCCTGTAAGCTCCTTCTCGCCGTCACCTTCGTAAGTTGCGCCGAGCCAGTCGGCTAATTCACGTACGCGCATGACTTATCATACAAACTGTGATCGCCTCTACAGCAAGAGTTCACCCCGAGGCGAAGATCGGGCCGGGGGTGAGGATCGGAGAGTTCTGTGTCATCGAATCAGACGTGGAGATCGGCGCGGGCTGTGTGCTGGAGCCTTACGTGTACGTCAAGCGCTGGACCACGCTCGGCGAACGGAACGAGATCTCCGCGGGGACGGTGCTCGGAACAGACCCCCTCGATAAGAATTTCTCCGGGGACCGGAGCTATCTGCGGATCGGCAGCGGCAATAAAATCCGGGAGCACTACACGATTTCACGCGGTACCGAACCGGAATCGGTGACCGAAATCGGCAATGACAATTACATCATGACGTCGGGCCATATCGCCCATAATTGCCGCATCGGGAACCAGACGGTCATCTGTAGCTGCGCGCTGGTCGCCGGATACGTGGAAGTAGAGGACCAGGCCTTTATCTCGGGAGGCGTCGTCATCCATCAGTTCTCCAAAATCGGCCGCCTGGCCATGATCGGCGGCAACACCCGCGTTAACAGTGATGTACCTCCGTTTTTCCTTTATTCCGGTTTCAATGTCGAAGCCAAGGGACTGAATGTCGTGGGCTTAAAGCGGGCCGGATACAAGGCTTCCGACGTCGCCGTGCTCAAAAAAGCCTATCAGTTGCTATACCGCTCCGGGCTGAAACTGGAAGAGGCGCTCGCTCGTATCGAGGGCGAAATTCCGACCCCGGAGACACTGCACCTGGTCGGCTTTATCCGCCGCAGCGAGCGCGGAATCTGCCGCGAATAGAGAGCATCCATGCTGAAAATTCATCGCGTCTCCGTGCTTTTGCTGCTGGCGGCATGTTCGGCCCTCACGCTGGCCGGCCAATCCGTTGATGAGATTCTGGACCGGATTTTCGAAGTCCAGTCCTTTCCCGAAGTGGCCCTCTCGCCGGATGGAGCGCAGCTTGCCTGGGTGGGCCGCGACTCCGGCGGCTCGCTGGCGATCCACCTGCTCGACTGGCGCTCCGCCGGCGCGAAACCGCGCACCATCGGCGCCGGTTCGAACCTGGAGTGGTCTCGCGACAGCAGCCAACTGGTCTTCCTCTCCAGCCGCGAGAAAGAAGGACAGATGCAGGTCTACGTTGCGCCGGCGCGGGGAGACGCTGTGCACCAGCTCACCAGCCTGGACGGGTACGTGAGCGAGCCCCACTGGTCGCCTGACGGACGATCCATCGCGTTTCTCTACACTGCCGGAGGCGGCGGAGGCGGTCCGCTCGAAGCCACTGGCGCGCGGACCGGCGTGCTGGACGAGAGCATCCGCAACGCCCGCCTGACGGTGGTCGA
This sequence comes from uncultured Solibacteraceae bacterium, assembly GCA_964568355.1. Classification (GTDB taxonomy): domain Bacteria; phylum Acidobacteriota; class Terriglobia; order Bryobacterales; family Bryobacteraceae; genus JAJPJX01. Next base: position 13,111 of record CAZMRK010000274.1, on the reverse strand, counting down.
TACGGGCTCGAAACAGGTGCGCGAGATTTCGCAGCCGGATCTGAATATCTACGAATTCGACTGGTCGCCCGATGGAAAGAGCTTGGCTGCTACCGCCGCGCCCGGGCCGGCCGATAACAACTGGTACGTTGCGCAACTCTACACCGTAAACCTCGCCTCCGGCCAAATGCAGTCGATTCTGCGGCCTGCTATGCAGATCGCCGTGCCGCGCTGGTCACCCGACGGGAAAACCATCGCCTTCATCGGCGGCCTGATGAGTGATGAAGGCTTCACCGGCGGCGACCTCTACACCATTCCCGCCGCCGGGGGCCGGCCGCGCAATCGCACCGAGGGGCGCAAGGCGTCGCTTACCTGGCTCACCTGGCGCACGTCCGGGAAACTGCTTTTCACCGAGCGCGTCGGCGGAGATAACGCGATCTCTACACTCGACCTGGAAACCGGAGACGGAGAAACGCTCTGGCGCGGCGATGAAGAAGCCCACGCCGCCGGCAACTTCCCCAACTTTTCTCTCGCCGCCGATGGCCGTACGGCAGCGATCGTGCGCCAGAGCTGGCGGCAGCCGCCGGAAGTCTGGGCCGGCGCGATCGGCGAATGGCGGCAGATCACCACCGCCAATCGCAACTTGCATCCGCAATGGGGCGAGGTGAAGGATTTCCACTGGTCCAACGAAGGCTTCGCCTTGCAGGGCTGGCTGCTCTACCCCCGGAATTACTCCCCGGAGCGGCGCTATCCCATGGTGGTCTCGGTGCACGGCGGGCCAGCCGGGGAAGCCCGGGTGCACTGGCCGAATACCGCGTTCGATATGTCGGTGCTCTCGGCTCAGGGCTACTTCGTTTTCTTCCCGAATCCGCGCGGCAGCTACGGGCAGGGCGAGGCATTCACTCGCGCCAACGTGAAGGATTTCGGAGGCGGCGACATGCGCGACATCCTGGCCGGCGTGGACCGGATTGTGAAGACCCTGCCGGTAGACGACCATCGCATCGGCATCACCGGCTGGAGTTACGGCGGCTATATGACCATGTTCGCCGTCACCCAGACCAACCGTTTCCGTGCCGCCGTGGCAGGAGCGGGGATCGCCAACTGGCAAAGCTACTACGGACAGAACTCCATCGATCAGTGGCTGATTCCCTACTTCGGCGCGTCGGTCTATGACGATCCGGCCGTCTATGCCAAAAGCTCGCCGATCTCGTTCATCAAAAACGTGAAGACGCCCACGCTGGTGGTGGTGGGTGAGCGCGATGGCGAATGCCCTACTCCGCAATCTTTCGAGTTCTGGCACGCTCTCAAGACCCTGCGTGTTCCTACCCAAATGGTGGTGTATCCGGGCGAGGGCCACATGTTCCGCGATCAGGACCATATGCGCGATGTCATCCGGCGGACCGCCGGATGGTTCGATCGCTACCTGAAGTGATACCGCCCGCCGTCCCGTGAAGCCCCTCCCCCCAATGCAATATGATGTGGGGGACTGGGACCCATGAAAATCATCCGCTGTCTTCCCCTGCTCTGCTTGTTTTCTTCCTTTCTGCATGGCCAGGAATCGCCGCGCCAGACGGTAAAGGGACTCAAGGTCGCCGGCGGCCTGGAAGTGACGCTCTGGGCCTCGGAGCCGGACATCGTCAACCCCACCAACATCGATATCGATGAGCGAGGGCGCATCTGGGTGCTCGAAGGCGTGAACTACCGGCGCCAGCTCAAGCACCAGAAGGATTATCGCAGCGGGGGCGACCGCATCCTGATCCTCGAAGACACCAACGGCGACGGCAAGGCCGACAAGGTCAAGGTCTTCGACCAGAGTCCCGACCTGCGCGCCCCGCTGGGCATCGCCGTGCTGGGAGACAAGGTGGTCATCTCGCAATCGCCCAACGTGGTGGTCTACACCAAGGACTCCGACGACCGGGTGATTCGAAAAGAGACCCTGCTCAGCGGATGGAACGGCGTGGATCACGATCACGGCGTGCATGCCGTGGTGTTCGGTCCCGACGGCCGCTACTACCTGGATAACGGCGATCCCGGCTTCGACATCACCGACAAGTCCGGCCGCCATCTGGTGAGTTCCAAAGCAGGCCCCTATTTCGCCGGCGTCGCGCTGCGCGTGAATCCGGACGGCACCGGGCTGACCGTGATCGGCCATAACTTCCGCAACCCCTATGAGCTGACGGTCGATTCGTTCGGCAGCATCTGGCAGACCGATAACGATGACGACGGCAACGCCTGGACGCGGGTGAACTACGTCATGGAGGGCGGCAACTTCGGCTATTGGGGACCCTACGGGCGAAGCTGGCGCGAGGACAAGAGCTCTCACTTTCACAACGAACTGGCGGGCGTGGTGCCGAACATCGCGCGGACCGGAGCCGGCGCGCCCTGCGGCCTGGTGATCTACGAAGGCACGCTCCTGCCGGAGAAGTATCGCGGCCAGTTGATCCATGCCGAGGCCGGCAAGCGCATGATCAACACCTACTTCCTCGCCAACGACGGCGCGGGCTACAGCATGAAGACCGAGGCGACCGTCGAAGGCGAGGATGCCTGGTTCCGCCCCTCCGACGTGGCCGTATCCCCGGACGGCGCCATCTATATCGCCGACTGGTATGACGCCTCCGTGGGCGGCCATCAGATGAAGGATATCCGCCGCGGGCGCATCTATCGCCTGGCGCCCGCCGGCTACCAGCCGCGCGTGCCGAAGCTCGACCTGGAGACGCCGGAGGGGCTGACCGCGGCCTTCCGCTCTCCGGCCCAGGCCGTGCGCTACCTGGCCTATGCCAGGTTGAAGAGCCAGGGACAAGCCGCCCTGCCGGTGCTCCAGTCGATGTGGAAGCAGGGCGATCCCATCCTGAAGGCGCGGGCGCTATGGCTCCTCGGCGGCCTCCATGGGGAAGGAGAGCGGGAACTACAGGAAGCCCTCGCCGATCCTGATCCGAGATTTCGCATCCTCGCCCTGCGCGTGATGCGCCTCTACGGCGCCGATATGGCGGCAGCCACCCGTCCCCTGCTTCATGACCCATCCCCGCAGGTGCGCCGCGAGATCGCCATCCTGTTGCAGGATCCCAATCGGGTGGATCATGCCTATGGCATCGGCGCCCCGCCGGCGAATCCGGGGCCGTCCGATGAAGCCGCGGCCGATTCGGTTCTGCAACTCGCCCGGCAATATGACGGCAAGGATCGCTGGTATCTGGAGGCCCTGGGCATCGCCGCGCGCGGCCGCGAAAACCTGCTCTATACCAGCCTTCGCAAAGAATTTCCGGAGAAGTGGAATCCCCTGCTGGGCCGGTTACTCTGGGAGTTCCGGCCGGCCGATGCCCTGCCCTATCTGGCATCGGCGATGGAGGACGCCGGCCTGAACATCCCGGATCGTTTGCAGGCTCTGGATGCACTGGCCGAAATGCCGTCTCAGGAAGCCGGTCTCCGCGTGGCCCGGCTGGCTGCCGACGCCGCAGCTCCTCCCGAGATTGCCGATCGGGCCTTCGCTCGTCTGAGCCACCAGTTGTTCAGCGAATGGGTAGACCTGCGCAAGAGCCCGGAAACGATTGCCGCCGTGCGCAAGGCCATGGCCACCGAACGCCTGCGGGAAACCGCGCTGGAACTGGCGGATGACCTGGGCGATCCGGTCTATGGGCCCGATCTGCTGGCGCTGGCGCGCTCGGCAGGCGCGCCCACGCCTGTGCGGGCAGCGGCCGTCCAGGCGCTCGGCAAAACCCAGAAAGCCGAATACCTGCCCGCCATCGAAAAGTTCTCTCAAAGCGGCCCGTTGGAACTGCGGGTGGCCGCGATCCGCGCCATCGGCTATGAGCGCCCGCCCGGCTTGGAGGCGAAGTTCGCCAGGCTGCTCCTGACGCAGGCGCCCAATGAGGTGCGTACCGAGGCGGTGCGCATCATGGGCCGCTCGGACGCGGGCTTGACTCTCCTGCTCGATCTCCAGCAGAAAGGCGAACTGCCGGCTGAGCTGAAAAACATCGCCACGCTGGTGACCAATTCCAGCCGCAATCCGGTTATCCAAAGCCGGGCCGCCAAGCTGCTTCCGCCGTTCTCCAGCAAGAACCAGACGCCGCTCCCGCCGGTATGGGCTCTTCTGGCGCGCGAGGGCAATGCCGAGCGCGGACGCAAGGTGTTTGACCTTCGCGGAGGTCCGAAGTGTAGCAACTGCCACACCATCGGGCATGGCAAAAAGGTCGGGCCGGACCTGGGCACCATCGGATCCAAGCTGGGCAAGCAGGCCATCCTCGATGCCATCCTCAATCCAAGCGCCGGCATCGCCCCGGAATTTTACCTGTGGATTCTGGACACCAAAACGCAAGGCCAGGTGATCGGCATCATCGATCAGGACACGCCGCAGCGCGTTGTGGTCAAGACCGATACGGGAGAGGAACTCCGCCTGAAGCCTTCCGAGATTGTCTCCCGCCGCCGCAGCAAGCTCTCCATGATGCCGGAAGACCTGGTGAACAGCATGACCGAACAGCAACTGGTGGATCTGCTCCAGTACCTGACCACTCTGAAGGAAGCCACCCGCGCAGCCCGGTGATGGGGGGCTGCGCGGGCGGCGGGGGCGCTACTTCGTCTCTCCGGGCTTGGGGATCTGCAAATGGAATGTCGAAGGACGGTCCTCCAGCGTGTAGTCGGGAGGCACCTGGAACAGCGTGGAAGAAGGCTCGCTGCGGTTGATGTTCGTCAGGCGATACACCGTTTCGCCCATTCGCGGATCGGAATGTTTGGTCATGACGACCGTTTGCAGTTCCGGCGAATACCAGCGCTCCGAGACCACATCGATGGGCTGGTCGTTGCCGATCGCTCCGGCGGCGATGGTCATGGTGGTCCGGCTGCCTTCCGCGAGGACTCCTTCGATGGTCTGCTTTCCCAGTGAATCGGTATGCGCCTGCATCTGCGAAGAGGGTCCCCCGCCAATGGCAAATGCCCCCGCCGTCCCGAACGTGGCCGAGGCTGTCCCTGCCAGGGGAGCGACCATCACCCGGCTCTGCAGGGGCTCGCGAGCGATGCTCGTAGAAGTAGAAGAAGACGCGCTCGACGTTCCGGTGGATGCCTTCTGTTCCGCGAGCAATTTGGCCAACTGAGCGCCTGACGGCGGCGCCGGCATCTTGCGCGCCACCTTAGTGGCCGTCTCGAGTACATAGTTCGTGCCGCTGACCGGATCGTTGATGAAGACGGTTTGTGGCGCATCCGAAGCCGGCGCCAGTACCCCGATTCCGGCGAACGTCTGCTCGCGGCGGGTGCGCCCTTCGCTATCGCGATACACGCCCGCTGTCACGGTCCGATGGATGCGATTTCCATCCGCCAGGGTCTGATTGGTTTCGGTCACCGCCTGCGCCGAGTACGGCACACCCTTCACCACCTTGCCTTCGAAACTCATTTCGCTGGCAACGTACTGGATGGTGGTGGGCAAGCCAACGGCGCCCTGGGTCACGACACCACCCGCCTGGCCGCTGCGGACGAATACCTGGTTGGTAGACAATCCGGGAGCCTCTTGCGCGGAACTGAGCGCGGCGGTCACCACGAGGGCGAACGCGGCGGCTAAAATCTGCTTTTTCGACTGTTGCATGACTTTTCCTCTCTGCTTTTCTGGAAGAAACCAGGAACCGCTTGCTCACGCGCGCGGCTCGGTAGATGGCTTACGAAGCAGTCCATCGGCATTTTTTCGCGACCCACTACGGCACGAAGCGGATGGCGCGGGCCATGCCGTCCTCGGTAAACAAAACATCGGCTTGCACGGTATCTCCCCGGCCGGCATTGGTAGGCAGGCCGAGCGCCGCAAGCGTGGCTCGCGGCAAGCGCAGGCGCACCACCTGACCGCCTTCGAGCGGAGTCGGAGCGGATCCGTAGAGCAGCGGCACAAAACCGGGTTCCTGCGGTGCGACAATCTCCGCCGGCCGCACCAGCCGGCCCGCCACCCGATTTCTGCGGCGCACCATGCGGGCCTTCCGCGCCGGAGGCCTCTCGACAGGATCGGGTACCGCGTCGGCCAGGATCGGCCGGCTGGCTGGAACGGTGGGACGTGGTTTGGCAATCGGTCTCTCCGGCGCCGGAACCATCCGGATCGCCAGGGCCGCGCCCAGCACCAGACAGGCAGCCGCCGCCAAAGCCCACGCCTTCCAGGAACCCCGCCAAACCGGCGGGCCCTCCGGCAGCGCGGCCTGCGCCCGAAACGCGCTCTTCAGCGCCGCCTCCAGCCCGGCGGATGCCTGAGCGGCGGCCGTGCTCTCCGCCAGCGCCAGCAGTCCCGCGCTGAGGGCGCGCTGGTCGCGTAGCAGGGCCGCGCAGGTGGTGCAGGCCTCGGCATGCTCCCGCCCGCTCTCACGAAGCGATGCTTCGAGCGGCCGGCGCCGGGCCAGGTCCACCACAATCGCCTCAAACTCCTGACAATTCATATCAAACACCTCGCCGGATTCAGCTTCGGCAGCGCCGAGGGCTCCGCCCGCACCTTCAACTTCTCCACCAGCAGGCTGCGGGCGCGGTGCAGGCGGGAGCGTACCGTGCCCACAGAGCACGCCAGGACCAGCGCTGCTTCCGCGTAATCCATCTCCTCCAGATCGCACAGCACCACCACCTCGCGATAGTGCATAGGCAAAGCCAGCACCGCCCGGCGCACCGCCTCCACCGTCTCGCGGCGAGTCAGATCGCCCAGCGGATTGTCTGCCGCCACCAGCGGCGCGGCCGTCGGCCCGGCCTCTTCCTCCCGATCCTCCGCCAAAGGCACACTGGCGCGTCCGCGCTCCAGCCAGCGCAGCACCAGGTTGCGCGCAATTCCATAAAGATAAGCGCCCAGCGAACCGCGCTCCGGATCGTAGCGCCGGGAGTCTCGCATCAAAGCCAGAAACACTTCCTGCGTGACATCCTCAGCCGCCGCCGGCGACCCGCTCATCTGCAAAGCAAAGCGGTAAATCCCGCCCTGCCACCGGCGATACAGCGCCACGAATGCCTCCTCGTCGCCGTGATGCATGCGCCAGAGCAGTTCTTCATCCGGTGCGGGGCTGGATTCCGTCATGGATTTTCGGGCCGTCTCCTTGCATTCCGGCGAAGACGCGCAAAAGTTCCAATTTCTTCGCATTGCAGGCGGCCGTTCGCGCTTGCTATGGTCAGAAAAGATGCCCCAGCACATTCATCCGCACTCCGCCACGAGCGGCGAACCGCGAGGTGTGTCCCGCCTGCGACCCGTGCGGGTCCGCCGTGTCGACGAATGCGATTCATTGGACCAACTCTTCCGGGATTGCCTCCCGGCCTTCGGCGGCGCTTATCTGCGGCGCATCTATACCATTCTCGATCATGCCATCGGTTTGGGTTGTCCGCTGACCATCTCCATCTCCGGGCCGGTCACGGTCTCCGGCCAGCACCTGGCCTGGCTGATCCCCCTGCTCGAGACCGGCTGGGTCGCTTACCTCAGCACCACCGATGCCGTGTGCTACCACGATGGCCATCGCAGCCTGGACGCCTATAAAGAGGATCCGATCCGCGAGGTCTCCATCAACACCGATGACGCCGCCCTGCGCGACGAGCAGGTGATCCGCGTCACCGACATGGCCTTCGACGAAGGCGTCCTGCTCGACCAGGACCGCTTCCTCACCGCCATGCTCTCCCGCCCGGAATTTCAAAAGAAGATGACCGGCACGGAACTGCGCCACCGGCTGGGAGCCTATTACGCCGCGCAGGAGCAGCAGAACGGCGTGGCGCCCGGCCTGCTATCCACCTGCCACCGCCTGGGCATTCCCGTCCTCGTAGGCGCTCCGGCGGATGGCAGCGTATTTCTGAATTCCATGAAGCTGTGGGCCATGCGCCAGGCCGGCCTGATCCCGGAATACGGTTTCGAACTGGATCTGCACGGGGAGGTCTTCGAGGCCTGCGCCTATCATCGCTGGGGCCTGTTCGATCACCCGGCGCACGCCCTGGGCACCATCATCCTCGGCGGCGGCGTGCCCAAGAACTTCAACCTCCAGCCCGAGCCCGCGCTGGGACAGATCTTCGGGCTGCCCGACGTGCGCGGCTACCAGTTCGACGTGCAGATCGTGACCGCGCCGGTCACCGATGGCTCCCTCTCCTCCTGCCCTCCGGCCGAGGCCGTGACCTGGGGCAAGGTGGATAAGGACACCTACCTGCAAACCACCGAGAGTATGCAGGGCGATTACAGCATGGTGATGCCGTTTCTGGTCAAAGCTCTGCTCGATAACCGGCGTCGCTATGAGCAGGCCGGCGCGTCATCGGATCCCAAGGCAGCCGGCTACCTCCGCCCGCGCGAAGGCTACCGTCTCTTCGAGCAGCGCGCGACCCTTTGCGACCGCCTCACTGACGACCTGCGGAACAACAAGCAATGGCTGCTCGATACCGCGCACTATCCGCTGGCGTTCGGAGTGAGCCGCTAGCGGTCAGAACTCGTACCGCAAGGCGAATTGAATCTGGCGTGCGGGCGTAGCTTTCGTGACCTGGCCGAAAGCGTTCCCGTCGAACGCCGCATTCACGTCCTGGAAGCTGACGCTGTTGGGCAGATTGTAGAACTCGGAACGGAACTGGATACGGTGGCCCTCCCAGAGCGGAAAGTCCTTCTGGAAAGATACGTCCCAATTGTAGCGGCCGGGATAGCTGATGACAAACCCGCCGGACGTGCCGTAGGTATAGATGGCCGGAAGCGCGAAAGCGGCCGTGTTGAACCACTGGTCCGCGGTTTTCGGTCCGTTGTTCGGATCGAGACCCGTGGCGTTCGGCCTCTGGTAGGTTCGGCCTACGTTGGCACGGTCCTGATTGATGCGCGGGTTGAGCGGAGCGCCGGTCTGCGCGCGCGTAATCCCCTCAGCCGACCATCCTCCGAAAAACCCATTCATGAATCCGTGCCATCCGGAGCCCCAGCGTTTACCCTTTCCAAAGGGAAACTCGTAGACATAGGCAAGCTGGAAGATATGCCGCAGGTCGATGCTCGAACGCGCCCACTCCTGGTGCAGGTCGTAGGGGTTCTGTACAGTGGCTTCGGCCAGGGAAGAACTGTTGGTCATCGAGCGGCCCCAGCTATAGTTGGCGTCAATCTGCAAGCCCTTGCTGAAGCGCTTCACCAAGTTGGTACGGAAAGAATGATACTGCGAACTGAAGCGGTTCGCTCCGCCATCCAGGTCTCCAAAAGCAGGCAGCAGGCGGCGCGGTTGAATGTCGCCTGGTCCGGGAGATAGCGCCGCGTTGATCGGGTCATAGCCGACCTGTTTCTTATTCGCGTTCCCCACGTAAGCGATATCCAGCGTCACGTCTTCCATCAGTTGCCGCTGGATGGTGAAGTTCCATTGCTCGGAATAGGGCGTCCGATTTTCGGGATTCTGCGGCCATCCCCCGATCGCGGACGTGTTGCTGAATGATGGCCCGGTATCAGTGATGAACAGATCCGGGACCACGCCCTGGTTGGCCGTGAACACCTGCTGGATCGTGTAAGGCCAGAACTTGCGCATATCCTGGAGTTCCTGTACGAACGTGGAGTTGAAGAAGATGCCGTAAGCCGCGCGAACTACCGTCTTGGTGTTCACCTGGTAAGCCAGGCCGATGCGCGGTGCGAAATCCCTCGGGTTGTTGCGCATCAGCGAGGAGCCAAATCCGAAGGTCCGGGCGGGCTGATTCGCCTGGCCGGTAACCGGATCCACCTCCGGATTGGTCGTGCCCCACATCAGGTTGCCCGTAAATTGGCCGCTTTGGGGATCGCGCGTGATCCACAGGTTACCCAAGCGGCCGGTCTCCTCCACCGGAGCCGGAATAAACTCATAGCGCAAACCCAGGTTGACCGTCAGGCGATTGTTGACTCGCCAATCGTCCTGGAAATAATACTGCTGGACGTTAATATTGGCACTGGTCGTCGTATTGCCGGTGCCGCGGCGCACCGTACTGGGTAATCCCAGCAGCATACTGGCGAAGCTATCGCCGGATTTCGAGTTGGCGTAGAAGTTCGTCATGCGCGGATCGAAATCCACCGTGGCGTCCATAGGATTGGTGGTATTGGTATAGAAATGCCGGCGGCTGTAGTTGGCACCGATCTTCATCGAGTGCCGCCCTACTACCTTGGAAAAATTGGCAATGTACTGATAGATGTGATCACCCGTGATGCCGCCTCCGCTACCTGCGCCGAATTCGCCATCCGCCTCAAAGTCGGGTATCGGGTTATAGAGCACGTCCGGCTGGAACATCTTGAGGCCGGCCTTGGTAAGGAACTCCTGGCGCTCGATGCGCGTGTTGATGGTGGGGCTCGGAATTGTCGGCACGTTGCGGCCGAACTTCACCTCCAGCACAGAAGTGGGACTGAAGATGTGATTCCAGACCGCCATCATATTGTCGACGTCATAGCGGCTGAGTCCGTAGAGGTAAGGATTGCCGCCGGGAGTGGTCTGGCCCACGCGCTGCCGGCTCCAGCGGAAGGAGACATTGTCCGACGCGCGAAAAGTGTGATCGCCGCGCACCGTGAACATGTCTCGGTCATTGGCGGTCGCCGCAGTGTTGACGAAATTTTGCGTCAGGCCCGACCGGTTGGGCAAGGGGATCATCGTATCGAGCCAGAAGGTGATGGCCGGGTTGATCATGCTGGCCGGAATCTTATTGCCTGGAAATGGCTCCCGATTGATGGTGCCACCCGGCCCCGGCGTCCCGGTGAAGGGATTGTAAATCGTGTTGGCGATCATCGAAAAATCGCCCTTGCGCTGCGTATCGAGCGGAAAATTGCTCAGGTTCGTGCTGCCCCGGCGGCTGCGGTATCCTTCCCAGTTGAAGAACCAGAAGGTCTTTTCGCGGCCATGATAGAGCTTCGGAATCACCACCGGCCCGCCGGCGGACACGCCGTACTGGTTCTGGCGGAAGGGCACTTTTCCCGTACCATTTCGGTTGGCGAAGAAATCATTGGCATCGAACTTATCGTTGCGCAGATACTCGTATACGCTGCCGTGCAAGTCGCGCGTTCCGGACTTAATGGCGATGTTCACGTTGGAGCCCGACGAGCGTCCGAATTCGGCCGAGGTATTGTTCAAAACGCGGAATTCCTGAATGGCGTCCATCGGCGGCGACATACCCGGCGAGTTCATCATCATGAAGTTGTTGTCGATGCCGTCCAGCGTGAAGTTGTTGTCCTGGCGGCGCTGCCCGTTGACGGAGATCATCATGGTCCCCGAGAAGGTGCCCTGGGATTGGCTGCCGCCCTGGTCGCTGGTGCCCGGCATCAGGAGAATCAGCCTGGTGTAATTGCGGCCATTCACCGGCAGACGCGCGACCTCCGAACCGGTGACCGTGCCGCCTACGGAGGCGTCCTGCGTTTGCAGCACCGCCGCGCTGCCGGTGACTTCCACGGTCTCGGTAATCTGCCCGACCTCCAACTGAAAATCCACCTTCACGTTGGAAGCGACATCCAGAACTACATTCGAGACCACTTTGTTTTTGAAACCGGGGGCGGAGGTGCTCACCTCGTAAGTGCCCGGGGGCAGCGGAAAGACGCGATAGATACCCTGTGCGTCAGTGAGCACTTGCCGGCTGACTCCGGTAGATACGCTTTTGACCACCACGGTGGCATTGGCGACGGCGCCACCTTGGGGGTCCGTCACATCCCCCACCAGCGTCGCATTGGTTGTCTGGGCAAACAAACCGGAAGCGAAAATAAACAGCCCGGCGCCTAACCGGAGTCTCGACAGAGAGATCCTAGACAACACCTCGAACCCTCCTTACACACCCGCCTGGCAGCATCCCATCCCCAGCCATTTACGGAGCGGGCAGTGTGTGGAGAGTAACATAATCCTACTAGCGAATCAACGGAAGAAAACAATCTTCTGCGGTAACACAATCTTTTGCGATAACCTCGTGCGCCTTTTTGCTGCGGCTGACATTTGAAAGCGTGATTTTTAGTTGTGCAGCATGTCTTGTTTGAGGCAAACTATCGCCATGCGACTGGCCGGATGGTGTTTCGCCTTGCTTCTCGGCGCCTTCAATGCGGCTGCTCAAGACAAACCTCGTGCACGAAACCTAGGAGTCCCTTTCGATGGGACGCCGGGCATCTTGAATGCAATCACCGATGTGCAAGGCGTGGAGGTTGGTGAAACCACACTGATCTCTGGATCGAACGTACGCACGGGCGTTACGGCGATTCTGCCTCGCGGCAAACGCAGTACCGATTCCGTCTTTGCGGGCTGGTTTTCGCAGAATGGCGACGGCGAGATGACCGGGACCACCTGGATCGAGGAGTCCGGGTTTCTTGATGGGCCGGTTATGATCACAAACACACACAGTGTCGGAGTGGTGCGAGATGCCGTGATTGCCTGGCAGGTAAAAACCGGCCGCAGGCCCAAGACCAATACGTACGGCGCCCATTTTTTCTCACTACCTGTTGTCGCGGAGACATTCGATGGGCGACTGAACGATGTCAATGGATTTCATGTAAAGCCGGATCATGTTTTCGCGGCGCTGGAGAGTGCACGGTCCGGGCCGGTGGCGGAGGGGAATCATGGAGGGGGAACCGGGATGAGGTGCTTCGGCTTTAAGGGCGGCACAGGCACCGCATCCAGAAGGCTGGACCAGCGCTCCGGTGGATACACCGTCGGAGCCTTGGTGCAATGTAACTGTGGAACTCGCGACCAGCTTATGGTGGCGGGCGTTCCGGTGGGCCGCGAAATTCCCGAATCCGCGCGCGCGGCCGTGTCAACGCCCCGAGAGAGAGAAGTTGGCTCCATCATTATCGTTGTAGCCACGGATGCCCCTTTATTGCCGCATCAACTGAAACGCCTCGCCCGCCGGGCGACGATGGGACTGGCGCGTACGGGATCTACCTCGGGCAATAGTTCCGGCGACATCTTCGTCGCGTTCTCCACAGCCAATCCCAATGCGGCACGGCCGGAGGGCATCGCTGAGTTGAAGATGGTGCCGAACAACGAAATGGACGGCTTGTTCGCAGCTACCGTCCAGGCAACCGAAGAAGCAATCATCAACGCGATGGTCGGCGCCGAAACCATGACTGGAGCCAACAGCCAAACGGTTGTTGCTCTGCCGCACGATGAGTTGCGCCAGGCGCTCAAAAAATACAACCGCCTGCAATAGCTTGGAGGGAAATCTGCCGACCATATTTTTCGTGAACAGAATTATGTACGGCTGGGTCTGCGCCGCTGCGATCCTGGCTGTC